>CAYUXS010000001.1:0-21149 GCA_964448915.1 uncultured Peptococcaceae bacterium
TTTGGCGCCCATTCCGCATAAATTCCCTCATAACGGCTGAAATTTTCAAGTATTTCTGTACTGGGTGTCCCGGGATAACCTGATGCCATGGTAACACCATTTTCAAAAGCTCCCCTGGCAATTGCAGCATTACCCGTCATAAGCTCTTTCAACAAACCCACCTCCGGATCAAACATAGCCATTTTACAATTATACAACATTTAACCCTTAACTGGTTCAATAATTAACTTGGAAAGTAAAGGCTGTCCCAACCTGCCGGGACAGCCCAATTAAGCAATATAAAGGCCAGCCTCCTGAACAAATTAAAGATTAACCACTGTCTTTGCACGAACCCCATGTCTTTGCACAAAGCGGGCCATCCTGCGGAAAGCCTCTGCCAAATCTTCTATCGAGGTGGCATAAGAACAACGTACAAAGCCCGCCCCACTAGGTCCAAAAGCATTTCCCGGCACTACCGCCACTTTTTCTTCCATTAACAATTTCTCTGCAAATTCTTCAGATGTTAAACCTGTTTCCCTTATATCAGGGAAAGCATAGAAAGCGCCACCGGGTTCAAAGCACGGTAACCCCATATCTTTAAAGGCTTGCATTACCAAGTGGCGGCGGCGGTTATAGTGTTGAACCATTTTGTTCATTCCTTCGCGGCCGTTCTTTAATGCTTCTAAAGCCGCTTTTTGCCCGGTGATAGGCGCACAAAGCATGCTGTATTGGTGGATTTTATTCATTGCCCCAATAAAATCGGAATTACTTGCCGCATAACCGATACGCCATCCTGTCATAGCGTAAGCCTTTGAAAACCCATTTAACAAAACTGTCCTTTCCCGCATGCCCGGGACTGAAGAAAAACAAGTATGGCTCCCGATATAGGTCAATTTATCGTATACTTCATCTGATATAACCACCAGGTCATGTGCCTTCACCACTTCAGCTATTTCGTATACATCCTGGCGGTGGAGTATGGCCCCGGTAGGATTGTTAGGATAGCTTAGAAGCAGTATCCTGGTTTTCGGTGTAATAGCCTTTTCCACCCTTTGGGCTGTCAACCTTAAGTCTTCCTCAACACTGGTGGACATCATCACCGGAACACCTCCGGCCAGGGTAACTGAAGGTGCATAGGAAACATAGGAAGGCTCAGGCACCAGCACTTCATCTCCCGGATGTATAAGTGCTCTCATAGCCAGGTCAAGACCCTCACTAACACCTACCGTTACCAATATTTCCTTCCTGGGATCATAAGTAACACCGTAATAGCCATGTATATCTTTGGCTATTTCCTCCCTTAACTCCAACAACCCCTGATTTGATGTATACATGGTATAACCTTTTTCCAGGGAATAAATACAGGCTTCTCTGATATGCCACGGGGTTACAAAATCAGGTTCACCGACTCCTAATGAAATAACTCCTTTCATCTCAGTTATTAGGTCAAAAAACTTCCTTATCCCGGACGGAGGTATTGAACGGACCACCGGGTTCAATCTTTCAGACCAATCTGTCTTTTTATTGGTCATGGGGAAACCACCAGCCTTCTGTCTTCAACTTCTTCTTCCATAATGACCCCGTCTTGTTTATAGGTTTTCATTATAAAGTGGGTGGTAGTGCTGACCACCCCTTCAATTGTGGCCAGTTTGGTAGCCACAAAATGGTTTACTTCCCGCATGGAAGTACCTTCAATAGTCACCGAGAGATCATAAGTGCCTGAAACCAAGCGGACACTCCGGACCTCAGGGAAACGGGAAATCCTTTCAGCTACAGCATCAAAACCCACATCCCGCTGGGGGGTCATCCTAACCTCAATAACCGCTGAAACCTTTTCCTCGCCAACTTTTTCCCAATTAACCAAAGTATGATAACCGATGATTATTTTTTTATCTTCCATCTCTTTTATCTTGGCTTCAATCTCCGCCTCTTCTTTTGAAAGCATAATGGCAATATCTTTTACCGTTAGTTTAGCATTAGATTCCAATAGCTCTAATATTTCCTTCATCATTAGAACACCTCCCGTACAAAATAACATCCAAAACTATAAAAACTCCCGTCCCTAAAAAATATTAAGGGACGGGAGTATTATATTCCCGCGGTACCACCCAAATTGGCTATTTATTAATAGCCCTCTTTGGAACCCTCTAACGGGGGCAACCGGCAGGGTATACTCAAAAGCTTTCAACCCTGCTGCTCCGGGGAGGCACGGGTTACATATAATCTACCGGGCTCTCACCTTACCCCGGTTCTCTTTAAGACTACATAACCCTCATTCCCATCATGGCATCCATTTAAAAAGTATGGACATTATAGCATAACGTTTTTCTTCACGTCAACATAAAAATCAACCGGATAAGTGTATTTAACACCTTTTGTTTTACATTGTCAATACCCCGTTGTTGGTCTTAATAACCCGGAGAATCTTTTGCTCTTCTCCCGTTACAGCGTCTATGTATAAAAGGAAAACATCCTGATCCAACCTGCCCTGGAACTCATAAGCCAGTACTTCTCTATCGACAGATACAGGGATTAATGCCAACCGTCCCGGGGTGACATCTTTTAGCTTGGGGCTTAATTTTTCCTTTGCTTGTGCCACCGTTAACTTTGGCTGCGGGAGTTTTCTTGTTTTATGGGACATCCAATAATTATTGGCGTCCATCCCCAAAACCTGCCCATTGTCCAGTGCTATTGAAACTTTAACCTGATCAGGGTAAAGGATTACCCCTTCCTGTGTGGCGGCAAAATTAAATATTGCTATATTGTTGCGGGTTTCATAATAGGTTTTTTCCATTTCTTCAAACCCGCGTTCTCTCAAAAAAAGTGCGGCAATATCACCCGCCTGGGTAATATCCAGTTTTGTAACGTCAACTACCCTGGGCCTGATCATCCATAATACCTGCCCGCCTTTTTGAGTTATACCCATGGAAACCAGGTTGTTTTGATCATTATTGGGAACTGCCTCCACTCTAAATAATGGCACCCTGGCTTTGTCTTCACGTATTACCTTGACCGTATAATTAACCCCTGCCTGCTTGCCTAAAAAAGCCAATGCTTTTTCTTTCGCCTGCTCCACACTAACCTGGGCGCCATGAAGCCCGGCAGGTTCTTTTTTTGCCAAGTGGTCAGAAAAAGGCCCGTCATAGATAAGGGTGGGAAACTGCTGCATATTTTCATTCGTATTGCGAAAACTTGCTCTTACATCCTGGGGTTCCCGGCCTCCGGCCCTCCATTGCCTTACCCTGGCAATTTCCCCGGTCAGCAGGCGGCCGCTGGATAATTCCTCACCAATTTTAGCAATTTCTTCGTTAAGTAACTTCGACTGTTTATAAAGCACCTGTAGAGTTTTCCACTGCTCTTCGGTTTTGGGCGAACCTCCCGCAGTTTGTATTCCTAAAGTTTGAGCGTAAGCCCCTATTTGATTTAAAAATTTAATAGTTTTCGCAATTTCAGCTTCGGGTACCGGTATTTGGCCAAGGTTGGCCTGTGCAGAGTTTGCTTCACGCCATAACTGTGAAAATAGTTGAATATCCTGAGATGTTTCATCTCCAACCAGGGTTTTTGACAGCAGCATTTCAATGACTTGAAGATTGTTAACCAAATTAAAATATGCCAGATTATACCTGTTGCTTAAAGCGGTTTCAGCAGCCCTACGGGATAGCAACTGGTTATAACCCCAAACAGCAGCGCCTAAAAAAAGAAGAACCCCTAAAGAAACCGGCAAAATCCATTTTTTTATTTTCATTTAAGCACCATCTCCTTATCGAGCAAAAACATGCCGGCCAATTTGAGTTATCACCGGCCGTGACCAAATCCAAGAGGAAACCGGTTTACTTGGGTTCCAGAAAAAAAGCGCTCCCCCGGTGGGATCCCAGCCACTTAAAGCCTCTTGAGCGGCTCGCAGCGACTCCTTGCTAACAGCCCTGGTATACTGCCCATTAGTAACCGATTCAAAAGCGTGAGGCTGGTAAATAACACCCGGAATTGATGAAGGGAAAAGGCCGCTTCGCACCCTGTTTAATATGACTGCCCCTACTCCTACTTTACCGTGATAAGGCTCATCGGCGGCCTCTCCCTCAATTACCCTGGCCAATAAATAAACATGGCTGCTGTTATCCAAGTTGGCTGGGGAATTTGCCATTGCCGGCACTGCCTTTCTTACCACCGGTAAGCCGAGGGCAGCCCTGGTTTGCGGCCCTACTACACCATCCACCTTTAAACCGTTTTTCCTCTGAAAGTCTTTAACAGCCTGAAAAGTCTTGCCGGAATAGTACCCGTCTATTGCACCCCCGTAATATCCCCACCGGTTCAGCAGGGCCTGCACTTTTTTAACCTCAGGACCGCTGCTTCCCCAATAAAGTACCTGATCCTGGCCTAAAGCACTCCCGTGTAGCCTGAAAAAGCCTATTACAAGTAATAAAATAACAGAAATAATCAATACAGAAGCTTTTCTATTCCTGTTAAAGCTTTTCATAACCAACCCTCCCCTTATTCTGACTTATCCTTTATTTTTCCTAATCTAAAACCAAATATGTAAAAACACTGCCAATAACTATCAACTGAGAGCTTTTTGCAGCCCCGGCCAATCGTCTTAAATGCTTCCCACAGAACACAAAAAGCACAATTACCTGACGCGGTTTATACCGCCGGCAACTGTGCCTTTGCTATAAAACTGGTTGCATTATGATTTTTTATTTTATACACACCCGGCAGGTCTTGGAAGGCCCGCTATTTTGCATGCCCCTTTTGCCGGGCCGGTTGGAAAAAGCTCGTAAATCTGCTTTAGGCTGAAACCGCTCCCATTACAAAGCTTACGGATCATAGGTGCCACTTGGTGCTGTTTATAGTAGTCCCGGAGAAAATTAATAACCCTCCAGTGATCTTCAGTTAACTCCTCAATATTTTCTTGCAAGGCAAAATACTTGGCCAAATCCTCATTCCATTGCTCATAATCGACAATGAACCCGTCCTCGTCCAACTCAATTTCTACACCATTGATATTTACAAATGGCATAAAAATCACCTCCATAGGCTTAAGGGTATTCCTTATAAGTCATAAGTCAGTAGTCAGAATTCAGGAGACAGGTGTCAGGAGTTAAGGTATTTATAGCTGTCACGAACTTATAACCCAAAACCTGTAACGTAAAACCTAAAACGCCAATTTATCACTGTTGGTCGCGGTGGGGCTCAAGTTGTTTCAAAAAATCAAGGTGGATTTCCAATCCTAATTCCCGGGCCTTATCTATATATGTTATTGCTTTCGCATAATCTTTTTTCAGGTAATACGCATAACCAAGGTTATTGAAACCCACTGCAAATTCCGGTGCGTACCGGACCAGTTTTTCACCGGCTTCAATGGCTTTTTCAAGATCTCCAAGCTGCATATAAGCACTGGTTAAGTTGCTCCATGCCTGGGCCATTTCCGGTTCTAAACTGATAGCTTTCTCCAAAGCTTCTATAGCTTCTTCAGTCCTGCCCATCTCCATGTATACAAAACCTATGTTTGCATAGCCTTTAGCATAATCAGGCTTTATTTCTACTGCTTTTAAATTGGCCTCCAGCAGTTTCTCCGAATCTCCCATCCGGTAATAAATAAACCCCAGATTGGCACTGGCTTCAAAAGCATGCTTGTCGTTTCTGTTAATTGCTTCGTGAAAGAAACGAGATGCCTCAAAAAGCATACCCCTGTTCATTAAATTTACACCAATGTCATAAAGATCAGAGCCATATTCCGGATTTGCAATAATAGCATCAATTTGTTTTTGCAGTTCATCTTGATTATTATCCATTAAAAGCATCCTTCCTTATAGTATAGATAAAGACAGAAACGGGCGGCTGCGGACAGCCGCCCCTACGGCTAACATAAAAACATATTACTTGGCTATAAGCTGGTAGCTAACCGCTATCATATTTAACACATAAACTTATAACCTATAACCCTTATAAGAAAAACTACAAATAAAAGTTTACAGCCGGCAGCCACAGCTAAATATCCAATGTTGCAAAATAATCCTCTATAGTTTCTGCTCTTCTAATCAGTTCGACACTGCCATCACTTTTTAACAACAACTCAGCCGAGCGCAGCTTGCCGTTATAATTGAAACCCATAGCATGCCCATGGGCACCTGTGTCATGAATTGCGATAATATCACCAATTTCTATCATGGGCAGTTTACGGTTGATAGCAAACTTATCGTTATTTTCACAAAGAGAGCCGACCACATCATAAATATAACCCAGGGGCCAATCTTCTTTGCCCAAAACGGTAATATGGTGATAAGCGCCGTACATTCCGGGCCTCATAAGGTTGGCCATGCAGGCATCAACACCAACGTAGTTTTTATAAATCTCTTTCTTGTGTATTACTTTGGTTATCAGATAACCATAAGGCCCGGTTATCATCCGCCCGCATTCCATGTATAATTTCATGGGATGAAGGCCGTTTAAAACAATTTTTTCGTCATAAACCCGTTTAATTCCCCGGCTTAAATAGTCAAGATCAACAGCTTTGTCCTCAGGTTTATAAGGTATTCCTATACCGCCACCAAAATTAACAAACTCCATCTTTATACCCAAAGTCCTATATATCTCCAGTACCAGATCAAACATCATGCTGGCGGTTTCAATAAAATAGTTGGCATCCAGTTCATTGGAAATTACCATAGTATGGACACCAAAACGTTTGACACCCTTACCCTGCATTATCCTGTAGGCATCCAATATCTGCTTGCGGGTTAACCCGTACTTGGATTCTTCAGGGTTCCCAATGATGGCGTTGCCTCCTTCCTGCAGAGGCCCCGGATTATACCGGAAACAAATTAGCTCCGGGATTCCGGCACATTTTTCCAAAAAAGGTATATGGGTAATATCATCCAAATTGATAATAGCCCCCAGTTCCTTGGCTTTAATAAATTCCTCAGGCGGGGTATCATTAGAGGTAAACATAATGTCCTCTCCTACAATACCCGCCTTTTCAGCCAGAATAAGCTCTGTCAAAGAACTGCAATCAGCCCCCAAGCCCTCTTCTTTAAGCACTTTTAATATTGAAGGGTTTGGTGTTGCCTTAACAGCAAAATATTCCTTGAACTCAGGAACCCATGAAAACGCTTTTAATAATTTCCTGACATTGTTCCTGATACCCTCTTCATCATAGATATAAAAAGGGGTAGGGTATTGTTCTATGATTTCCATAAGTTTTTCCTTATTAAACGGTAAAGTTTTATCAGCCATCCAATGCGCCTCCGTATACTTAAATAAAGATTAACACCCCAGGAGGTGCTGGGGGGAGGTTTTCAACCACTACTAGATTATACTACTAGATTATATAGTTGTTTGTTATAAAAAGGCAAGTATAATTCGATTTTTGGGACAGGGGTATCCTTTTCCAGTTAGGCAGTGTGTTTTGTTATTTAACCGATTTCTGAATTTTAGCCCAGCTGTCCTTTAGAGGCACTATCCTGTTAAAAACAGGTGCGCCTTCCTTGGAATCCTTGGTATCTACTATAAAATAACCATGCCTTAAAAACTGGTACCGGCTTCCCTTTTCAGCATTGATCAAAGCAGGTTCAATTAAGCTGTTATTTAAAACCTCAAGTGAATCCGGGTTGATGTTAGACTTAAAATCAGTACCGTCATTTTCATCATCAGGGTTTTCTTTTAGAAACAGGTGATTATACAGTCGAACCTTGGCTGGTACCGCATTGGCAGCAGAAACCCAATGCAGCGTCCCCTTGACCTTCCGGGCATCACCGCCGGGTGTGCCGCTCTTGGTGTCCGGGTCATAAGTACAACGCAGTTCTACAATCCGGCCGTTTTCATCTTTTATAACTTTTTCACATTTAATTATATAGGCATACTTCAGCCGCACCTCAGAACCGGGAGATAAGCGGAAATACTTTTTCGGTGGGTTTTCCATAAAATCTTCCTGCTCAATATACAGTACCCTGGAAAACGGGATTACCCGTGACCCCAGCTCAGGATTGTCAGGGTTATATTCCGCCTCCAGGTTTTCAACCCGGCCTTCGGGATAATTTTCAATAACAACCTTCAACGGGCGTAATACAGCCATGACTCTTGGGGCTTTTTTATTTAAATCGTCCCGCAGGCAGTGTTCCAATAAAGCGATATCCACTGTACTGTTGGCTTTTGCCACTCCTATCCGCTCGCAAAAATCCCTTATTGACTCCGGGGTATAACCCCTCCTGCGCAGTCCTGAAATAGTGGGCATCCTGGGATCATCCCAGCCGTCTACATAATTCTCTTCCACCAATTGGCGAAGCTTTCTCTTGCTCATAACAGTATAAGTAAGATTAAGCCTGGCAAATTCAATTTGCTGGGGTCCATTCTTAATATTACAGGCTTCCAATACCCAATCGTATAAAGGGCGGTGATCCTCAAACTCCAAAGTACAAATGGAATGAGTTATGTTTTCAATATAGTCGGAAAGAGGGTGGGCAAAATCATACATGGGATAGATGCACCATTTGTCCCCGGTACGATGATGTGTTGCCCGCAGAATACGATATAAAACGGGGTCCCGCATATTCAGGTTAGGTGAAGCCATATCTATTTTACCCCGGAGCACCTTTGAACCGTCAGGGAATTCACCCGCCCTCATCCTGCGAAACAGGTCAAGGTTTTCGTCAACAGAACGGTTTCGATAAGGGCTCTCCACCCCGGGCTCAGTTAAAGTCCCCCTTGTCTCCCTAATCTCTTCAGGAGACAGGTCGCAAACATAAGCCTTGCCATTACGAATCATCTGCTCTGCATAATCGTACAACTCCTCAAAGTAATCAGAAGCATAAAAAATCCTGTCTTCCCAGTCGAACCCCAACCACTTTACGTCTTCCTGAATTGAGTTGACATACTCAATATCTTCTTTGGTAGGGTTGGTATCATCAAACCTTAAATTGCACAAGCCGTTATATTTGATAGCAGTGCCGAAATTCAGGCATATTGATTTGGCGTGGCCTATGTGCAGGTAGCCATTTGGTTCCGGGGGAAACCTGGTATGCACCCTGCCTTGGTATTTCCCGGTTTTAAGGTCCTCTTCAATAATGTCGTGAATAAAATTACCCGGTATAATTTCCTTGTTGTTCGCAGTCATCTTCAATCCCTCTTTAACACAAATAGTTATAACCAACAGCCGGTACACAGCAGCTGCTATAACTTAATATAAAACATTTATTTGCAATAAACGGCATAGCTTAATAATTATATCACAAGGGCTGCTTCTTAAGAAGTTTCGCTCTTGCCGGACATCTTCTTCCTGATAAAATTCCAGCGATATTTGATTGCCAGCAAACGTAAAATAATTACTACAGCCGCACTAATCAACATAACCGGTGTTTCCGGCAGCCCCAACCAGTAAAGAAAGACATAGATAATGGCCCCGATAAGGCAGGCCATAGCATAAAAATCTCTTACCAAAATCATTGGCATTTCTTTCGCAATTATATCACGAAGCATACCGCCAACTACCGAAGTTATAAGTCCGACTATTACCGCCCCAAACAAAGGGACGCCGGCTGTTAATGCCCTTGATACACCAATACAGACAAAAGTACCCAGTCCAAAAGCGTCTGCTATTAATATAACCGAATTTATGCGTAATAATCTTTCATAAAAAATGAAAGAGCATATGGCACTGGCCAATATCACTGCAATATAATCGGGGTTATAAATGATAAATAATTCTTGGTTGTTCAGCATTACTTCCCTGGTAGTACCTCCTCCAATGGCGGTCACCACTGCAAGGACAAATACACCAAACAGGTCCATTCCCTTGCGAATTGCCAAAATCCCGCCACTAAGCCCAAAAGCAAAGGTACCAATCAAGTCAAGTATATACAAGACCGTAATAGAAACCACCCCGCAAAACTTCATAAAATTGTAATAATTACAACAGTACTAATAGTATATACATAGGTCTTGTAAAAACAAATATTATAAAAGGGATTTTCTCAAGAAAACCCCTTAACATTTCAGTCATAAAATATATTGGATAATACCGGAACAACTAATTGGCCAGCAGCATCCGATCATTTTCCAGCGCCCTGCCGCTTTGCTTCTCAAACATTGCCAGCAAATCACTAACCGTAGCCTTGGCCTTTTGCTCTCCCTCTATATCCAATAAGACTTTCCCTTCATGTAGCATTAACAGCCTGTTTCCAAATGAAAGGGCTTGCTCCATATTGTGAGTTACCATCAAGGTTGTCAGTTTATTCTCATTGACAATAGTCCTGGTAAGGTGCATAACTTTGGAGGCAGTTTTGGGATCAAGGGCGGCTGTATGCTCATCCAGTAATAGCAAAGACGGGGTTGTAATTGTAGCCATAAGCAAAGTCAAAGCTTGACGTTGCCCCCCGGACAGCAACCCCACTTTAACGGAAAGCCTGTTCTCCAGGCCTAAACCCAGGAGTTCAAGGCGCTCTCTAAAATAATTGCGTTCCTTCCGGCTTACACCCCAGCGCAAACTTTTCGGCCTGCCACGGCGCATAGCCAGGGCCAGGTTTTCTTCAATAGTCATAGAAGCTGCAGTCCCCAACATGGGATCCTGGAAAACACGGCCAATGCTGCCTGCCCTTTTATGCTCCTGCTGGTTGTGTATCTCTTTTCCAGCCAGGACTATTCTACCCTGGTCGATAGTTACAACCCCGGCAATCGCATTCAGCAAAGTGGACTTGCCGGCACCGTTTCCCCCGATAATAGTTACTATGTCGCCTAACTTCATATGCAGGGATATACCTGTCAAAGCAGTTTTTTCATTAACACTTCCCGGGTTAAATGTTTTACTGATTGAGTCGACAAGCAGCATCTTTTTCACCTCCCCCACGGTTAATACGCTTTAGCACAACCTCTTTAAGGACAGGTGAAGAAAGGGCCAAAGCGACAAGAATTGCGGTAAACAATTTTAAATCGGTTGGCGCCAAACCCATTTGCAGGACCATTGCAATCACAAACCGGTAAATAATAGAACCGATTACGACTGCTATTAAACAGCGTAATATAGTATGATTGCCAAAAAGAACTTCTCCAATAATTACTGAAGCCAACCCGACTATAATCATACCTATACCCATACCCACGTCGGCAAAACCTTGCTTCTGGGCAACCATAGCCCCGGAAAAGGCAATAAGGCCATTGCTGATACTAAGCCCGGTTACTTTCATAATATTGGTATTTACACCCAAGCTTCGTATCATTTGCGGGTTGTCACCGGTTGCGCGCAAAGCCAAACCCACTTCTGTTTCCAAAAACAAATAGACCAAAAATATTGCTATCGCTACAACTATGCCACCCAAAACTATAACTGCTATATTATCGCTTATCCCCAAAGCACTTAAGCCGGTATAAATAGTGTCCATTCTAAGAAGTGAGATCATCGATTTTCCCATAACCCGGAGGTTAACCGAATAAAGTGCAATCATTGACAGAATTCCTGCCAGAAGAGGCGTAATCCTTAATTGGGTATGCAAAAAACCGGTAACAAAACCGGCTACCATGCCACAAAACAAGGCTGTTGCAGTAGCCAACCAAGGGTTGCTTCCGGTAATAATCATATGGGCGGCTACAGCAGCACCCAAGGGGAAGCTTCCATCTACCGTCAAGTCGGGAAAATCAAGTATCCGGAAAGTTAAATATACCCCCAGGACCATAATTCCATACAGCAACCCTTGTTCTAATACTCCTATCAAAACACTACCAGACATTTCCCTCTCCACCAGTTAAAATTAGCGGCAATCCGGTTCGATATCCATCAGAACCGGATTTGCCGGTATTGTACCGCTAACCTGCACCTTTGACAATATTTTTTTTGACTATTATTCGATTATCCTGTCTGCTTTTTCCTTGATAGCATCAGATACTTTTACGCCCATTCGTTCAGCAGCCTTTAAGTTTATCACCAGAGTGTTTTCTCTTAATTCCTCTATGGCCATATCCTGTGGTTTTTCCCCGTTAAGGATCCTCAATGCCATTTCACCGGTTTGGCGCCCCAGCTTATAATAGTCTATGCCCAAGGTAGCCATTGCCCCTTGCTCTACAGAGTTGCTCTCCCCGGCAATTACCGGAATCTTTTCAGCTTCGGCTACCTGTAACACAGCGGCCAGAGAAGAAATAACCATGTTATCGGTAGGAAGGTATATTGCGTCTACCTTGCCGGCCAGTGATTGGGCAGCCTGCATAACCTCACCGCTTGCAGTAACAGTTGCTTCCTGCAGTTCAAACCCTAAGCCGGGTGCTGCTTCCCTGGCTATTTTTACTTGAACTTCAGAATTGATTTCACTGGAATTGTAGATAATACCAACAGTTTTTGCATTTGGCACAAAATCCTTAATTAACTCCAACTGCTTGGCTACCGGGTTCATATCAGTGGTGCCTGTAACGTTGGTACCCGGTTTCTCAAGGCTTTTAACCAACTTGGCGGCTACCGGATCGGTAACAGCAGTGATTAAAATAGGTATATCCTTTGTTTCATTAGCCATAGTCATGGCGGAAGGAGTTGCTATAGCCAGAATTATATCTTTTTTGTCCTGGACGAACTTACTGGCTATAGACTGCAAAGTTGGCTGATCACCTTGAGCATTTTGATAGTCAACTATTAAGTTATCACCTTCAACATAGCCGTTTTCGGCAAGAGTATCAAGAAAACCTTGCCGGGCGGCATCCAAGGCCGGGTGCTCGGCAATTTGAATGATTCCCAGGTTTACAGGCTGGGATTTATCTTGGCTGTCGCCACCGCCGCAACCTGCCAGCACCACCAATAAGGACAACAAAAGTACTCCTAACAGCGCTTTTTTACCTCTCCCCTTAACATTCCTTTTCAACATCTTTTTCACTCCTTTTTCATTGGTAAAATTTAGAGAGCGAATAATAAAAAAACCCCTCATCCCAAGGGACGAAAGGTTATAATACCACCGCGTTACCACCCCAGTTGCCCCGGCTTGATTTGAGGCCAACTTAGCAAGGCAAGTTGAACTGATTCAACCACCTTATCCCTATAACGTGAGATTACCACGTCCAAGCCTACTCAGCCAATACTTTTCAGCCGGCGCCTCCAGAGCGAACTTCAGGTGTACATAACCCGGAAATGCTCGCAGTCTATGACATTTCCTCCCTGATAGTTTGTTTTCACCCTACTTTTCTCTTTCATAGAATTTAAGTATTATTTTTTATCACGCATAGTTTACCATTATAAACATGTTTTTGGCAAGATATTTTTAAGATTTTGCATTTTGGCCCTCATACTTCCCAATAAATTTATCCTTTTCCAAGATATGCTTGCTTATCCATGTTACAACATAGTCCATAATTCCTAATAAGTAACCGCTTTGGTTATTATCAATTTCATTAAGGTCCAAGTTATTTATTTTATCAATAAAATCTTCATGTTCTTTTTTATGGGCGGGGTAATATTGATAAGATATGCTCCTCATGTAAGCTTCTTCTGATTCAAAATGATATACAGTATAGTCTTTTAACTCATTAATTAGTTCAACAATTTTATCATATTTATCAACTGATAAATTATCTTTAATCAGTAAAAATATTTTATCCGCTATCTCAAAAAGCTTTTTATGCTGCTCATCAATTTTTTGGATACCTATCTTGTATTCATCTTTCCAAGATATCATAGCCAAAACCCCTTATTAATTTAAATTTGTGCAATATTTCGCCTCAATAATTCCGGATTAGGATTTCATTAACCCCTCCCCTTCTGCTGGCTACACTGTTTATACTCCTGGCTGCTTCAACAAACTCAATCTCGTATCCTCTATAAAGATCAAGAATAAACGGTACCGCAGAATTTGAAAGAAGGAACCTGATACCTTTTTTATCGAGCTGGTCGCATAACTTCTTAAGCCTTATTTGCTCCTCCACACCAAAGCCGTTAAAAGTGTAACCCGTAAAAGACGAACTCTCAGAAACAGGGAAATATGGGGGGTCGAAATATACAAAATCATCTTTGCCAATTCCTTTAACAGCTTCTTCAAAATCTGTATTTAATAAATCAATATTATTTTCGTTTAAATATTTACTTACAGCCCGTAAGACTTTTTCGTTTACTATATTGGGCCTTTTGTACTTGCCAAAAGGGGTATTGAACTCACCCTTGGAGTTTACCCGAAACAGGCCATTGTAGCATGTTTTATTTAAAAATATAACTCTTGACGCCCTTTGGATATTGGATAAATTTTGCAGCCCGCCGTTCCTGTCCATTTCCCTTATTTTGTAATAATAATCCTCTTCATTCTTATGCTTGGCCAGATCCTCAATGAGTTCCTCCACATTGTTTTTAATGACTAAATATACATTGATAAGTTCCGCGTTAAGATCATTTAATACAGCTTCCTTTGGCTTTAGATGGAAAAAAACAGCCCCGCCGCCTAAAAAAGGTTCATAATACGTCCTGAAACTTTGGCTGGTAATATGCTTCAGTATTTCAGGGATCAGTTGCCGTTTACCGCCCGCCCACTTTAAGACCGGTTGGATATATTGATTTTTCATAACTAACTGCCCTCACCCGTGATAGCAATTTTCTTGTCTTTCTTAAGGCCTTCGAGTTGGGGGTTTATATAAATTTTAAGAACTTACTTGTGGTAAGGTTCACCCCGGATTATTTTAAAAGCGCGGTATACCTGTTCCAAAAGGATAACCCTCATCAACTGATGTGGAAAAGTCATTTCTGAAAACGACAGCCTAAGATGGGCGGCATTTAATATCTCTTTTGATAATCCTAATGAACCGCCGATAATAAAATAAACCTCGCTTTTGCCTTTAAGCCCCAGTTCGGCCATGCTCTTTGCAAAGGACTCTGAAGACAGGCAGATTCCTTCCCGGTCCAGGGCAATTATATACGCCCCGGGTTGAATATTTTTTAATAGGCGTTCCCCTTCCCGGGTTTTGATAATTTCTTGAGCAGCAGCAGGGGCCCCCTCAGGTACTTTCTCATCTGCAACCTCAACAATTTTAACCTTGGCATAAGGTGCCAGTCTTTTTAAATATTCATTTTGTGCATCCAGCCAGTACTTTTCTTTTAGCCGGCCGACAGCCAGTATTTTTAGATGCATAAGACACTCCCAGGAACTTCATGCTACATATAAAATAAACCTGCTGTATACTTATTTAATTATTTGCGATTTTTAAATCATAACTTGTAGGGTTTTGGAAGACACGCAGTTCAAATTCAGGAACCACCGCCAGGATATGATCGAAAATATCCGATTGTATCGCCTCATAATTCTCCCATTTTGTATCATTTGCATAAACAATAATCTCAATTGGCAACCCGTTTTCAGTCGGTTGCAGCTGCCTGACTATTAATGTCATGTGCTGGTGTACCCTGGGGTGATGTTTTAAATATTGTTCTATATATGCCCTAAAAGTACCGATATTTGTTAAATGCCTGCCGTTAACTTTATATGAGGAATCAATATTATGTTTTTTGTTGTATTCTTCTATTTCCTGTTTCTTGCGTATAATGTAATCCTTAAGCAGTTGGATTTTTTCAAACCTTTCCAGCATCTCGTCAGTACAAAATTTAATACTGGTCATATCAATATATATTGACCTTTTTATTCTCCTTGCCCCTGATTCATGCATTGAGCTCCAATTATGGAAGGACTCGGATATTAATGCATAGGTTGGAATAGTAGTAATTGAATTATTAAAATTTCTTACTTTAACAGTATGCAGGGTTATCTCTATTACCGTACCGTTTGCCCCATAGGCCGGCATTTCAATCCAATCCCCAATCTGCACCATTTTGTTGGTCGCCAGTTGAATACTGGCCACAAGCCCAAGCAGCGAATCTTTAAAAATTAACAACAGCACCGCAGTTGCAGCACCAATGCCGCTTAATAAAAGCAACGGTGACCGGTTAATAAGGATGCTTATGATTACTACAATGCCAATGATATATGCCAATATCCCGGCAACCTGCAAATAGCCTTTTATCGGCCTTGTCTTAGATATTTCATATTGCCTGTAGATATCGTCTATAGCATCCAGAAGCCGGCTAAACGTTAATAAAACAACAATAACTATTGCTGAAAAAGCTATTCGCTGGATCCAACTTTGATATGCGGGAAATAACGGGGAAAAGGCCAGGATAACCAGTACCGGCGCAATATGAGCAAGCCTGTCAAATACTTTTTTCTCTAACAGGACATCATCCCATTTAGTCAAGCTTAATGAGACAAACCGTTTAAGAATCCTGAGGAGCAGGTTCTTGGTAATTAGATCAACAATTATGCTGATTAGGATAATACAAAATATTGTTATACTGTTAGCCAGGTAAAAAGACAATTTTTCATTCATACCATACTGTATTAATAAATCCAAGAAAAAATTAATCATTTTCAAATGCCTCCCTGCAAAACATAAGGAGCCCTGCATACAGGATTTCAAGACTACATTTTATGAGCAATTATACCATAACACCCTCAACTAATAGAAACTGCCTCCAGCTTCCGGCTTTAAACAGATCCTTTTCGGAGAATGAGTGCAAAAATATTTAAAACTTAATGGATAAGCCGGCCCCGGCAGCGATACCAATAAAAAAAGGGAGATTGAGGTCAATCTCCCTTTGTCATCCTTTACCTGGTAATTACCTGAGCACCCAAGGCTTTTAGCTTGTTCTCTATTTGGTGGTAACCCCTGTAAATATATTCTGTATTAGAAATTTCGGTGGTTCCTTTAGCCATCAATCCTGCAACAACCAATGCCGCACCGGCCCTTAAGTCGGTAGCCTTTACATGGGTTCCATGCAAACTCTCTGTGCCTTGAATAATAGCTATCCTACCTTCTACCTTTATTTTTGCACCCATTCTCTTTAGCTCATCCACCACTTGATAACGGTTTTCAAATATGTTTTCGGTAATAAGGCTTGTCCCCGGTACGGTTGAAAGCATGGCCATCATCTGAGACTGCATATCTGTGGGAAAACCGGGATAAGGAAGAGTTTTAATGTCAATTGGCTTTAACTGGCCATCGGCAATAACCCTTATATTATCTTCTCCCTCTATAACCACTGCTCCGGCTTCCTGGAGTTTGGCCCTTAATGGCTCAAGGTGTTTTAAAATAACATTTTCCAGTTCTACATCACCCCTGGTAGCCGCAGCCGCTACCATAAAGGTTCCCGCTTCAATACGATCAGGTATTACTGAATACTTACGGCACCCTCCTAGTCTTGGAACTCCTTCAACATGAATAATATCAGTTCCCGCACCGCGCACTTTGGCTCCCATACAATTAAGGAAGTTTGCCAGATCTACTATTTCAGGCTCTTTAGCCACGTTTTCGATAATAGTTTTCCCGGTAGCCAGGCACGCAGCAGTCATAATATTTTCCGTGGCTCCCACACTGGGAAAATCAAGATAAATACGGGTCCCCTTTAATTCTTTGCAGGAAGCCCGCACACAGCCATTTTCTACCTTAATAGCAGCGCCCATTTCTATAAAGCCCTTAAAATGCAAGTCCATCGGCCTGATGCCGATATTGCAGCCGCCAGGCAACGGAATTTCCGCTTCGCCAAACTTGGCCAGCATCGGTCCCAGCATTAAGTTGGACGCCCTTAAAAGTTTGCATAGATGGTAAGGAGGAGGGGGCCCTTTGGACGTGGGCGGTTTAATCGATACCGTTTCTTTATCCTGCCATACGGCATTTGCACCGACAGAGTTAATCAACTTGAGCATGACCTGTACATCATTAATGTCGGGAATATTATCAATAACAACTTCTTCTTCTGCCAATAAAGAAGCACATAATATCGCTAAAGCGGCATTTTTAGCACCGCTTATTCTTATCTTGCCTTTTAAAGGAGTTCCACCCGTAATGATTAACCTTTGCACCATGCATTCTCCATTTCAAACATTAAAAGTTTAACAATCATATGCATAGTTCTTTTTTTAAAAAGAAATTCCTTCCTAATTTTCCTAAAAACCCGACCAATTGCGCCATTTTTGTTCCATTTCAGACATATCTACCCCAAGTGCTGTTTTTATAGCTTGATCAATTTTCTTGCCGTTATTAAGATGAAACAAAATATCTTTTAAACTTTCTTCTCCATAACGGGTGTTAATATACTCAACCACGGATAAACTTTCCCGGTAAGCCAGGCTTTGGTCTACCAAATCATCAAAATTCTTATCCATTTCTTTAAGGCTGTAAAAACCGCCTTGATCACTTTTATTGGCAAAACGGAAACCTGTAAGCCGGTACTCTTCCAATTGGGCCAACCCCTCAGTCAACCAGCGGGGGCAGTTTCCCCCGGTGGCATAATCTACAGCAAGATGGGTCAACTCATGGGCCATAGGGCCGGACTTTAGAAAGACATCCTTTATTTCTTCAATATCTTGACCCACTATCCAGGATGCCGGGGATAAAACCCTGATTACACCCACATAATACACACCAATGGCACTTTCGTTTGACTGCCAACCAAAGCTGGCATTTAGTTCCTCTCTCGAAGGGTAGATCATTACCAGGATTTTTTTATTATTTTTCAACCGATATTTTTCTGCCAGCGGTTGATAGAATTTTTCAGCAGCCTCCAAAACCATCCCGGCATATACTGCATCTTTCTCCCGGTAAATTACTCTAAAATGTGCACTTTCCAGTGCAGGCATATTCCTAAACTTATGCTCCAAGCTAATCCTGGAAACCTCCCGGTACAACCCATAAGCAAACCCCCTGGCCTGGCCAGGAAGTTTCACTGCAGCCAACACTGCCAGGGTCAGGACAAAAAGAGCCGCCCGCAGGAAAAACCGGGGCCAGCGTATAGATTGTATTAAAAATATTCTTCCAGTTTTCATTCTATTACCCCTAAATAATTATATTAGCCAGTTGACTAAATATATTATAACTGCGTGCCTGGAGGAGTAATAGCGGTAGATTCTACAAGTTGGCTGCCAGCTGCCGGCGGCCCCGTTAAAATAATAGCGGGCGTACAGAGACGCCCGCCCCTACACAACACAACAGGTTATTGGTAAATTGGATACCGGTACTTGGTATATAAAGTAAAGTTTTAGGTTATAAGTTATAAGATTTGCCTGCCAAGGGGCCTGTCCCCGTGGCTGGTAAGCTAGCCGCTGGCAGCTATTAGCCGGCAGCTGACCAATAAGGGACACCCTTAAGCTACTGCAGCCCCTTCAAGGTTTCTACCAACCTTTTTGCTTCCTCAGAACCGGGGTTATTTTCACCATTAAGTTGAATATACTTTTCAAACTCCTCCTGGGCTTTGCCGTATTCCCTTTTTCCCACCAAGGCATGTCCCATATTGTAATGGGCATCTTTGTCATTGGGGTTTTTGCTTATTACTTCCTCTAATATTTTTATAGCTTCATCATAACGGCTGCCCACTATATACCCTTCAGCAAGGTGATTTTTCAAATCATCTCTCTCAGGAGCCAAATTAACAGCTTTTTGAAAAGTTTCTATTGCCTTTGAAGAATTGTTTTCCCTTAAATAAGCCTGTCCCAGCTGAACCAGCAAATCTATATCTTTGGGGTTGGATTTGATTTTCTCCTCAATTTCCGCGGGCGTTAGCTGCGCCGGTATATCCTGGGCAGCACTGTTTTCATTGTCGTTAAACAAAGAAGGAAGCCAAGCTATGGAAGAGCCCAACAACCCCAAACTTAGCACTGCCGCAACAATCCCGAAAATTAACCTTCTTTTGAACTCTTTCCTGGCCCTGTAATTTTTTTTGGATTGATCACCAGAATTATTTTGTTTACTCATAAAAATCCCCCATCACCTTTATAGACATTAACATTATATTTAAAATGTATTTTAAAGTCCACCAAGGTTATATACTGCTAAAATAAAAAAAGCCCGCTATGCGGGCATTTTTTATAAGTAATTCAAAGGGTTATATGGCGTTCCGTTAAGAATAACCTCAAAGTGCAAATGAGGGCCGGTAGATCTGCCGGTATTGCCAACCTTTCCGATTAACTCTCCTTGAGATACCACTTGCCCGGTGCTAACATTTATGCTGGACAAGTGACCATATCTGGTTACAACACCGCTGCCATGTGAGATATCAATAGACTTGCCATATCCTGAATACCAACCTGCTCTGATCACTGTACCGGCTTCAGCTGCCACCACCGGATCGCCAACCCGTCCGGCTATATCTATTCCAGTGTGTCTTCCACCCCTGGAACCAAATTTCGAAGTAATTGATCCTGAGGCAGGCCAAGCAAGGCGGCCGCCCCCACGGGATGCAAGCAATGTACGAGTTCCCGTTTTAATTACCTTGTTTTCAGGTTTTACGGTTATTGTCTCTGCAATTTGCTTACGGGCTATCTCGATGCCATTATTAAGCGTAATTCTATATGTAACCTCTTTGCGTCCATTTTTACCCTGGTTAACAATCTTCTGTTGGCCTTTCAACAAAGAAGAATCCCGTTTTTCTTCTACCTGGTAGTTAATTGTTTCCGAGACTACTTTAGTCAGTACTGTTTCTACATTTATTAAACTTTCAGTCTTAGCCAGTTTAATACTATCACCGGGCTTTATGCTTTCAGGATTTAACCCTGGATTTATAGCCAGCAGCTTCTCAACTGAAAGACCAACTCTGGAAGCCACATCCCAGAGAGTGTCGCCATCCTTAACCTCATAAGTAGCAATTGACTGGTAACCGTTTTTAATTATGTCCAAAGCCTTTGCCAGGCTTACAATCTTGTCTTGTTTTGATAAGGTGTCTACTAATTGTACGTTTTCTTTAAAGTAAGATGAGCCACCTAATTGATTATAGGGCTCTTTTAATTTTTCCAATAACTGCTGGGCTTCATTTCTGTTTTTCATTACCAGCACTGTTTTGCCGTTTACTACAACGGCAGTACTCCTGACACCGGCGTATGCGGCTTGGCCTATAGCCAACTTCAGTTGGTTACCGGTTAGCCAAGGGCCTTTAAGGCTGGTTTTCTTTAAATAAACCTTCTCCAGCATTCTACGATCTTCGGGGTGTTCACTAATCAATTGACGTATTACGGCACGGCCTTTGGAAGGATCATCCACCAATGAAATCATGTCTTCGCCTAAAAATACCCCCCACGCCGTATTGCTTGCATTAATTACTGCAACCAGAAACATAATGAATACTGTGTAAATAGCTACCCCTAAAATCGCCGAAGGTTCTTTAGGTTTTTTTAAAAAACTAATCAACC
>CAYUXS010000001.1:21159-34929 GCA_964448915.1 uncultured Peptococcaceae bacterium
GTTAAACTACTAACTTCACATTCCCCCCTTTTGCTTTTGACAAAATATGACAAGATTGCCATGAAAAACACAAATTACATCTGACTATTATATCATGGCATCAAGGCTATTTAAAAAACCGGTCTCGATAAAATAACTCCCAGATCCCTTATTTTAGGCTTTTATACTAAAAACCGTCCATGTTTTCACAGGCATAACCAAAAAAAATTATAAGTTGCCGGTTAATTAAGCTTCTTGATATTTTAATAATGAAAGGTACAGGGCACATTCATATCTCTTTTTAGCTAAAACACAGGCTTGCTTATAAGGCTTTTCCAAGCCCCCGCCATTAAAATAAGCACTGGCATGGCAGCCACCGCTGCATAAAAACTTAGCCCAACACCGGCTGCACCCTTCCTTGGCATAAAGGTGGTTATTTTTAAAACGCTCACCTATATCCCAACGGCTTACACCGTTATAAACATCACCCATAATAAATTCATCTTGTCCTACAAACTGGTGGCATGGGTACAGCACACCCTGGGGATCAACGGCCAGGTACTGGTAGCCGGCGCCACAACCGCTTAACCTTTTGGGCAGGCAGGGCCCTCCATTAAGATCCACATTAAAATGGAAAAAGTTTATATGCTTACCTTCACGCTTCATTTGAGCAATCATCCTGGCAAGGGTTTCATACTGGGCACAAACTTCTTCCAACATTTCAGGCTGAAGGGTGTAATGGAAGTCCGGGCCGGATACCACCGGCTCAAGAGAAACAGCATCAAAACCCTGTTCCACATAATACTCCACATCTTTGGCAAAATCCCGGTTAAAAGAGGTAAAAGTCCCCCTGATGTAGTAATCCTGGTAATTGCGGGACTCCAGGAAATCCTTTATCTTTTTTAAGACAATATCATGGGAACCTTTGCCGCTGGGGAAAGGCCTCATGGCATCATGAACTTCAGGACGGCCGTCAAGGCTAAGGACTACACTGATATTGTTGTCATTTAAAAATTGACCTACACGTTTGTCCAAGTTTACTGCGTTAGTAGTTACAGTAAATTTAATTATTTTATTGTTTTCCAAAGCCAATTGTTTGCCATATTCTACCAATGACTGCAACACTTTAAAGTTTAACAGCGGCTCTCCCCCAAAAAAATCTACTTCCACATGTTTTTTAGGGCCGGATGCCTTAATCAAAAATTCCAAGGCTTTCCGCCCTACCTGGACTGGCATCAGTTCGGGCTTGCCACCAAATTTACCCTGTCCGGCAAAACAATACCGGCATTCAAGATTGCAGTCATGGGCCAAGTGCAAACAAAGGGCTTTGATTATATTTTCTTTGGGTGGGGTATACCGTCCACCCAATGGATCCGGGGAAAAAAGAAGGCCCTTCTCCACAAGGCCTTTTATTTCAGACAAGGTTTCTTTCAATTCTTCCGGCCCATATTTTACAGAGTACTTTTCCACAAGCTCGTGCTCTGTCAATAAATTATAATCCTCCAGCAAATCCCAGGCCGGTTCATCAACCACATGAAGGGCCCCGCTGTGGACATCATATACAATTCTATTATCGTCAAATATAAATTTATGTATCATCTTTTCCCCCGTAGTAAAAAAGGCCCAATCTTT
Organism: uncultured Peptococcaceae bacterium; assembly: GCA_964448915.1. Classification (GTDB taxonomy): domain Bacteria; phylum Bacillota; class Desulfotomaculia; order Desulfotomaculales; family Desulfocucumaceae; genus JAAXTT01. Next base: position 22,771 of record CAYUXS010000001.1, read on the forward strand.
TGGGACCGGGCCTTAAGATTAATGTTATTCTTTTTCCCTAATGCAGGCCTGGTTCCCTACTGTGCATGATGTTTTACAAGCTGACTGGCAAGATGTCTGGCACTCCCCGCAACCATCCTGTAGGGCAGATTTCAAACCAATCTGGTTAATATTTACAGTTTTAATATGCTTCGCCATAATTTCCCTCCTCTTTACTACAAATTTCATTATAACGGAAGGGTTAACTTTGTTGCAATAAAATTTTAAACTTTTTACCCAGTATAAGATATATGCCGCATAAACAACGGATAATCTATCCCGGCATAATAAAACCCGGCCACCGGTTTAAATTTCTTTGACTTTAAAATATAGCTATGTTATCATGGTTTGAAATTCATAGGTTATGGTTTGCAATTACCCTCCACTGGTTCCATTTGGTAAAGGGAGAGTAAAATTGCCCATCTCCTAATACTAATGGAATAAATTAAGGAGGGTTTTAAATGTACGAAGATCGCACTTTAACATGTCGTGACTGTGGAGTTGATTTTATTTTCTCAGCCTCTGAACAGGAGTTTTTTGCTGAGAAAGGATTTACCAACGATCCCGGCCGCTGCCCCGAGTGCCGTGCAGCACGCAAACAGCGCAACCGTGACGGGCGCAGCTTTAACCGAGCAGAAAGAGTCATGTACCCGGCAGTTTGTGCATCCTGCGGGCAAGACACCGAGGTTCCCTTTGAACCGCGCCAAGACAGACCTGTATACTGCAGGGACTGCTATCGCTCAGTTCAAAACTACTAAGCAACTAATAAACCTGCCATCCGGCAGGTTTTTTAGTTTGTATTTCTTACAGAGGTTGTAGGTTATAGGTTCTACGTTATAGGTTTTGATAAGTTCGTGACAGCTGACAGCGGACAACTGACATCTTACCTATAATGAATACCCTGACTCCTGTCTCCTGACTCCTGTCTCCTGACTTCTGACTTCTGACCCAAAAGGAATACCCTTAAGCATTTTCAAATATTTTAAGATATTCCCCGTAACCCTCTTTTTCCATATCCTTTTTAGGAATAAAGCGTAAAGCTGCCGAATTTATGCAGTATCGCAATCCGGTAGGTCCGGGACCGTCGTCAAACACATGGCCCAAATGAGAATCCGCCTCTTTGCTGCGCACCTCTGTACGTACCAGGTTATGGCTATAATCTTCTTTCTCCACTATATTGCCTTCAACAAGGGGGCGGGTAAAACTTGGCCAACCGCATCCGGAATCAAACTTATCCTTCGAGCTGAAAAGGGGTTCGCCGGATATTATATCTACATATATCCCTTCTTCTTTATTGTCCCAGTACTCGTTGCGAAAAGGAGGTTCGGTGCCGTTATTTTGGGTTACTTCATACTGCATCGGATTTAACCTTTTTATTGCATCGCTAAACTTCGTTTTTTGATTACCCCCGGCAAATGTTGCCTTCCGGTGTTTACTAGACTCCAAAGTAACTGCCTCCTTATAAAGCATTTTATCTATCATGTTTTAAGTATATCATTATACTACCGGGTTCAATTAATACTTGTAACTTTCTATACTCATGAAGTTTTATCCAGCCGGAATACAAATAAAGGGATTTTGCCGGGAAGGTCGTATTTTAAAGCTTATATGTATCATGAATAACAAGCAAGCTCATACTTGAAAGGAGAATCCCAGTGAATCTTTTTACCATTGAAAAAGATAAATGCGGTAAAGACGGAAAGTGCGCGAGAGTCTGTCCGGCCAATGTAATTGAACATGCCGGAAAAGGTTCGTTCCCTATCTATACAGAGAGTTCGGCTAAAAAATGTATAAACTGCGGCCATTGTATGGCTGTCTGTTCTTCCGGGGCACTAAAACTGAATTCCATGGACCCTAAAGAATGCATTGATATTAAGCTCGAAATGATCCCCAGCCCGGAAGAAGTTAAACTATTTTTTTCTTCCCGGCGCTCAACACGCAACTATCAAGATACCCCGGTAGAAAAAGAACTGTTGAAAAAATTATTTGAAATTGCCGCTTATGCCCCTTCCGGCCATAATGCACAACCTGTCAACTGGCTGGTGATCAGTGATAAAAAAGAAATTCATAAGTTATCCGGGATGACTATTGACTGGATGAGAAGTTTGCTCAAAATTAAACCCAGCGGCCTGCAAAGAATTGTTGATGACTGGGATAACGGCATTGACAGGATCTGCAGGGGGGCCCCGCAATTGATCATCGCCCATGCCCCTAAAAGCTCTCATCCGCCCCTGGTAGATTGCACCATTGCCCTAACCTATCTTGAACTTGCCGCTCATTCCATGAAGCTTGGGACTTGTTGGGCAGGCTTTTTAAGTTCAGCCGCCACACATTACCCGCCTATGGCGGAAGCGTTAAAACTGCCGGAAGGACATCAATGCTATGGGGCAATGATGATTGGATATCCTAAATACCGTTACCAGAGGATACCTTTACGCAAAAAACCTGTTATAACCTGGAGATAATCAGTTTTAAAAAGGAAAGACATATGTTAATTAGAAATGCTTCGGATAATGACCTTAAAGCCATAGTGGACATTTACAACGCTACCATCCCTTCACGATTGGTAACTGCTGACCTTGAGCCGGTGTCATTGGAAAGCAAACTGGCCTGGTTTAATGAGCGCAGTTCTAAAAGGCCGATTTGGGTAGTTGAAACCGGCAATAATGTCGTGGGATGGCTGAGTTTTACTGACTTCTTCAACAGGCGCCCGGCCTACAGCGGGGCCGCAGAAATAAGTATCTATATCGCCTCTGAATACAGGGCGCGGGGCATAGGAAAAACCTTGCTTGCCAAAGCTATTGACTACGCGCCTAAAGTGGAAATCCATACTTTGCTGGGATTTATTTTCGCTCATAATAAGCCAAGCTTGAACATTTTCAGCAAATTTGGCTTTGAGCAATGGGGATACTTGCCAAAGGTTGCAAAACTGGACGATATGAGAAGAGATCTTGTGATCATGGGAAAGCACATAAACAAATAATCATACAGGCAGCTTGACCAACTAAAATGCCGGAGAAATATCTCCGGCATTTTGATGTAATCAGCATTAAGCAGGAAATTATTGTCTTATTAGAAAGCAGGAACTACACTGCCTTTATAATTGTCCTCAATAAATTTCTTAACCTCGGGTGATTGCAGGGCTTCGCCTAATTTTTTGATGCTTTCCTTGTCTTTGTCTTCAGCTCTTACTGCAACTATGTTGGCAAAGGGTGAATCCTTGTCTTCCATAAAAATAGAATCCTTCACCGGGTTAAGATTGGCTTCCAAAGCGTAGTTGCTGTTAATAACACATAAGTCCAGGTCGTCTAAAGCCCTGGGAAGCATAGCGGCATCCATCATTACAATTTGAAGGTTTTTAGGATTCCCGACTATATCTTTATCGGTGGCTGTTATACCAGCCCCTTCTTTAAGAGTGATTAAGCCGGCTTTTTCTAAGACTGCCAAAGCACGGCCGCCATTAGTTGCATCGTTGGGAATACCTATTTTGGCCCCGTTGGCAACGCTGTCTATGTTCTCAACTTTTTTGGAATATACACCCATAGGCTCAGTGTGAACCTTGGTTGTCCAAACTAAATTAGTATTATTTTTAGCATTGTAATCATCCAGATAGGGTATGTGCTGGAAGAAATTGGCATCCAGTTGTCCTTCGTTTAGTGCAGGATTGAGCAGTACATAATCGGTAAATACTTTAACCTCAAGCTCAATACCTTGTTCACTAAGCAGTGGTTTCACAACTTCCAATATTTCTGCATGGGGCTTGGCAGTTGCCCCTACTACCAGTTTTTCGCTACCGGTATCCTGTTGGCCGCCGCAACCAACCAACAATACGGCACTTAGCAGTAAACAACCTACCAGAGCAAAAAATTTTTTAATTTTCATGCTTTACCTCCTCTTATTGAACACTTTCTGCGACATGCTGTCCCCGAGCATTTGTACACCTTGCACCAGGACAATAAGGACAATGACGGTTAACCACATTATAGAATTTTCATAACGCTGGTAACCATAATAATAAGCTAGAGTCCCCAGGCCACCTCCCCCAACAATTCCTGCCATTGCTGAATAACCGACTAAATTAATGGTTGTTATGGCAACCCCTAAAATTAATGACGGTTTTGCTTCTGGAAGCAATACACTGGTAATAATCTTCCATGTGCTTGCTCCCATGGAAATAGCCGCTTCTATCAGCCCCCAATCAATTTCATTTAAAGATGTTTCCACCAGTCTTGCTACAAAAGGCACCGCTGCAAGTGTTAAAGGCACAATAGACGCTATTGTTCCAATAGAAGTACCTATCAACCACCTGGTAAACGGGATCAAAAGTATTAAAAAGATAATAAAAGGCACTGATCTTGTTGCGTTGATAATCCCGCCAAGCAATTTATTTAACATTTTATTTTCAAGTACATGCCCATTGGAAGTAATCACCAGTATTACCCCCAAAGGCATGCCTAACAAGTAGCTGAGGAAAACCGATATCACCACCATATAAATGGTTTCCCAAGTAGCCACCAGCAGTTGTTCAACCATCCAAGCATCAAACATTGCTTAACACCTCCACTTCCAGGCCCTGGCTGCGCAAATACGCTATAGACTCTTCAATCAACTTTGAAGGGCCAATCAGTTCCAAAGCCAGGCTCCCAAAGGGAGTATCCTTTATCCTGCTGACATTGCCGTATAAAATGCTGGCATCAATATCAAAACGGCGAATCATGTTAAAAATTACCGGTTCGCCTGCCGACTCACCTATAAATGAAACCCTGATTACCTTGGATGTGGTATTTCCATTTTGGGGCAAAGATGTATGCAGCAACTCCACGGGAACCTCATGGCTAATCACACTATTGACAAAACTGCGGGAAGTAGGTGTTCTTGGGTTTGCAAAGACATCTAAAACATTGCCTACCTCTACAATGCGGGCATCATCGATTACTGCCACCCGGTCACAGATCTCTTTAATAACATTCATATCGTGAGTAATTATCAAAATAGTGATATTCAGCTGCCTGTTAATATCCCTTAACAATTTTAAGATGGAATGGGTAGTTTGGGGATCCAAGGCGGAAGTTGCTTCATCACACAATAAAAGCTTTGGGTTATTAGCTAAAGCCCTGGCTATACCTACCCTTTGTTTTTGCCCCCCGCTTAACTGAGCCGGGTAAGCTTTAATTTTGTCGGAGAGGCCAACCAAATCCAAGAGTTCCCTGGCCCGCTTTTCTGCTTCTGCCTTTGGCACATTGGCAATTTCCAATGGGAACATAACATTGCCTATAACAGTGCGTGAGGACAGCAAATTAAAATGTTGAAAGATCATCCCGATTTTCTGCCGCGCCTGCCGCAGTTCCTTTTTGCCAAGGCCTGTAATTTCATGGCCGTCAACCAAAATAGTTCCTTCGGAAGGTTCCTCCAGCATATTAATGCAGCGGACCAAAGTACTTTTGCCAGCCCCGCTAAGGCCTATAATGCCAAATATTTCACCTTTCTCCACGGAAAGATTTACTTTTTCCAAAGCAACAACCTTTTGATTTGGGGTTATATAGGTTTTGCTGAGGTTTTTTATCGTAATCAAAAATAATCCCTCCAACCACAACCCTTTATCATTCGTTATTACTTGCAAATATTCCTTTAATTTATATTAATATTGATATGTTACCTTTTGGAAAACAGGTTTGGCAGTTAAAGCAAAAGGGCGCTTCAAGAAGCCCCCCTTATCATTAAGCTTATTATATTACTTATAAAACTTATATCGTTATATGGTTTTTAACCTGACGGAACCAATCTACTACTTTAAGCCTGTATTCCACCCTATTTTTATTATCAAGATCATACTTGACAGCCAAAGCTTTGCCTAATTCTTTTTCCCTGCTGCCCTCCTCAGGATTAACGAAACATAGTGGAGGGAAAAGAACGCACCACCAATTTGCTCCTTTACCATCACCAATGACTATCCTTACTGCCTCATACCGGCCTGCCGGCAGTGTCAGGCCAAAAACTTCACTGTTTTTCCGCTCTTTAATATAATATGTTTTTTCGGGAAAATCGTAATTACCCCTGAAAACCTTAAGCTTATATGAATACCCGTTTTTTTCAATAACACTTTGGGCCGTTGCCTTTATTAAATCGTAGTTGGCATCTATTATCTTTCTGGCTTCCTCTTTATTTTTTGTATTTTTTAGAAGCGGGGTTACTTCCTTGACTACCGCATCCCTGACCTTAAGCTTAAGTGCTTGATCTACCGGTGAATCACTGTTTGCTAAAACATGAAACCTTATCAAAGGATAATTTGTATAAACAACTTGTCCGGAACTAGTTAAACCCAAACTAAATATGATAATAATTAATACAAGTATTGTAAGTATTACTTTTTGCTTTTTCATTAATTAACCACCTAACAACTATTTTATTACTAATTAGTTTTCTCATAGTTTTAGGTTTTTAAACTCAAATTAGAAAATTTTTCTTATAATTAATAAATAAAAAAATAGAGCCTTTTAGCAGTATAAATAACTAACAACTGCAAAAAGGCCCTAAACAGTTTCTTTGCAAATTAATATTATGAAATAATAACTATCCTGCTTTCTTAATTAATGAAAGAAAATCTTCTCCTAAACCTGTCAAGCTGCAAATCTTACTTTTACCTTCAGTAGACACTTCTACCAAACCCAAGGCATAAAGTTGCATAATAACATGGTCTAATACTGCTCTTTTTACCCTGGCAGTAAGGGAAAGCTCCTCTTTATTCATGCTGCCCTGCTCTACCAAAGCAAATAATACCTTTTCTGCCTCTTCGGGCAAACGAGAATTGACCTTTATGAAGTAATCAGACAATGGAATATTTACCATCTTGTCACCTCCTCCAGACTGTAATAACCGACTTAATAATCGTTATTAACAGTATGGTCAATTCACTAATAACTAATACCAATAAAACCAATATTTTTTAAAAAACATAACTAATAGTGCGGTACCTGCTGCAACCAATTAAAAAAGCACCGATGAACACAAGTCAACGGTGCCTGCTGCAATACTTAACCACCAGTACTTTATTTTAAACTTGCCCTCTTAATCACTATCAATTCCTAAATTCTTAAGCGACTAATATACGGGTATCAGGCCGCGGCTTTCGCCGGTAATACTTTGACCTCCTTGGGGTGTTACCACAAAAGTATTTTCTATTCCCACCATACCCACGTTTTCAATGCCTTTTTTAGGCTCAACCGCAAATACCATTCCCTCTTTAATAGGTTCATCAAACCCCTGGGCAATAATGGGCAGTTCATCAATCCATAGACCAATACCATGGCCCAAAAACTTAACCCTGCGATCCCCGAATCCCATAAAATTCTCTAAAAACCCGGGATCCAGTTCTCCTATTACCATATTGTAAATTTCCGAAGGAACAGCACCGGGTTTTAGCATTTTTGCTATATCATCCTGTATCTTCACGCATTTTTCATGTGCCAAAACAGCCTCTTTAGATATTGATTCGCCAAACATATAAGTCATTGTTTTATCAGTATGGTAACCGTCTACGCCACAACCAATGTCGATAAAAACCAAATCGCCTTTTTTTAGCAGCCGGTTCCGGCTGCCGAAAAGAGGCACTGCCGGGCTCATCCCGTAATTTCCACCCGGGCCGTTAAAATATGTGGGGTAAATAGAACTCTCGCCAAAACAAATATGCCCTAAGATCATTTCCGTGTCATACATACCAAAACGGGCCAAACCATGATGCCCCTCCTTAACCATCAGGGAATACAATTCAATTGCCAAATCCAACTCACTCATGCCCTCATGCAACAAATCCGGCAATATGTCCTCCAGCACCCGCCGGTGGATATTGCCGGCCTGGCGCATAAGAGACAGTTCATAACTGCTTTTTACCGCCCTGACAGCTGAAATCGCATCGTCAACAGGTTTTGCCTCCGAAAAAGGGAAATATCTCTGGAAACGCCTGAAAAAAGCCAAAGGGACAGATTCGGTTTCGATATATACAACCTCTGGCAATTTTGCAATCGATGACGAAGCATCCCTGAAACTCTGCATAGGCATTATATTGGTAAATTTGGATTCCGCAAGGGCCCGTTCAAAACTTCGTCGGACCCAAAAGGTTGCCTCTCCTTCTCTGGGGATTATAAGCATCCCGTCCTGCATGGTGCCGGTAAAATAAAAAAGGTTCACTTTGCTGAAAATAACTGCCATTTCCCAATCAGGATTTGTTCTTGTCATTATGTCCCTGAAGGATTTCATTCTTGCCTGCAATTCATTTGAAGGTACACAATTCATCCTGCCATTCTCCTATCAAAAAAATCTCTAAATATTTTTATAATTCTGCCTATTCTCTTGTTCTATATGTTTAAAAAGAATCCTGCCTAACTTATCAGGTGCGTTTATTTTTAAGAAAATGGCGAATGGCATCAACAGGGTGATAAATAATCATCCTGGGTCCCGCGTAACGCATAACTTCCCTTACCCTTTCCCGCATTACCGGTTTGTAACAATGTATCCGGCATTTTTCACAGGTTGGTTTGGATTGCCCAAACCTGCACAAGTCCAATCTATTTTTGGCATACAATATTAACTCTTGGCAATCTTGGCAAAAGCCATTGTTTTTATGTTTGGCCTGGCAAAATAACCTGACCATCTTCTCAAGGGTTCTTTTCTCATACTCTATAGGGTTTTTTATTAATATTTTCAATCACCCCCATTGATTAATAAAGCCGGTTGCCCTAAAATAAGGCATCCGGCTTTTTCCCCAGGGCATGCCAGCCAATCATATTCTTTGTATAAAATCATCCCGGAATTTCTCAGCTTCCCCAGTTAATTTATAGTTGTTATTCTTTACAAGGTTTAAGAATTCCTCCATGGCCTTCAAGATGCGGCTGTCTTTGGCATTTTTAACTGCATTGATATATACTTCTTTGGCCTCGGGGTTCATAGTGTTCGACTCATAACTAAACAGAGGCGTGTTATTGGCTCCATAAAAAATAAAGGTAGAATATTTTTTATATAGCAGCTTTACATCTTCAACCTTGACGGAGTCTTTATGAGTATTGATAAATTTTTCTTGGGCCAATGCCCTCCGGACAATTTCGCTCCATTCAATAACCAGTGCCGCGTCTTTTGCCGGTACCCTGCTGGATTCTACAGCCATTATGGCTATATAATCCTTCATATCCTCAGTCACATACGGGCTGAATTGTTTATAAAACTCATAATCTATGATTGGGAAATAGGTCCCTTCCGCAGTTTCAATTTTATAGCCGCTGCTTAGTGTCTTGGTTACCAGTTCTCTTACCTGGGTGTCTTTAATTTCCGATTTAGTTATAATAGCTTGATATTCAGCATTTATTTTACTTTGCAGTTGATCATTAAAAAACATTTCTTCATACCTGGGTAAATTTGTTTTTTGTACTTTTTCGAATTGCCTTACCATTTCAGATGCTTCATTTTTTGATACTTTCCCAATATTTCCAGTGATAAAACCGGCCACTTCCTCAACACCCGGTTCTTTTCCGATTAGTTCTTCAAAATCAGCCATTATTTTACCGGGCTGGGCGTCATTTGTAGAACCGGTGCCTGCCTGGTTATTTACGGAGCACCCGGTAATGGCGGCTATTGCAAAAAGGCTAAGGCAAAAAATAATTAACAGTTTTTTAAACACATTTTCTCCTCCTATATTTATTCCCTAAGTTAGACGATTACCAACGCAATTTGTGCGGGTGCCTCTTCTCCCGGCTAACGGGGGTCATAGCCCACCACAGACCATATGCCTGTTTCGTCTTGCCTGACAAGCCTTTTCAGGTAGACGCGTTTAACCGGGCCTTCCGTAACTTCAACTATAGCTTCAACTCCGTTGTTCACTATAAGTTTAAAAGATGAATACGGTATTTCAGGTTCACCAACGATCCCGCCTGGCGTAACCTTTAAGTTGGCAAATGTCAATGCTACCTGCAGCGGGTCAAGCTGCCAGGGGCCGTGCCCCCCGTCAACTTGCTGCTGTTCTGCCTTCACAACTTCCAGGTCATAAGGAACCTTGAACCGTGCCCTTTCTGCCAAGCTTTTATCACTTTCCGGCAGGGCAAGATTCCCTGCAATCTCAAGGGCTAAAGCCTCCCGCCGCATACCTTCAACAGTGATTTCAATTCCCTGCTGCCGCCACCTTAAACTCTGGCTTAATACTTCCAGGGGACCCCCGGCAGCTGTCCCCATCGCTGAATTGGCGGCAGGTTTAAATTGGCCTTCAGCAGCTGTTTCAATAATTATTGTATCGCCATAGTCCAGTACAATCCGGTTGCTATAGGCTATAATGCGATCCGGGGCTTGCCGGGGTACGAGCGGTACCAATTTGCATATAGCTGCAGCTTCCTCAAGAGTTGCCACCAATTGACCGGGATCATCTTCGATGATTTTATAACCCTCCGGCAAGCGGAAGTCAAAGATACCGGGATTGATTTCTTTGTTTGGCTCAAAAGTGGTAAAAGTATATGTTGTCTGGATAGCATTTTGCATTGCCGTCTGCAATTGAACAGGCAAATTTGTTTCTTGATCAATCCATAGATAATATGAAAGCCCGCCTTGTGGGGATATTTTTAGTTTTGTTGCCGGGCGGCTGGCGATAATTTCAGTACCAACCACCGAGTGAGGGTATTTCTTGGCTTTTGCAGCCTCATCCTGCAAGTCAAAAGCTTTTGAGTCCGGCAGCAGGGGCAGCAAAACAACTTCTTTGTCTTTATGCCGCACCTGCCACTTTTTCTCACCATTATTTACGGTTATAATATCATCGTTTTGCCGTACAGAATACTTGTCACCCTGGGACCAAATCTCAATCCTTTTAACCAGCCACTCTTCCCCGGCTGCATTTTTTGAATTCACTTCAAGGACGCCATAATAACCAGTAAGCTGCGACACCGCTTTTTCCATTGCATAAACTACATCCGGCTTAAAAAATCCGGTCCAGTTCGAAAACACTGAAAAGATAAAAATACCCGCAATTAATACTGCCACAGCCGGAGCAACCAGTTTGCCACGCTTTCCCCAAGCCGTAATTTTATTTTTGCCTGGCTTATTGACTTCTTTTTGTATCTTTCCGGCTACAATGCCGGCCAGCTTTTTTGAGTATCCGGGTCCGGGCATTGCAGGCTCTCTTAATGTGCGAACCAGCCTGGTAATCCCCAAAAGTTTTGCCACTTCCGGATTATTTGAAGTGCCGCAGTATTTTTCAGGGTCTTTTTCCCGGTTTAAAAAATCTATATAATCAGAAACCTTTTTTTCCGGAGAATCCATTTTTATCCCTCCTTATCGTGCTCTTCCATTATTTCAGCTAAGGCTTGCAAAGCCCTGTACTGGGATGTCCGGACAGCAGACTCGGTTTTCTCAATTATTTTCGCTGTTTCTGCTACCGAATAACCTTTAATAATTCTTAGCTCAATTACCCTGCGGTGAGTCTCACTTAGCTTGGCTAATGAGTTTTCAATATAAAGGCGCTGGGTAACAATAACCTGGTGATCGGGGCCGGCCGTTTCGCTGGGGTTTACCGATTCCACACTTATAGGTGTACCCCAACGCTTTTTATGGCGCCAGCGATCTCGCAGTATGTTTAAAGCTACTGTTTTAATAAAGCCTACAAAGTTTTCCTGGATTGCCTTATGTACTCGCATATGGTTAAGGGCCCTGACATAGCTTTCCTGGGTGATATCTTCAGCTTCCTCACGGTTTTGTACCCTATAGTATATAAAACGGTACAACGGTTCCCAGGTAGTTGAACATATATACTCAATGGAATCAGGATCCCCTTCTATCGCTTTTTTCAAATGCTCATCAAAAGACACAAACTTTGCACCTTCTTTCCCGGCCGGGATTGTCTACACAAATAATAACGGTATAACGGCCCTAATGTTACTTGAAAATCCTGGCATAAGATAAAATTTTATGAATAATTTATGTTACAGCCACATTAAGGAACTATTTATCTATCACCAACGTCTAATTTATATTAACCCTTAGTTATAAAAAGTTGGGGGTGAATTCAGCGATTACAGTAATTATTTTGCTGGTAGCAGTTTTTCTGGTGATTATTATTGCTGTTGGAATTAAAGTTTCATCAAATGAAGGGGGAGGGGAGAAAACAATGAAAAG
>CAYUXS010000001.1:34939-66243 GCA_964448915.1 uncultured Peptococcaceae bacterium
GTGCGTATTTTTACCTGGTCTTATTTGCCACATTAATGATGATTATAGGTGGAAGCGTCAGTGCCTTTATGGCCATTGCGGACATAGTATACCCGGCGCCTTACTACCAGTCTTTTGATGAGTATAAGAATATGATTGAGACTAAAGATTTCAAAGATCCCAATAATACTGGAGATACTGGTGATACTAAGCTTTCCGAAGAAGAGCTGCAAGAAAAGTATAACGCTATGGTAGCCTCGGAAAAGGAAAGACAAATTAATAGAGCCAAAAACACACTAATCAAAAGTTTTGGCTGGATAATAATTCCCTTACCGGTATTCCTTTATTTTAGAAAATTCCTGGCCAAAAAAGAAGCTTAACTTTAATTATAATTGTAAAAAACGTGTGAATGATATCATTCACACGTTTTTTCTTAGTTGACTGTTACGGCCTGCTGCCGATTTAATCAAACCTGGGGGGCATAATTTCATCTACCCAGTCAACTATTCGCTCTTTTAAACTCTTTCTTTTTTTTACCCTTCCATCCCGCAAAACTGAAGTTTTTTCAATTGGGTTATTTTTAAAGGGGTTAACTTTTTCAGTCTTAACCATGATGCAACCCTCCTCTTCCTTCACCCTGCTAACTTCTAGTATTCTCCTGACAGCACTTGTTCTTCAGTTGGGGTTTCATAGATTATCTCGTGGTTGGGTTTATCTCTTTTTTGAGTCATTAAGCTGACCGGCACCATAACCAACAAGGAGGCAACCGGAGGTATTAAAGTATCTAAACCTGCCAAATGCTCCGGTATGGCGAAATAAAGGATCAAACGGAGTATGGAACCGGTCAAAACACCAGCCAATGCTCCTGATGTATTGGCTTTTTTCCAGAATAAACCCAATGTCAAGGGAATAAAACCACCGGCAAAAACCACGTCAAACGCCAGTACCAATAATACACCCGGTTCCGGCCTGATATATGCGAAGATAATTGCAATTATCATCACCGGGACTCCCGCCAACCGGGTTGCGTTTAACAGCCACTGGTCGAATTTTTCTCTTTCCTCTTCCCCCATTTTCTTCAACTTATTGGCAAAGACATTTCTTTGAAGAATGTTTCTTGATAAAACCGCGCTTACAGCCAACAATCCCCCGCTGGCGGTAGAAGCGCCTGCGCCGATAACACCGGCTAAAATAAACAATCCAAAAATAAACGGTACAGCTTCGGTTGCTATTTGCGGCAGGATATTCCTTACATCAGCTATTTCCGGGAAAAGTGACAGGCCCATTAATCCAAGCATTGAAGCACTGATACCGATTATGACTGTAAAGAGTGCGCCAATAAAACAACCTTTCTGGGCTACTTCAGGGGTTTCAGCACAAAATACCCTTTCCATAAAATCCAAAGCAACCACATCACCAAAAGCCAGTGCCAAAAGGGATGCCCAAAAGGTGAGTGCTCCATGTTCCAATGAAATGATACCGGTTAAGTTCACAAAGTCAGCCGGTATTGAAGCAGCAAAAAAGTCCCAGCCATGCTTATTAATCAACCAAATCACACCGCCGGCAAAAGCGGCAATTGCCGGGTACAGTTGTATAACGTTTGTTGTAACACTGGCAAATATCCCGCCTGTAACGGTGTAGGCAAAAACTATCAAAGCCATTACCAGCATACCCTCAACAAAATTGACCGGGAATACCCAGGAAGCTATCCAACCTACACCCGCAATATTACCGGCAACCAAAATAATGTAGCTGATAATCATCAAAATACTTATTAATAATTCAACATTCTTCCCATACCTTCTGAAATAAAAATCCGGCAAAGTGATCAAATGCATCCTATTTAAAGGTTTGGCATAAAACAGACCGGTTACAATAAGACACGCAGTTAATCCCAAAGGAAACACAAATCCCGGCCAAAAACCGTTTAAATATGCTTGAGACGAACTGCCCAGTGTAGAGTTGGCGTCAACAGCTTGGGCCATGAGCATTGTACCAACCAATACCAATGGGAGGCTCTTACCTGCAACAATAAACTTTTTACCGCTTCTTCCCACAAAAATCATCGAAGCAATACCAACAGATGCATAAATTAAAACAATGATAGCTAAACCTATTTGCATTCCAAGAGTAATACCTTGTCCCACCTTCTCATTCTCCTTTTCCTTGCATTTTTACGAAACAGAATTCTTATTTACGGAACATAATTCTTAGCAAAACATTTAGATTTCTTGAAATATCCCTCCTTGCCGTTAACATGCTGTTAAGTTTTAAAGTTCGACAAAAACACCCTTGTTTTTACCCTTAAATATTCTACATTAATAAAAATAAGTGTAATATTAGGAGATTCCTTATTTTCCAGATAGGAAAAAACCCTAGGTTTTTTTCAAAACAGCACTTAATTATAAGCCGAAGGTATCCTAAACCGGTTATAAGCACAAAAAAAGCCCCTGCGGGCTTTCATATAACAACCTAAGAATCGTTATTTAATAGAAGGCTTTAATATATTGAAGTAAGTCCTTCCCGGATAGCATATTTAATTATATCTGCCAGGTTTGACATGCCAAGTTTATTATAAATTTGGCTCCTGTGCACTTCTACTGTTTTTTTGCTGATATTCAAACAAGCAGCGATTTCACCTACTGTTTTTCCTTCTGCAATTAACTGCAATACTTCCCTTTCTCTTGCCGAGATAACTTCATTGGTTATCCCTGAATTTTTAATGTTCCCCACAAAATCATTAACAATGGTTTTTGACATATCCAGGCACAGGTAAAATTCATTGTCCATCACGGTATTAACGGCTTGAACCAACTCTTCAAACGCAGAATTCTTTAAAACATAACCGGATGCTCCTGCCTTAATCATCTTTTCCAATGACCACCTGTCAGAGCAGATAGATAATGAAATTACTTTAATATTTGGATTTTCTGCAGTAATTTTCCGGGTAGCTTCAATACCGTTTAAAACCGGCAGGCCGATATCCATTATGATTACATCAGGCTTAAGCTCCCTTGCCAAGTTAACCGCGCTGACACCATCCTCGGCTTCGGCAATTATTTCTATATCAGGTTGCTTCTCAAGAAGGGAACGAAGGCCATCCCGGATAATTTTATGATCGTCAACCAATATTATCTTCATAAATCACACCTCGTTACTGATAAATTCTAAAGGGACTTCTATAGTCACAGTTGTGCCGCAACCTTTTTTTGATTCAATTTTCATATTCCCACCAAGATACTGCACTCCTTCACTGATGCTGAAAAGCCCAAAACCACCGGTTTCATCAAATTTAAAACCCTTTGACTGGGGAGCATTAAAACCAATTCCATTATCTTTGACAATAATTCTAAGAATTTTATTTATTTTGCTTATTTTCACCAAAACGTGATCGGCTTTTGAATGTTTTACCACATTGTTGAGCAGTTCCCTGACTGCCCTTAAAAGCAATATCCGGGCATTTTTATTAACAGATTTGAGATGCCGTTCATTTTCAACTTTTACACGAACTCCATAATCTTTAGAAAACTGGCGGCAAATCCATTCCAAGGCTTCTGTAAATTCAATATCCGTATGGGTAGGCAGGTTCAACTTGAACGTTAGCCCTTGTATATATTTTATAGCTTGATTAACAAAATTTTTTATTTGTTCGATATTATCTTTATCCTCATCTGAAGTTACTGATTCCCCCAATAGGCCCAGCTTTATTTTGACAACTGACAAGGACTGCCCTATATAATCGTGTATTTCAGTAGCAATAAGGCTGCGTTCATTTTCTTGGACTTTGGATAACTCGGTACCCAGTGCTCTAAGGTTCTTTTGATATACACGGGTTTGTCTTTCCCATTCTTTTCTCTCGCTGACTAAAAGAATGCAGATGAATATGCTTATTATTGCAGTTAACAGGCCGGTAAAAACAGAATACATCTGTAAATCAGCACTTTTTTGAACATCTTTTTTAGCATGTTCGACAATAAAGCTTTTCCTGCTATCAACAAAATCCTCCAAAATATTTTGAAGCTGGTTTCTAATCTGGGTATACTCGCCTTTATAAATTAATACCGCTTCTTCCGGTGATGTAGCCGCTTTGCTTATCATTTGGGATTCAAGTTCAAACAGCCTTTTATTTAATTTGTCAACTTCATTAAAGGTTTGGATACTGCCCGGTTCAATTTCTTTAATCTTTAATATAGAATCATTTATTTTATCATGATATTCATAATAAACCTGCAAATCCTTCCGGCTTGAAGGGTTAATGATCAAACCCCTCACTGCATCCGTTAATGTTAAATCCTGAAATTGGATATCTTTTGCCAATATTAGAATTTCAATATCTTTGTTGGCCAACTGTTCAAGCATGCCAACCGTAAAATTTAAACCGTTAAAAGTTATTAAAATGGACGCAATAAATAAAATAATTATTAAGCCTAAACCTAATATATACCTGTTGTTCCGTAACAACCGCAACCCCTCCGATGAAAAAATGCGCCTTTTAGTTATTGTTTTCACATGCCCATTCTTAGTTTATTATTGAAATCTTAACATAATAAAAGAACTCGATATATAAGGATGATCCTTAGTAAATGCCCCCCAGATCCTTAGTTAAAAGATTTAAAACCCTTATTTTTGCAATTATTATCCTTTATTTTATTCGCAATAACAGCTATAATGGTAATAAGCAAACAATTAGCCAATAAACAACATATTATAATCAAGTAATTCTTAAATCAATTAACTCTTTTTGGTATTAGGTTAAAAAACTACGGTACATTTTGGATCATCTTCCGAAGTTATTGAAGGCTTACAATCTTATTCAGTTTAAGTTAATAATAACAAAGGAGTTGATGTCTATTGAATTTTTGGCAAAAAGTATGTATTGTAGTTGGTGTTATTGGAACTGTACTTATTTTTTTAGCGTTTCCGGTTAAAGTTCAAGTTATCGGGTCAACATATACTCATTTCCCCGCCACATTACTAAGGGCTGTGGCAGTGGCTTCATGTACCGCCGCTTTTACTACCCTGCTTGGGATTATTCCAAGGAACAATAATATTTAATTAAATTTTTGAGTATTTGCCGGGGAAGCTCCCTGCTTTATTTAGCCGGGGCTTCCTTTTTGCTTTCATCTATTCCAGAAGCGGGTATTAACCAGTTGTAAAGCAAAAAGAAAATATACTAATACTAAAGCAAAAAATAAATAGGTCCTTTTATTATATAAAATAGTGTCAATTGGTGTTTGAAAAATAAGAATTTTCCCGATACTGAAAAAATAAGGAATTGGGTATAATGAAGCTGTCCAATAATAACACCTTTTTTTTAGCCCGACAGGGCTTTTTTTTTGCCAATTAGCAAATAAATAACCCCTCCCAATTTAGGAGGGGTTATTTATTTGGTTTCTTATGAGGTAAGGTATGCTGTTAGGTATGGTTAAATTTAAAAAATGAAATCAAGGTAAATTGATCTTTCCAACAATTGCCGCACAATAACACTCTGTTAATAAATAACCATTGCAAGCCTATTAATGTAAGGTTTAGATTTTGTATGACTTTATTATGTCTAGCATTATACATATATAATGTCATAATGTCAAGCAAACTGGGATAAAAAAACGATTGCAGTGTTAGCAAATATTGCATCCCCTGTGCCCTTCAACTTTTCGCAGTATTTGCATAGTATACTGAAGTGTATTTTAAGAGGAGGGTTATTTTTGATAAGAGAGATTACCATACTGCCCGGTCTTGATAAGAGCGGGAATAAGGAGTCATTTGAGGAAATTACATTATCCCTCGGAGACACAATTTCAATTGTCGGCCCAACAGGAAGCGGCAAAACCGCATTTATTAATGACATTGAACTGTTGGCCCAAGGAGACACTGTTACAAAACGGACTGTCTTAATAAATGGGCAAAAACCATCTGATGAAATGAGAGAAAATCCTTCATCTAAACCTATCGCTATGATTACGCAAAATACTAAATGCTTTGCCGACCTCTCGACAGAAGAATTCCTAAAAATACATGCTCGTGCACGTGGTATTAAAGATACCGGGATTATCATGGAAACAATCGAACTGGCAAATAAATTTACCGGTGAGGCTATTATGCCTGAGTCAAGGGTAACAGTCCTTTCCGGAGGGCAGACCCGCTCTCTTTTGGTCGCAGATGCGATTTTAATTGGCTCTTCTCCTATTATTCTCCTTGATGAAATAGAGAATGCCGGCATTTTTAAACAGGAAGTTATAAAGTTAATACAATCTACAGGCAAAATTGTAATTTTTGTGACTCATGAGCCGGTGATTGCACTTCTGACAAAACAACGAATCATCATGAAAAACGGTTCGGTTAAAAAAATAATTTCCCGGAGCGATTCGGAAACCAAAGCTGCCAATAACCTGATAGAACTTGATAAAAATGTTTGTTTAATTCGAGAACTTTTAAGGGCTGGCAAGATCATAACACACGAAACAATATCCGGATTCGCTTTGGGAGGGGTGTGAATATGAAACTGGTAGTAATTGCAGGGCCTCCTTCTGCCGGGAAAACAGCCCTAATAAGGCAGGTTGTTAAAGAACTCAAAACAGAGTTTAAAATAGCCTTCCTGAAAATAGATGTTGTTAAAGCCTATGAAGATATAGAGTTAAAAAAAGAATTCAATATTTTAACTAAAAAAATATATTCCGGGGATCTATGCCCGGACCATGCCGGGGTAATGATTACGTCTGATGCCATTGAATGGGCTGAAGAAAATTTATGCGATTTATTGATTATCGAAAGTGCCGGCCTTTGCCTGCGCTGCTCGCCCTATATTAACCAGGGGCTTGGCATTGCAGTATTAAGTTCAATCTCCGGGATTCATGCCCCGGAAAAAATGGGGCCGATGATCAGCCTTGCAGATGTTGTTGTTGTTACAAAAATCGATTTGGTCAGCCAGGCCGAGCGTGAAGTACTAATTCAAAAAATTAAGGAAACAAACCAAAATGCTATTTTAATAGAAACTAACGCTTTACAGGGAACAGCATTACAAAGGTTATACAGATTAATCAAAAACTCCGAGGAAATTGATGAGAGTAATCTTTATCTAAAAGGCAACCCGCCTCTGGGTACCTGTACCATATGTATCGGCAAAAAAGAAATTGGTTGGAAGCATCATTTTGGAGTAGTTCGAAAGTTAGACGGTGATGTGGCAGAATACTTATACCGGGGTGAATAAGATGTTGACAAATACTTGGAACCCTCCGGGGAAAAATTGTGGCTTGTGTGGTGAGAACAGCTGTACTGATTTTATAAATACTGTCAATAGCAACCAAAAAACATATCATGACTGCCCGTTTTATAATAGCCGTACGATCAAAAAAGACACCCCTCTTATGGAAGCTGTTTACTTGGGTTCAGATGTATTGGGGCATAGTTATGATTTCGTATTGGCTCCTTTACAAGGAGAAATTTCAGCGAGGAAAATAGTCTTGCCATTTCGATCGGACTTAGTGGAAAAGATGGAGATAAAGAAAGGGGATATTGTTGTAGGCAGGCCAATGGGAGCGGGCTGTCCTATCCCACACACCTTGCAGGTTATCGAAGCTGACTACATAACGGGGCTTCTTTATACTTGGGTCGTAGGGCCCAAATTTTCGAGAGGCAGCGAAGTTAAAGACCTTGTTGCCTACCATATGATTGGTTTTGAGGGAATTGCATCTCGAATTGTTCATGAGCCGGTTTTAGGCAGCAGGGTTACATTTTTACCGGGTTTTTGTATGATGAATTTAAACCACACCGGCGTAGTAAACATGTCTTTACAAAAAAAATCCGGGCTTCACGTTCGAATAGAAGACATTCGCATCCTGGCAAAAGCTTAACCCAATAGAACAGGGGACGGTTCTCCAATATAACAGGGGACGGTTCTCGATATATAACATATAACAGGGGACGGTTCCTTGTTCTACGCCCTGTAGATTTTATTTACAGTAAACCCAGTTAGCCGGGATAGTTGTCTTAATGAGCTTCCCTTTAACTTCTTTGCATACTTTAAAACTTCTGTCTGAATTCCTGGATCCTCATTTTGCAGTACCGCTAATTCAATTTTATACTTGTCCAACACTAACTGCCTGATCTCTTTGTCGGAAATAGTTTTCCTTAAAGGGGTCATTTCTAAGCACTGATCATCATTTTCCGCCATATTAAAATCTTTAAACCTTTTTATAGCCTCGTCCCTATCTTCCGCAAACATTGCTAAAGCATAGTCTGTATTTACAATCTTTGCTTTTGTCATATATTCTATATAACTACTCCATCTATATGAGGCAATGTTATTAACCAAACCTGCTTTTAACGGATTCTGATGTATGTATCTTAATACTGTTAAAAAGTAAGTTTCATCTTCTATTGGTTCACTTTTATATCTATCCTGAAACAAGTGCCCCTTTCTGTTATACTGCCAATTATACCAGTACACATAACTTGCACCTATACGCCTCATGCTATTTGCCAGTTCATCATTTCCTTCCTTCACCAGCAAGTGAACATGATTGCCCATGAGACAGTAGGCGTATATTTCGAATTCATTCTCTTTCTGATATTTAGCAAGTATATCAATAAATTTTTCATTATCCTCATCATTTACAAATATATTTTGCTGGTTTATACCCCTTACCATTACATGGTATATATTAGTTTTACTTTTCTTTCTCGCTATTCTTGGCAAAAAAAACCACCCCGCTGATAGTGTATTATAATAGCCTGGGTAACGTCAAATAGAGAACCGTTCCTATTTACCTTACCTGCAATGAAACAGAGAACCGTCCCCTGTTCTATTTTGAAAATTGTACTAAAGTGGGAAATAATTCCACCCGAACATTTAATTAATAACAAAAATTTGAGGTGGTTTTTTGAGTGCCAAGATACTGGAAGACAGAAAAATTTCTTTGGGTTCTGAGGGCAAAAACAATCGTAAATATCTCTTACTTGCCTCATACACTTTTTCTGCCTTAATAGCGGTCATCGTTTATTTTACCGGAGGGACCACAAAAGTATATACAAATTTAATGTACATACCTATTGCCATAGTTGCATCAACAAACGGCAAAAAACAAGGTGTTATACTCGCAGTGGTAAGCGGATTGGCTTTAGGGCCTTTTATGCCTTTAGATGTGGCGTCAAATATAAGCCAGGACTTTATAAATTGGGTATTGAGGTTATTAATATATTCAACTATTGCATATGTGATTGGTTTCTTTTCGGAGTATTATAAGCAAGAGTATGAAAATACCATTAAAAAAGATAAAGAGCTAAGTGAAGCACAAATGGCCACTATCTACTCTTTAGTAAAATTATCAGAATCCCGGGATTACGAAACAGGTGCACATATTGAGAGGGTAGCTTCGTATTGCAAACTCTTGGCTCATAAACTTCGCGATATACCCAAATACAAAAATTATATAATGATGACTATGTTGAAAATATGGCCAAGGCCAGTACATTACATGATATCGGCAAAGTAGGCATACCGGATAGTATCTTACATAAACCCGGCAAACTTACTTCGCAAGAATTCGAGATTATGAAAAACCATACAAATATTGGGGCTAATACTTTACTGGAAGTCAAGAAAAAATATCCGGACAGCAAATTTTTGGAGCTTGGAATTAATATTACTCTTTATCATCATGAAAAGTGGGATGGCAGTGGATATCCCCATGGGTTACGCGGGGAAAATATTCCATTATCGGCAAGAATTATGGCTATTGCAGACGCTTATGATGCATTAAGATCAAAGAGGGTTTACAAAGAAGCTTATTCCCATGAAAAAAGCCTGGAAATTATCAAGCAAGGTAAAGGTACCCATTTCGATCCTGAAATTGTAGATGTTTTTATCGAGAATGAAGCAGAGTTTAACAATATTTTTAATAATTTAGACAGTAGAACAGGAGAACAGGATATAACTATAAATCAAAAAAACCCCCTCCTAAAAATTGCAGAGGGAGTTATTAATTAAAATTAATTCTTACTTTTCGCATATTCAATGGTTTCATGAAGTGACTGTAATGAATTTTTCACATTGCGAAGTGATTGTGCGAAAGAAACTAACGACTTACTATAAAATACAAGTGCATCTGAGATTTCTTTTTGGCCCGTTTTAACCTTCATTACATCCAGCCCCCTTCAGCTTTTTATCATAATATTCGGAATATTGCCACAAAACAATAAATTTTTCGCTAATTGTCAAATAATAGGGTTTAACGGTCTACTGGTAAACTTATAGGCTTAAATAGTATTTAAGGCAAGCAATCCTCCCATTTAGGGAGAATTACTTGCCCTGGTTGTAAAAAAAAAAGAATTATTTTTTTGTATTACAAGTAATACTCAAGTATTATTTCCTGCTTCTTTAGCAGTTCACAAACTGCATCTACTGCACCTTCAAAATTATTTATGTCATCAATACTGGCATCCGGTTTAAAGTTGCTGAAAGGCGATTCACCAGTATTGATAATTAAAATCTCATTTGGTTGATTTAATAATTTAAGCATTTCAGCTTCATAATCGTCCAGGTTAAATATTGAAGTAATGAAAATCTGCCCCGAATCAGTAAATATTCTTGCAAGCTCGCCAATCTGCCTTATTTGATGATCTCTTCCTTCAGTATCAGGTGTAAAATCATAACTTAGTCCATGAACAAGACTTGAAACTCCGAGATAGTACGCCTTATATCTCATCTTGAAAAGTCTTTTTTCCAGTAACTTTGCTATATCCTGTATAGTATTTTCATATCCAAGGCTGCCGGATGTAATAACTATAAATTTCGATTTATGCCCGTATCCGGCACTTCTTTCATCTGCTGAGATCAATCCTTTTTCCCATAAAAATTCCCTGTCTTTGACATGATCAATCAAGGTATTGTCGTCATCTGGAACGCTTTCTAAAATAATTCCCCCACCTGATATTTCATAGTTATCAACAATTACAAACCTTCCAGTTTGCTCAATTTCGGAAACGGCGTCAAAAGCAATGGGCTTTGCAGTTTCCAATATGCACTCCGCAACATCATGTCTTTCCACCTGATCCTTATAAGTTTCAATATTTAACCCTGCCGCATCAATTATATTTAATATTTCGATAAGCTTTACTCGAACTCTCGCCGTACCTATTTTAAGTTTATAATTTTTATTTTTTATTAAGGGTGCCTTGCCAACCCAAAAGATATTTGCTTTAAAGCGGGAGCTTACAATTGGCGGCTTTTCATCCGCTTTAACCATAAGCTCTCCAGGTTTAATGTAGATTTGGGTTTCCAGCGTGACTCCTATTGCTTCGCCGGCATATGCAGTATCTCTGGGTTTAACATTAAACCTTTCAATACTCTTAATGATGCTTCTCTTATTTGAGGGTAAAAAAACAACCTCATCCCCTGTATTGATCACACCACTTAAAACCGTACCTGCTACAATCCGTCTATCATCCCCTTCCTTGGTAAACTTGTAGATATCCTGAACAGGCATACGAACCGGAAGCTCTATATTTTTCTTTTTGTTAGTAAAACCATCTAATTGTTCTAAAACAGTTGGGCCGTTATACCATTTTAGATTGCCGGATCTGCTTGCAATATTATCTCCACCAAAAGCACTGATAGGTATAAAATTAAGCGGCCTGATATTCACTTTATCCAAAAATCCAGCAAACTCATTGCGTATGGAATTAAATACACTCTCCTGAAAGCCCACAAGATCCATTTTATTAACCAGTACAACAACCTGCTTAATTCCCAGCATGGAAACTATATGGCCATGTCTTTTGGAATTTTCCTTTATCCCTTCCTTGGCGTCTATAACCAAAAGTGCAGCCTCGGCTCTTGATGCTCCCGTAACCATATTTTTTAAAAATTCTATATGTCCGGGTGCATCAATAATAATGTAATCTCGTTTTTTAGTATTAAAAAAGCATCTCGCAGTATCAATGGTAATCCCTTGTGCTTGCTCGTCCTTTAACGCATCAAGAAGAAATGCATATTCAAAGGGTTTCGAATTTTTACGGCAATATTCTTTTACCAATTCCAATTTTCCCTCAGGGAGAGAACCGGTATCCGCCAGAAGCCTGCCTATTACAGTACTTTTGCCGTGGTCCACATGCCCGACAATAACAATGTTCATCTGTTCCCTGGTTTCCATATTTACATGTAACCCCCCCTGCGCAGGGTCTCAAGACCTCCACCATCATCCTTATCCTGGGCACGGCCGGACCTTTCAGCTATATTTGAAAACTTGCCGCTTTTTAGCTCTTCAATAATGTCGCTTACATTCTTTGCATCTGAATCTACTGGAAAAGTGCATGGATAACAACCTAAAGACCTGTAACGTTTACCATTGCCCTGGTCAAAGTAAAGAGAAGTTACAGGTATATTCTCTCTTTCTATATACTCCCAGATATTTAATTCAGTCCAATCTAACAATGGGTGTATCCTGATATGAGTTCCGGGAGCGAAATCCGTCTTGAACTGGTTCCAAAATTCAGGTGGCTGATCCCCGACATCCCAGTCATTTTCCTTATCTCTTGGAGAAAAATACCTCTCTTTTGAACGGCTTCCCTCCTCATCTGCCCGTACCCCGACAATAACACCGGTATATTTTTCTCTACTTGTATCCGGTACATATTTACCAGTTTCATGATCCAAAACATACCGGTTCCATTTTCCTGAAAGGGTATGTTTTAAGGCCTCAGTTTTTAGCGCTTGACAGCAAGTAAGCCGGTCGACTTTCCCCTCAGGAAAGGTTTCCTTCTTTAACAAAGCATCGCTATTTTCGCCATATATCATGGTAAGATTCCACTTCAGTGCAAGTTCATCTCTATATTTAATCATTTCAGGAATTTTATAGTGGGTATCAATGTGTACAAGGGGTATCGGTACATGTCCAAAAAAAGCTTTTCTTGCCAGCCATAGCAGTACAGTACTGTCTTTACCGATAGACCAGAGCATGCAGATATTTTTAAATTCCCGGTAGGCTTCTCTTAATATATAAACGCTTTGTGCTTCCAACTTATCAAGATGATTCATATTAAATCCTCCAAGGTCTTCAGCTTTTGATATGGCAAGATGGAAGTTCATAATCTATCAACTCATTAATTACGGGTTGATTACCACAAACAGGGCAATTTGTATTTCTATTAACTTTAATATCTCTAAATTTCATCGATAGTGCATCGTATGTCAGTAACCGTCCAACCAAAAGTTCCCCTATACCAAGCAGATACTTGAGTACTTCTGTTGCCTGGATTAAACCGATTGTTCCAGCCAGGACACCCAACACACCTGCTTGTGAACATGTAGGTACAGCACCTGCAGGTGGGGGTTCGCCAAATACACAGCGAAAACAAGGCCCCTGGCCCGGGATAATAGTAAAAGCCTGTCCGGAGAATTTTAAAATTCCTCCATGAACAAAAGGTATTCCGGACATAACACAAGCGTCATTTGTTACGAAACGGGTTGAATAATTATCAGTACCATCCACCACTATGTCATAATCCTTTATGATTTTCATAATATTGCCAGCCATAAGTCTTTCTTTATAAGTAACAATATTGCAGTCAGGATTTAGATTTTTAAGCTTTTCTGCTGCCGACTCAACTTTCGGCCGGCCAATATCTTTAGTGCTGTGGAGTATTTGTCTTTGCAGGTTACTCAAATCCACTACATCGTCATCTATTATCCCCAGTGTACCAACGCCTGCAGCAGCCAGGTAATAAGCTACTGGCGAACCAAGACCTCCTGTACCGATAATCAGAACACGTCCATCACAGATTTTTTTCTGCCCTTCTCCCCCGACTTCCGGCAGGATAATGTGTCTACTGTAACGAATTACCTGTTCTTCATTAAAGTTCACTGCCTTACACCCCTTCTCTTTAAGTCCAGGCGAAAATACGGCTCCATACTAAAGTACCTTTCACCCGAATCTGGGAAAATGGTAACAACACGCTTTCCGGGACCCAACTCCCCGGCCACCTTCAAAGATGCAGAAAGGGCGGCCCCCGACGAAATCCCTGCGGAGATTCCTTGTTTCCTGGCTAATTCCCGGGAAAGAATATATGCTTCACTGTCATCTACACTAATAATCCTGTCTATTACCTTAAGATTTAAGGTTTCAGGTATAAAGCCGGCGCCAATTCCCTGAATTCTATGCGGCCCCGGCTTTCCGCCGGACAATACCGGCGACTGGGCAGGTTCAACACCAATGATGCGAACCCCTGGAATTTCTTTTTTTAAAACCTCTCCAACCCCACTGATGGTACCCCCGCTTCCAATGCCTGCCACAAAAGCATCTATTTTCCCGCCGGTTTGTTCCAGTATTTCTTTAGCTGTGGTAAGCTGGTGTGCTTCCGGATTTGCAGGGTTGCTAAACTGCCTTGGCATATAATAATCAGGATTTTCGGCAAGGATTTTTTCTGCTTTTAAGACGGATTCTCTCATCCCGGCGGGATTTGGAATAAGAACTAGGCTGGCCCCGTAAGCTTCCAAAATCAACTTCCGTTCACTGCTCATTGTCTCGGGCATTACTAGGATTAGTCGATAACCCCTGGCGGCTGAAACCATCGCCAGTCCTATTCCGGTATTGCCGCTAGTCGCTTCAATAATAACCCCGCCGGGTTTAAGGAAACCTGATTTTTCGGCATTTTTCACCATGTGTAAAGCAATCCGATCCTTTATACTTCCACCGGGGTTAAACATCTCCAATTTAGCAAAAACGGATGCGGAGTCTTTATTAGATACTGATATTTCTACCATGGGGGTATTACCTATTAAACTTGTTATATCACCATCAATTTTATTGACTAACTTGCCAGTCATGAAATTAATGACCTCCACCCATAAAAAAAAGTATATCGATGGAGTCTCCGTCTTTAATAATTGTTGTCTGGAAAGAATCCTTTTCCACAATCGAACCATTTAAACTTATATTGATCATTTCCGGGCTAAACCCATATTCTGTGATCAGTTCCAAAAGCGTATATTCTTTATTTAGCACTTCCTTGTCTCCATTAAGATAGATTTCCATGTTTACTCCCCCTTTTCAATCAATAACTTGTACTTTTCTCCAAGTTTTTCTACCCTAATTATTTTATGCCCCTCATCTTTAACACTGCGGGGAACATTTTTAATCGGCTCCCCGGAATTAAGTATTACTTCAAGAACTTCCCCTTTTTTCATCTGCTCCAACTTTAGATTGGTTTTTACAAAAGTAATTGGGCAGACATCTGAAGTAATATCCAGTGTGGAACTTATTTTAATTTCATTCACAGCAATCGCCCCATTTTTTTAGAACTTTTTTATATCAGATTTCCATCTTTTCTTTAAAAGCATCCACACCTACCCTGGCAATGGTGTCAGCAATCCGCTCACCTTGGGTCGATAATTTTTCATAAGCCATTAGGACCTTATTAACAACCTCAATTATTTCATTTTGTTGTACGAATTTTATTAACACCTGACCTAAGCATGGCTTTCGGCCAATTTTGCCCCCTGCATACAGCAGATATCCCCTTCTTTTTTCTTTCCATGCATCAACCGGACAGGAAAATATGCAGTTTCCTTCCATAAGGCATTTAGACTCATCTCTTTCCGGTTTACCCTTAATCATCGTTATTGCCTTGCTGGGGCAGACTTTTTCACAAATAGCACAACCTATACATTTCTCCTCATCCAGAATAGGCTCAATTACCCCGAGTAAGCCAATATCGTTTTCCTGGGGCTTGGCGCAGGAATTTGGGCAACCCGAAACTGCTATTTTAGTCTTCATGGGTACCTGGCGTCCAAAAAAAGCTTTATCCAATTCTATGGCTGCTTCTCTCGTATTCATGAGACCGGAGGAACAAACCTCAATCCCCGGGCAAGCAACCACCGACCTGATACGAGGGCCGCATGTGCCGGTATGAAGACCCAGCTTCTTTATTTCCTCACTCATTTTTTCATAATCGTTAATGTTTACCCAGGGAATTTCGGTTCCTTGCCTGGTTGTAACATGAACGTATCCCTTACCATATTTTTCAGCAAGATCAGCCAGTTGTCTCAAATTCTCACTGGTTAAATTCCCTGCAAGACTTCGAAAACGAACTATAAAAGTGTCTTTTTGTTTTTGCTTTAAAAAACCGCCCTTTTTTAAATCGTCATAGTTAATAGCCATATCTTTACTCCTAAATATTTAATCATTTTTAATTTTCATAGAGTTGTGGACCTTTATCGAAAATTCTTCTTTCTTCCCGTCAAATCTATTTAACTTCCATACAACCGTCTCACCAATAGCCCGGGCGGTAAGGGTAGATCCCCTACCGCCGATTTGTATTGGCAAAAACATTTCAATAGCCTGGCGAGGACATTCTTTTATACAAGCTGCACAATCCCAGCAATCATTGGGGTCTCTGATGCTGCATTTCCCGTTTGCACCTTTGTACAATAAATCCCCGGGGCATACTGCAACACACCTTGCTTCTTTCATCTTCCCGCAGCCGTTGCACAGGGTACTATTGATCCTTACAGCCATACCACTACACCATCCTGACTTTCTTGCTAAAAGTCCTACCTAATTCGTCACATTCCTTTGTTTAAAGGCTTTTCCAAAACATTAAAGGTATCTGTTTTGGAGTCATACAGTGAATTAACAAAAACCAACCATCTTTGATCATCCCTTCCGGGATAATCAACCCTCTCCTGGTAACTCAACCATCTGGTTTCTTTCCTATATAAAAGGTGTTCTACAACAGCTCTGGCAACTAAAACCCGGTCAATAACTTCATGGGCTTTAACCAGTTCGTAAATATCAGAAGAAAAAATACTTAAATTAATATCTTGATCCAGCTTTTTAAGCAAATCCTTTGCTATTAAAAGCTTACTGGCACAAGTTTCATAGTTTGTGGTAATTCCCCCGGCATATTCGTCCATAACCTTTTGTAATCTTTCTTCATATTCATCCGGCGAAGGGCCACTCAACCTGCCTAGAGGTGTATAAACCCTGCCGTACTCATCTTTAATACTTTCCTCTCCGACTTCCAATAACTTTGGAACACCATCCAAATAATTCAATGCTGCTGTCGCCGCTATTTCCGCCTCTGCAAAACATCCGGTTACATATTTCTTAGGTGCGCCTCCTGCCACGTCGCCGGCTGCAAACAGCCCTTGGATACTGGTCTGCCGTGAAACATCCACCCAATACCCCGCTTGACCATGCCCTCCCACTATATAGGGTTCAGAACCACACAATTCAAGAAGCATTTCATTTGGTTCAACACCCTCATCAGCCCACTTTAAAACCATTCCAGGAGACATGTTAAGATAAGCTTCTTTAAGTTTTTCGTTAACTGATTGAGGTATATGAGTCATATCAAGGTAACAGGGGCCCTTGCCGGCTTTGTTCTCTTGGATAGTGGCGTACAACCTGGAAGGAGTTGTTTGATCCTGGTACTTTTTTAGGTACTCTTCCCCCAGTGCGTTGATCTGTCTTGCCTTAAATCCTTGTACCACTGTACCGGTTGGTGAAATAACATCCTTTATCCTAAGAGCAATAAATCTCATCTCAAAAGTGGTCATTTCAGCCCCGGCCCTAAGTCCCATTGCAAAACCCGTTCCTACATTAAATGGGCAGTACCACATTTTGTGCCCGGCTGAACCGGCATTGTTGGGTTTATATATTCCAGAAGCCCCTCCAGTTGTGCAAATTACAGCCTTGGCTAAAATAACATAAAATTTGTTATCCCTGGAAGAGAAAGCATATACCCCAGCTGCCCGCCCTTTGTCTACGATATAATTGGTAGCTACAGTCCTGTTTAAAACCTTTGCGCCTGATTTTTCAACAACAGATGCCAATATTGGCTTAATATGTTCACCGGTGATTTCAATGCTTCTTTTACCCCTGGGTTTATATCCACCCGACTCGTCTTTAACAATAGGCAGACCCCACGATTCTATCTTTTCTGTGACTTTATTTAATCTCTGCCCAATGGTCAGGACCAAATCTTCCCGGATTAGGCCTGCCGAATCTTTCTTTACGTATTCAAGGTAACTTTCTGGGGTTTCCCCCGGATTTAAGTAAGCATTAATAGCATTTACCCCCGCTGCCAAGCACCCGCTTCTTTTTATATTTGCCTTCTCAACTATAATCACCTCAGTTTGAGGGCTGATTTCTTTAATAGTGGCCGCAGCATAGCATCCTGCAGTCCCTCCTCCAACAATAACAATGTCGGTAAAAAGTCTTTCTATTTCGATTCGATCATGCAAATACGTATCACCCCTATCCCAACCAACCGGTTATATAATCAAGTCAGCTTTTTATTTGATCTATAATTCCTTTTTGCTGTAAGAAACCAATAACCTTATCAACTGATTCTTCAAGGTTTTCATTTTGAGTATCCAACACAATTTCAGGTTCCAAAGGTTCCTCATAAGGAGATGAAATCCCGGTAAACTCCTTTATCTCCCCGGCCCTGGCCTTATGGTACAAGCCTTTGACATCTCTTTTTTCACATTCATGCAACGGGCATTTCACAAATACCTCAATGAAATCTCCTTTACCCAGTAAACTCCTGGCCATGTCTCTATCTGATCTAAAAGGCGAAATAAAAGCTGTAATGGTGATTATCCCTGTATCAGCGAATAATTTCGCCACTTCACTGATACGCCTTATGTTTTCTTTCCTGTCCTCAGATGAGAAGCCAAGATTTTTGTTAAGGCCAAGCCGGATATTATCACCATCCAAAACATAAACCAAATAGCCATTTTCAAAGAGTCTTTTTTCCAGTTCTACGGCTATAGTGGACTTCCCGGAGCCGGAAAGGCCTGTAAACCAGATCACCACGCCTTTTTGCCCTAATAATCTTTCCCTGTCTTGTTTTGTGATGTTTCTTTCATGCCGGACAATATTCGTTGCTTTTTGCACATTGAACCATCTATGCATTGTTATCCAGTCCCCAACGCAATCGTATTTTACTCTCCAACTTTCCAAACATAAGTTTGTCGATTATCAGGCCAATGGAAATTATTATTATCATGACTCCAACCACTTGATTCATGTCATGCAGATCACGTCCTATCAGCAAGGCATAGCCTAAACCGTCTTTTGGTGATAAAAGCTCACCTGCCATTAGTGCGCGCCAGGCAAAGGACCATCCCTGCTGCATACCTGTTATTATTGACGGTAGGGCTGCCGGGATAACTACAGTGGTATAGGCCTTAAGTCCTTTTGCCCCCATGGTTTTGGCAACCCTCATATACAGTGGTGGAACATTTTTTATTCCAGAAATAACTGCTGTAGAAATTGAGAAGACAGAACCTATGGCAACAACAAAAATAATTGAATCTTCTCCAATACCAAACCAGAGAATGGCCAGCGGCAGCCAGCAAATACTGGGCAGTGCCTGCAAGCCCAGGAGTAGGGGTCTTAATGTATCATCAAGATAACGAATTCTAATTATTGCCAAGCCTAAAATTAAACCCGACAAAAGTGAAATTATGTAGCCGGTGGCAACTCTTTTGATACTCACAGCTATTGCTATTGAATAAGATGTGTCCTTAAAACCCACCAAGAGATTACTAAATACACCCAGGGGTGATGGCAGGAGATATTCCGGCCAAATTTGGAGTCTAAATACCATCTCCCATATTGCTATAAGGACTAGGTAAAAAAGAATCTTTTTGCAAAGACCACTGGCTGTCGAATTCACTTTTAGCGACATTTTCCACTTCCTCCTTAAGTTCTTTCATGATCTGTTTAGTGAAAAATGCCAGATCAATATTTTCTATAGTTCTTGGCCTGGCCAACTTAATGTCAAATATTTTTTTTATCCGCCCAGGATTTGCTGACATGACGATAACCCTGTCTGCAAGTAAAACTGCTTCCTCTACGTTATGAGTTACGAAAACTATAGTTTTTCCTGTAGCCCTCCATATCTCCTGGAGTTCCATGTGTAGTATGGTTCTTGTCTGGCTGTCAAGGGCTGCAAAGGGTTCATCCATTAACAAAACATCTGAATCGACAGCCAACGCCCTGGCCAGTGCAACCCTTTGTCTCATCCCACCGGATAATTCATGAGGGTATGATAGGGCAAACCGGGTTAAGTGAACCATCTTCAAATATTGATAAGCCCTTTCTTTTCTTTCTTTCTTGGGGACTCCAGCCATCTTCATCCCGTATTCAACATTGTCTATCACTTTTGCCCAGGGAAATAAAGCTGCCTCTTGGAACATCATGGCCCGGTCCGGCCCGGCCCCGGTAATTTCAGTTCCTTCTTTAAGGACTCTCCCACTGGAAGCCCCGTCAAGACCGGCAATAATATTTAGCAAAGTTGATTTGCCACAGCCTGATGGCCCTACAATGGTAATAAATTCCCCTCTGTCAATGGTAAGATCCACGTTTTCCAATGCATTTATCAAGCCATTATTACTTGAATAACTTTTTACTACGCCTTCGAGCTTTATCAAATTAACACTTCCTTAGTTGACAGTTAATTCTGTTTGGCCTTTTTGCTTTAGAACCTTATTAATTAATTCCAAGTTAAACAAGTTGCTTGTATCCGGCTTTTCTTTCAAGTACCCTGCCGTTAAAGAAAAGTTTATAAACTCTTTAATCGATGCGACTACAGGGTCATTTGTAACATTTACCCTGGCAAATGAACTATTTAGTATGTCTTCAGGAAGTTCTTTCTTAGTGAGTTTTTCTAACTGATCTTTAATAAGGGCTTTACTTGCTTCTTTATCTTGTTTAATCCGATCTGTCAGTTCGACATGTGCGGCCAGCCATTTTTCAACTAGATCAGGGTGCTTTTCTAAAAATTTTTTATTAACTATAACAACTGTAGTTGCATAGTTGCCATCCAGCCAAAGTTCATTTGAATCCAATATGATTGTGGCCCCAGTCTGCTTAATAATGGTTGAAGCCCAAGGTTCGGGAACCAAAGCTGCATCTATATCACCCCTGGCAAAAAGCGTAAGAATATCTTGATTTTCTGCAGGAATGATCGTTACAGTTCCACCTTTTGAAGAATCCTTTAAGTTAGCCTGGTTCAAGAGGTTTCTCAATAGAATATCCTGGGTATTTCCCAGTTGAGGTATGGCGACAGTTTTCCCATCAAGTGCCTTGACATTTTTTATATCAACACCTTGGCGGGCCAACAGTACAGCACCACCCGTGGAAGCCCCGGCAATTTTGTGAATTTGCCCTTTAGATCTTGCTTTGACAGTATTTGCCTGTCCGGGTCATTTATACTCCAAATCGATTTGTACGGCTAACAGCGCTTCGATTTCTGCGGGGCCTGCATTAAACTTGTGTTCTTCTATCACTACATTGTCCCCAAGCGTTTTTTTGAACGTTCCATCATTAAGTCCGACCAGTGCCTGAGTATGTGTGATATTGGGGAAATACCCGACTTTCATTACTGTTTTGCCATCTTTTTCTGGATTAGAATTTCCACAACCGGACAGCGAAACGGCTCCAATTAAAATTACTGACAATAATGTTGCAATCTTAAAACCAGCCTTACGAATCATAATTATCTCCTTAAACAACTAATTGATTTATACAGCCACCTAGGCTTTTAAAGCTTGTTCAAAGTCCTCAATCAAATCCTCGATATCTTCGACACCAACGCTTACCCGTATCAAATCTTCAGTAACCCCCATAAGCTGTTTTTCCTCATTTGAAAAAGATGAATAAATAGTGGATGCAGGATGAATCACAAGGGTTCTGATATCGCCAATATTGGCCAGGTTGTAGGCATACTTTAAATTGTTTATAACCTTAAATGCCCTTGTCTTCGAACCCACCCCAAAAGTTAACAGGACTCCATATTTGTTATTGAACTGAACTTTGGCAATGTCATGATACCGGTTATCAGGCAGTCCGGGGTAATTAACCCAGGAAACCCCAGGGTGAGAGCTCAAAAACTGGGCCAGTTCCATTGCGTTGCTACACATACGATCCATCCTAAGGCCTAATGTTTCAAGGCCAATGGTGTTTAAAAAAGCATTGAAGGGCGAAATGCATGCCCCAATATCCCTGTGTAAACCTTTTCTAAGTTTCGCCAAGTAAGCTAGAAAACCAAAGGTTTGACTTAACTTATTAAGCTTTGGAAATTTATCTGCCGGCCATGAAAACCTGCCCCTGTCAACAATAATCCCACCAATTGAGTTGCCGCTGCCATTTATTAGCTTTGAAGTTGAGTGAATAACTATGTCCGCCCCGTAATCAAAAGGCCTCAATAAGTAGGGTGTGGTCACGGTATTGTCCACGACTAGTGGTATACCGTGCGAATGGGCTAATTGGGCCAGTTCTTTTATATTTGGAACATCCATTTTAGGGTTTCCAATTGTTTCTACAAAAATGAGTTTGGTTTTACCAGTTAACTTCTTGGCAAAGCTTTCCGGTTCTGCCGAAATGGCAAACTTCGTTTTGATACCATAATCTTTAAGACTGTTAAACAAAGAATACGTGTCACCAAAAATCCCAGTGTTTACAACCAACTCATCGCCTTGTTCCATCAGGTTTAAAATTGCCAAAGTAATTGCCGCCATTCCGGAAGCACAGGCAATAGCCCCAACCCCATTTTCAAGAAGAGCAACTCTTTGTTCAAAATAATCAATAGTAGGGTTATTTATCCGGGTGTATATGTAGCCATAACCAGTTCCTTCAAAAATCCTCTCCAATTCCTCGGCAGAATTATGGTAAAAAGAAGTAGATTGGTATATAGGAATTGTTGTAGCTCCAATTTTCATATCCGCCTTATGTCTGCCATGCAAAAGCTTGGTGTTGAAACGCATTATTCATTCTCCTGCCAAAAGTTTGTCTATTGCTTTTAAATAATCTTCAAAGGTATTTCATCATAATTCCCATCTTTAATCTGAAAACACTTTATAACAGGATTTTCCTGGGATAAGGAAATGATCATATAAACGGCATCCGGATTATACGCCAGTTTTATATCCTCCTTTGAGGGACGAGCTGGAGTTGAAGGGTGACTGTGATAATTACCAAGTATTACAAAGCCTTTTTCTCTGGCAGCATAGTAAGCTTCAAACTGCTCCTTGGGATCCATAGAAAAATGTTCGGGGCTATGATCCACGTTCTTCATTGGGTATATTTCCTTTATCTCAATTAAATCTTGTTCAACAGTTCCGGCAAGGATACCGCAACACTCTATAGGCAGGTGTTCTTTAGCTTGCTTGATAATTTTTTTTATTTTATCCGGGGAAATAATTACCATTTACAACTTCCACCTTATATAAGCAGTAATGGCAAAAGCAATTATTCCTAGAATAATATTAATATTATTATATAAGTATTAATATTATTCCTACTGATTTAATATTGTTAAGGCATAGCTTATATTATGGATTCATACTTGTCAATACCTGAATAAAAATTTTACCTTTTCTTAAGCCATGGAATTGTAAATGAAATAAAAAAGCGGTTGAATACAACCGCTTTAGATGAACTTAAGAGGCATGACATCATTCATGCTTCCACTGCGATAGCCCCTTAAATCGAGAGTAATATATAAAAAACCAATCTGTTTAAATGCTTCATACACTCTTTCCCTTACCTCTCCATGAAGAAACTTATTAAATTCTGATGGTTCAACTTCAATTCTGGCTACACTGCCATGATGGCGCACCCTAATTTGTTTAAAACCCAATGAAAGTAAATAGTCTTCTGCTTTTTCCACCATGGCTAATTTTTCACGAGTGATTTTTTCACCATAAGGGAATCTGGATGACAGGCATGCACATGCAGGCTTATTCCAGGTATTTAAACCCAATTTTTTCGACATTAACCTTATCTCTTCTTTCGTCAGGCATGCATCTTTTAATGGACTAATAATACCAAGCTCTTCAACAGCTCTCATGCCAGGCCTGTAATCATTTAAATCATCTAGATTGGAGCCCTCTGCTACATGTTCAATACCTTTTTCCTTGGCAATTTGCTTTATTTTAGTAAATAACTGTGACTTACACAAATAGCAACGGTTTAAAGGATTCTCTGAGAAACCTTCTATATCCAACTCCTCAAGATCAATTATCAAATGGGTGACACCAAGCATTTGGGCAAAAGCCGAAGCCTCATATAGTTCCCTCACAGGATATGTGGATGAGTTGGAAGTTACAGCAATAACGTTTTTCCCCAGCAAATCATGGGCTACTTTTAAAAGAAATGAACTGTCTACCCCACCTGAAAATGCTACTGCCAATTTACCCAGTTTTTTGATATTAGATTTAAGCAATTCAAATTTTTGCTCCAGATCAACCATATTAACCACTGCTCCATTTTAAGTTAAGGATTTGGAAATGTCAAAGTGAATACTGTCCCTCCCCCTTCCCGGCTTTCCACTTGGATAGTTCCTTTATGAGCCTCGACCAAATTTTTTACAATAGCCAGTCCCAAGCCGGTCCCGCCACTTTCCCTGTTGCGGGATTTATCAGCGCGGTAAAAACGTTCAAAAACAAAGGGCAGGTCACTTTCGGGTATACCTTTCCCTGTATCACTAATACTTACTACTGTGCCCCGTTCATTTTTTTCACTGCGAAGTTTAATAAGGCCACCCTGTGCAAACTTAATAGCATTACCTACCAAATTTATTAAAATCTGCTCAAACCGGAACCTATCTGCCCAAAGCATTTCTGATCCGGGACTGATTTCTACTTGGAAGGCAGTTTTATCTTTATTTAAAACATGATAGAATTTTTCTCTTACTCCCTGGGCAACTTGTTCAATATCAACCCATTCTTTTTCTATGGTAATTGAGCCGGCTTGAAGCCTTGAGAGCTCTAATAAGTCTTCTACTAACAATTTAAGTCTGTTAGCTTCTTCATGAATTACCCGTATAAAATTATTGCGTTGTTCAGTATTTTCAGCAACCTCATCAATGATTGCCTCGGTATAACCTGTGATTAAGCTGATCGGGGTTCTTAATTCATGGGATACATTAGCTATAAATTCCCGCCGCATTTCCTCCAGTTTTTGCGCCTGGGTTATATCCTGAAGAACAGCTATTACACCGGTTAAGTTGTTGCTGTTTGGTTCGAATAACGGTGAAAGCCGTGCAGCAATAGTTTTGTCTTCTACTTTTATCCTTCCTTCAGTTAACTCCTTAGTTTCAAGTATTTTGTTATACAAAGAGTTTAACTGGCTCAAATATACACAATGCTCCAGAAGTTCACCTTTTTCAATGTTAACACAATCTTCCAAAAGCTCTTTTGCCTGGGGATTAAACAGGACAATTTTTCCCTTGGTATCAAAAGCAATCACACCATCTGTCATGCTCAGCAGGATGTTTTCTATTTTTTCTTTTTCATAAGACAGTGCGGAGATATTGTCTCTTAATTGTTCGCTTAAATAGTTTAGGGAAGCCCCTAACACGCCGATTTCATCACTGCTGTTAATAGGGATTCGCTGTGTATAATTACCTTGAGCCAATCCCAATGCTACCTGATTCATTTTAATTAACGGTTTGGAAAGCGATCTGGAAATGAAAAATGCCAAAATAGCGGACATGATCAGTGAACCAAGTAGAGCCCAATAGATTAAGCTTCTTAAATTATTTAGCGTGGCGGTAAGGGGGGCTACCGGGGTATAAATAAGGAGTGCATTTGAAATTTTATCCCCTGCCTTTACAGGAATCCCAACTGATAGCATTTGGGTCTGAAAATTATCGTGATAGCCCCTTTCAGTGATTATTTCACCGGCAAAAATCTTGCTTAAATTATCTTCTTTAAAGACTGAACCTGGTGGCATATGCAAAGACATGTTGCAATCTATTATTTTACCTGCTTCATCCAGGAGCAGGACATGAGCATTCAAAAGGCGGGAAATCCTATTTAACTCTTTGTCGTCTTGAAGAATATCAGGTTCATTACTGTACATGCCTGCAATCTGCAATCCCTGGGTCACCAGGTTCTTCGTTATCTGAGAATAGTAAAAGTCCTCCGTTAGCCAAAACAGGCCCAACCCCAAAGACGTTACTATTAAGACCATAAAAACAACAATGGTTAGCCACAGCTTAAAGACAATACTTTTCAAAAACATTTCAATCTACCTCGAATTTATAGCCTACTCCCCATACTGTCTTAATAAATTTTTCCTCTTTGTCGTTTAGTTTCTCCCTGATTTTTTTAACATGGGTATCCACTGTTCTTTGGTCACCGTAATACTCGTAGTCCCAGACTTTTTCGATGATCTGTTCTCTGGACAAGACTTTTCCCTTGTTTTTTATAAGATAAACCAGAAGTTCAAATTCTTTGGGAGTAAGGCTTATTTCCTTACCTGCCAATTTAACCTCCCATCCTTCTATATCCACAACCAGATCACCAAACTGCAGTATGCTTTCAGCTTTGTTGCCCTTATCAATCCTTTTTAACACTGCCTTAACCCGCGCTACCAATTCTCTTGGGCTAAATGGTTTGACAATGTAGTCGTCGGCGCCAAGTTCGAAACCCATTAAACGATCATGCTCTTCACCCCGGGCAGTTAGAAATATTACCGGTATATCCTTAAAACTATGGACCTCATTGCATAAAGTAAAGCCATCCATCTTGGGCATCATCACATCAACGATTAACAACTGAAAATCATTGTCTTTTTTTAACAAATTTAATGCATCCAAACCGTCTTCCGCAGTTACAACCTTATAGTTTTCTTTCGTGAGGTAAAGAGAAACCAGTTCCCGCATTTTGGGCTCATCATCTACAACTAGTATCCTTGCTTTGTTCTCCAGCATACTTATCCCTCGCGCCCAATTATTTTATTTTGTTAATATTAATCCCTGCCAGTCTTACTGGCAAGGGATTTCCATTTATCTCCGTTTAAATTAATATTCAATGCTTTTTATATTGAAATGGTTTATACGACCAACGTTTCAAGCGCAAGGCATTTGTAACAACAGATACCGAACTAAAAGCCATGGCCCCTCCGGCAATGACCGGGTTAAGCAAACCAAAGGCAGCTATGGGAATACCCAAGGTGTTATAGATTAAAGCCCAGAACAGGTTTTGCTTAATATTTCTCATGGTAGAACGACTTAAGGCAATACTGGCTGTAATACCCCTGAGGTCACCCCTCATTAAGGTAATATCAGCAGCCTCCATGGCAACATCAGTGCCTGTTCCAATGGCTATACCCACATCAGCGGTTGCCAGGGCAGGCGCATCGTTAATCCCATCGCCTACCATAGCTACTTTCTTATCCTGGGTTTTGAGTTTTTCTACTTCATTAGCCTTATCCTCGGGCAGTACTTCGGCCAGGACGTGGGCAATACCGACTTGCCTGGCAATAGCTTGGGCTGTTCTTTTGTTATCTCCAGTT
The DNA here is from genome assembly GCA_964448915.1 of uncultured Peptococcaceae bacterium. GTDB lineage: Bacteria > Bacillota > Desulfotomaculia > Desulfotomaculales > Desulfocucumaceae > JAAXTT01. The sequence continues at coordinate 62,230 of CAYUXS010000001.1, forward strand.
ATCATAATTACGTCTATCCCCATTTGCTGGAGTTCACTAATGGCTTCTCTGGAATTTTCTTTTACTGTATCGGCAACTCCTAAAATAGCTGCGATGCTCCCGTCTATTGCCATAAGCATGGCAGTTTTACCTTGGTTCTCCAGGGAATTCATTTGTTTTTCAATTTGTTCTACCGCTATATTTTGCTCATTCATGAGTTTTCTGGTTCCCAGGATAATTTCTTTTCCTTTTACCCTTGCTTTTACTCCCCTGCCTGGAATGGCAACAAAGTTTTCAGCATCAGTTAGTTCCCCGAATAATTCTTTCCCACGCTTCGCTATTGCCTCACCCAAGGGATGTTCAGAGCCCTTTTCAGCAATAGCAGCCAAAAGGAGAATCTCCTTTTCCTCAAGCCCCGTGTAATTAATGATATCGGTAACTTCCGGCTGGCCCTTGGTAATAGTGCCGGTCTTATCAAGAACAACAGTATCGATTTTATGGGCATTCTCCAGGTGTTCGCCACCTTTTATCAGGATGCCGTTTTCCGCACCCTTGCCTGTTCCTACCATGATCGAAGTCGGAGTAGCCAGGCCAAGAGCACAGGGGCAGGCAATTACCAGAACTGCAGTGAAGTTAATGAGAGCCCGGGTAAAGTTACCCGGTTCAACTGCTACAAACCAAACCAGAAAAGTTACAATAGCAACACCAATTACTGCTGGGACGAAATAAGCTGAAATAATATCGGCCATTCTTTGAATGGGGGCTTTAGAACCCTGGGCGTCCTCCACCACCTTAATTATCTGGGCTAAAGCCGTATCTTTACCAATTTTAGTGGCTTCGAATTTAAAGACACCATGCTTATTAATGGTGGCACCGATTACTTCATCACCGGGCTTTTTGTCGACAGGAAGGCTTTCACCAGTTAGCATTGATTCGTCTATTGAGGAATATCCTTCCTTGATAAGCCCGTCTACCGGAATTTTTTCACCGGGCCTCACTATAATCAAATCACCCACGACCACTTCATCGATGGGTATTTCCTGTTCTTTTCCATCCCTGATAACCCGAGCGGTTTTAGCCTGCAACCCCATTAATTTCTTGATGGCTTCCGAAGTCTTGCCCTTTGCGATAGCTTCTAAAAGCTTGCCGAGAATAATCAGGGTGATAATAATGGCTGATGTCTCATAATAAACGTGCATCTCTCCAAGCTGATGACCCCAGAAGGTTATCACCAGGCTAAAAAAATATGCTGCGGAAGTTCCCAAAGCCACCAGCACCGACATGTTGGCACTTTTATTTTTCAGGGCATAGTAAGAATCTTTATAAAACTGTGCACCTGCTACAAACTGGATTGGAGTAGCCAAAGCCAACTGAAAATACTTGTTAAAAATAAATTCAGGTACCCAAACCCATTTAAAAAGCTCTGCAAACATGAAAAGCGCCAAGGGTAATGAAAGTAAGGCTGAAAAAACAAATAAATTTTTTTGACGCCTAATTTCTTTTTCCCTGGACTCCTGTTCCTTGTCAGTGTCCAGTTTATCCTCAATAGCTTCCGCCTGATAGCCTAGTTTTTCAATGGCCTGTTTCAGATCATTAATTGTTATTGAAGACGGGAAATAGGCGACTGTGGCTTTTCCCGTAGCAATATTGACATTGGCCTTGCTTACTCCCTGCATAGAATTAAGTTTTTTCTCGACTTTTGCTGCACAGGCCGCGCAGGCCATTCCTGAAATCTTAAAATCTACCTTGTCTGCTACTATTAAATAACCCAAATCAGCTATCTTTTTATTGAAGTCATCAATACCAACTAATTCCGGGTTATATTCAAGGGTGGCTTTCTCCATCGAAAGATTGACTACAGCATTTTCCACGCCGCTCATTTCATTTAAGGCCTTTTCAATCCTGGTGGCACATGCTGCACAAGTCATCCCTTTAATGCCAAAACTAATCTTCATCAACTCCACCCCCTAACTTGGTGCTTTTACATACCTATAGGTAGTTTAAAAGGCATAAACTTTGCAATAAGAACTGTCAGAACAGTGAATTTATCAAACATAATTAGAATTCCCATTCCCAATATGGATAATCCTAAAACCGTATTTATTGCTTTTTCCCTTCGCTTCACCCTATGAATCACCTTAATGATTCGATCCATATACAAACCTGCCAGTAAGTATGGAATAGCCAGACCCAAAGAAAAAAAGAGCATTACTGACATTCCAGCGGAAAGCGAACCCAGGGAACCAGCCATAATCAGGATAGAATAAAGGACGGGGCCCAGGCAGTGAGAGCAGGCAACAGCAAAGGCAATTCCAATTCCAAAAGACTTCAGATAAGAGCTCCCGGCTGCTTTTTCTTGTCCTGGAATCTTACAACCAGAATGTTTCCTTTTCCCTAACAACCCTAAAATATTTAAGGCCAAAAGCACTATTGCCGCCCCAGCTATGAAATTAAGCACCTGACTATACTGGCGCAAAAACTTGGCAAATATCCCTGCTGTTGCTCCGGATAGGGTAAAGATAATGATAAAAGCCAATACAAACAGCAGTGTTTTTAAGAAGATGTCTCTTCTTAAATGGCGGCTATCCGGTAGATTTCTAAGTTCTTTTAATGATAAACCTGTTATAAAGGAAAAATATCCTGAAAGCATGGGTATGATGCAAGGCGAGATAAATGACACGATACCTGCACCAAATGCAATCAACTGGTAACTCCCCATCCGTAATCTCCTTGTTTTTGATTATCTCCAACACACTTTACTGCTTAAAAAGCCAAGTCTTGCTTTTCCCAAATAAACTCCCGTTTACCTGCACCACCAACGTTATTTATCACTAATTTAAGCCCATCAATATTCTTTAAATCTTTTTTTGTTTTAAAATGAAGCTTCCCAATGAGATGATGACTATCCCCTTCTGTCTCCCACTCTGACTGGGCTGCCAATAAATCTCCATTGTTGTCAAAAAGTTTGGAGTTTTGATTTAAAGGGTACCGGGATAAATCCATAGAGTGAGTATTGAGTATGACTATAAAACTTAAATATCCTTCTTTGTGCTGTCCAAGAGGGTTGGCAAAGGTAACATTAAAACTAACCTCGCCCTCTTCGTTAATACGCTGCAAGCTACTTGAACTTGGTTTTGTACTGCCGGTTTCATCAATGATCTCACTTGAATTACCGGGAACCTGCAACAATGGGCTGTTATCTTGCAAATCTTCTATAGGGTCCGGTTCTTCTTGAAACCCGGAATTACAGCCACTTAAAAAAATAATAAAAGTTATGCAAAGCACAAGTAATAAAATCAGTCGTTTTTTCAACAGGACTTTTCCTCCCAAAAGGCCTCATGGGTACTATGGACTTTAGCTATCTTGCACGCTGCTAAGCCCGGTCTTGTTCTCCCGTATATTCTCGTGATCTTTACCATGACAGCTTTCTTTTTTCCCGAGCATTCCTTTCATCATAAAGATATGCATAAGAGGACATAGCAACAGCATTAGCCAGGACCAGTTAAAACCGGATGCCGCGTTTTTTATTTGAGGTAAGAACGCCAACAAGGCGAGCATTGGCACGATACAGCAAGCCATCATCAACAAACCATGAATAATACCTTTTTTCCTCATCTCTTTACCTCCATTTAATAAATTGGCTTGATGAATATTTTAAAACATAAAAATGACCAAACTTTTTTGAATTTGTGAAGAATTTGTGAAATAAGGACTGTTCATAAAAAGTACACAATTTCATTAAAGTTTAATCACCTTTTTTTTGTAGAATGAAATTGTTTTTTAAGTCATTACAGTTACAACGAAAAGAGGTTTAGATTATTATGGTTGAACTCTTTTCTATCGGACATATATCCGTATATTTATTTGGTCTAACTGTTGCGTCCGGGATGTTAGCCGGGATTTTTCTTGCGTATAGGAATGCCAAAAAAGTTGGCATTCCGGAAGATCATTTTATTGGTGTAATTCTTTATGCCTTACTTGGAGGCATTGCAGGTGCACGTTTGGTTTTTATACTGATTTATGATCCCGCCTATT
>CAYUXS010000001.1:66253-78513 GCA_964448915.1 uncultured Peptococcaceae bacterium
ACTTGGCTAATCCCCTTGATGTATTTAAAATCAGCTCTGGAGGATTATCAATCCATGGTGGTATCCTGGGCGGCGTACTCATGGGTGTCTGGCAGGTTAAGAAATACAAGTTGGAGTTATGGCAAATTGCAGACCTTCTAGCTCCTGCTCTTATTTTAGGGCAGGCTATCGGGAGGATTGGTTGTGATGTTTTCGGCATTCCTATGGCCAAACCCTACTTCTGGGGTGTTGAGGTTAACGGCACACTGGTTCACCCAGCGCAAGTATATGAACTTACCCTGGATTATCTCCTTTTTGCCTGGTTATGGATTAAGAAAAATTCAAAGCACTACAGTGGCCAAATATTTGTGCATTATCTCATAGGCTTTTCGGTTATTAGAAGTGTTGTAGAGTTTTTCAGGTTCAACCCTGAAATTTTTGGTTTTTTATCAGTTTCACATCTATTAAATATTGCCACCGTAATAGCCGCGCTGGTTTTGCAGCGGTACCTTAAGAAGTATTATTCACCGGTAAAAGTCAACCAAGAGCCCTCATCAACCGGAACTACTATCCTGATAACAGTTTTTCTAATAGCCGCTTCTGTAAGCCTGTATTACTTTATTCAAGGCTGACAATTATTAAAGCAACTGGAGGTTACCTGTGAATAACAGAGCAACAATTATAGCCAATATAGGGGTCTTCTTCACCGGCCTCACTCTATTTATGTATGAAATAACTTTAACTCGCCTTTTTTCAACACTCATGTGGTATCACTTTGTTTTTATTGCCATATCCCTGGCCATGCTGGGCTGGGCTGTAGGCGGGGTTTATGCTTTTAAATGGTTGGATTCACAAAAAAACCCCGCTCCTGAAACCCTTGCATCAAAAAAGGCTGTGATTTTGGCAGCACTAAGCGTTACATTATGGATAACCATTTTGTTTTTATATAAGATTCCTTATAATAGAACTCTAATACTCGCCTACATTGCATTAAGTGCTTTGCCTTTTATCTTCGGGGGTTATTATCTTTCCCTTATCTTTAAGGAAAAAGCAAAAAAGAGTAATACCTTGTATTTTGCAGACCTTCTGGGTTCAGCCCTGGGAAGTGTTTTAGTTATTTATCTTCTGGACAACTACAGTTTGATTAGGATTGGAACTGTCTTGGCGCTTATTCCTTTAATGATTGCCGCCTTTAACCTGGCAACCAAGAGAATCTATATAAATTTGTCAACTGTTACGGTCGCTGCTTTGCTAATTCTTACGTTTAGTAATGGGGGTTTCCTGGACAACTGGGCGCAGGATTTTGGAGCTTACCAAGGAAATCCAAAGCTACTGGGTATCTTATTTAAAGAAAAACCTAGAATCGTTTTTACGTCATGGAATTCACTGGCACGAACCGATGTGTTGGAAGAAAGCGGGAGGAAAAATAAAATCCTTCTGATGGACGGGGGATCCGCTTCAGAAATAATTCCTTTTAACGGCGACTTAAAAAGTATTGAACACCTAAAAAACAATGTCGGCTATTTTCCTTTTGCTTATAAGCAAAATAACTCTGCTCTTTTAATTGGACCCGGTGGTGGTGAAGACATCCTTTATGCTCATCTGGGAGGGGTTCACAATATTACTGCGGTTGAAATAAATCCCGGCTCTGTCGAGGCGGCCAGGAAATTTAAAGATTTTAACGGTAATATTTATGGGTTAGAGGGAACCAGCATATATGTCCAGGATGGACGAAGTTTTATCACGAAGGACAAAAACAAGTATGATGTAATTTTTCTCTCTAAAGTAATGACCCAATCCTCTGAAACACTAGGTTATGCCTTATCAGAAAACTATATTTATACTAAGGAGGCGTTTAAAGCTTATTTTGACCACTTAAATCCAGGCGGCACCCTGGCTTTGGTCTTGCATGATCAAAACGACTTTAAAAAAGCTACAACAACCCTGATAAAGGTATTGGAGGAACGAGGGATCCCCAGGGAACAGGCATCTAAATATATAGCAGCAGTTAACAGCAACAGCGTTAATGGTGAAAAACATAATCACGGTAAAAAACAAATGATGTTTCCTTTATTGGTTGTTAAAACTACACCTTTTACAAAAGATGAAAGTCAAAAGATCATGTCCTTGGCACAGCAGTCTGAACAACAGGTCATTAGCCTACCCTATGTCAATGACCGGCTTGACTCTGTTGTACCCCCGGAAAACATGCAAAAAAATTACCTGGTAACAGACAATTATCCCTTTTTCTATAAAGTAGGGCGTACAGCTCCTCCGGCATTGATATTGTTACTGCTGGTCGTTCTCTTCAGCGGGTACAATATCATTAAGCCGCTTTTAACTTCAGAGGATAGCTCGGTAAATTATTTCAGAAATTATTTCGCCTATTTGGGCCTGGCTTTTATGCTCGTAGAAATTACTTTAATCCAAAAGCTTATCCTACTTTTTGGACACCCCACGTTAACTTTTTCAGCCGTTATAGCAATTTTGCTATTTACTGCAGGCTTAGGCAGTTCCTTTAGCAAGTTCCTGGGTAAAAGAATCCCGCTGAAAGTGATTGGGATAACCATCTTTAGCTACAGCGTACTTCTATATTTTACTCTTCCCTGGTTTATTTCTATCTTCCAGGGAGCTGAGACAACGGTAAAAATACTTGCCACTTTTAGTTTACTCTTACCCCAGGGCCTATTGATGGGCGTTCCTTTTCCTGCCGGCTTGAGTCTGGTAGAAATCGAAAAAAAAGAAAACTATATCCCGGTTTTTTGGGCAATAAATGGTTGGATGTCAGTCGTAGGATCCATTTTAGCCCTTGTATTAGCCATGTCCTTTGGTTATAATGTCACCTTGTTGACAGGAGCTTTGATTTACCTGATTTTTGCCTACCACACCAGAAAATATCCACAAATCGAAAAATACAACCCGTTATAGTTAAACACCCTTTATTAGGACATGAATGACTTAAACGCCATTAACAATGTTTACGCCTGGGTAAAATACCCAATACCCTGATCGGATTGCGGGCTGCCATCACTGTTAACTTTGTAAAACTCGCTTAACCTCTTTAATAAATTCACTTTTATAAGGTTCCGGCAACCCTTGGCATCCCCTCATTAGTTCTTCCGCATATTGGGGGCTTACCGGTGTAAATTCTTTACAAATCCAATCATCATTAGCAACATAGACTAAAACATCTTTATATGTGCGACCATCAATTGTGGCATTTGTATAAATCTTGTTGTAATGCACAGGGTACCCTTCTCTTATGTCTAAATATTTTTCTGCCTGGTCATCTATTTCGTAAAGAACTCCATATACACTGCTGCTATTGTCAGGTTCAATATTTGCGTAAACCGATTGTTTATTTAAAGCAAGTTTATTCATTCTGAAACGATATCCATTTATTTTTGCATACCCGATTTTTTTAAACCTGTGGGCATTTCCGCTGGTTATTAAGCGTTTTTCGTCCATACATGAACCATAAGCAAAATAATATTTCATGGGTGTCCCCCTTTTTTGTTTCTCCAGTCACCATCTGAAATAACAGTTCCTATACGAGGCAGATCATCTTCTTGTACCCATAAATAAACATAAGATATAGTTTTTCCTCCGGCATACTCAATCTCTTCAGTTGCACGATCATACAGATTATTGGGATTATCCGGGCCATAAAAACATTCCAACCTGTCTAGAATATCCAAAGCTTCTTCCATATTTTCCAAAAACAACAGCTCACCTTTTACTATGCCCTCACCACGAATCATTGCCGGGTAACCACAAGGCAAATCATAAAGAATACCCTTGGCTTTGCCTGGCAGCACCTGTTTGACAAAAGGCTTAACCAACTTATGATTGGGCATATTTGTCATCAACGTACCGTATACGAAAACTGACTCAATTTTCAACTTGTAACTCCCCTTCCGCAAGTACCAACAACTTTTTCAACGATGAAATTATCAAATATATAATATACTCATGTTTGTAAAAACCACCTAACATGGGGAAATTAAAAGCCATGGTACCAATTATATAGTTAAATGACAGGATTAATTGTAATTGCAAGTATGAAGATGTTTAAAGGTGAGATTTAGTTATTTCATGATAATCAGTCATCAGACGGTAATATCTTATCTTTGATGTATTTATTATATATATATTGTTTTTCTATTAAATGTCAATAGACTCAGAATTGTATTCATGATACATCCAAATTTAAACATCATATCCTGCAAGTTAAAGGTAGACGGTATTATTATGATATTGTGAAAAACACGAGCTTACTGTAAAATGATGTTATTTGAAACTGATTGTTATACTAAAAAAGTGAGGAACTATGCACAATAATAGAATTTTTACACTGATTAAAGAGTCTCCAGACTTCCCCAGCCTACCGGAAAAAACTAATGAATTGTTGACAATGTTAAATAATCCAAAAGAAACCGATGTAGACCTTTTATCAAAAAAAATTCTAGAATATTCTGCTTTTCACAACTATGTAATGGAAAATATTAATTCCGGGTTTTACAATATCAGACGCGAAATACCTACAATAAAAGACGCTGTAATCTACTTGGGTGTAAAAACCATCTATATATTATTCATTCATTTTATAACAAAAAAGTTTTTCCCAATAAAAAAGAGAAAGACCAATTATTTTAGCTTGGAGTGCTTTTGGAATCATTGTATTGGCACGTCAGTAGCATCAAAGATGATCGCGGAAAAACTTGGAAACGATATAGACATATACAAAATTTTTGCTTATGGACTCATACATGACATTGGTATTGCTGTTTTAAATCATTGTCTTCCTGAAATATTGGATGATATTTTTATTGAGATTAATAAAGGGACACATCAAATTTTAGCCGAGAAAAAAGTTATGGATGGTATATCTCATACTGAAATCGGTGGATGGCTTTGCAGAGAATGGGGTATCTCCGATGAGATAACCAATATAGTGGAATTCCATCATACACCTTATAAGTCAAATGAATTTACGTACGATCTTAAAATACTTTTTCTAGGAGATTGGATAAGTACATTGCACTTTCAGGGACTACTTGGCAAAAATGAATCTCCAGAGGTTAGTCTTGCAGTAGCGAAGGATCTTAATCTATCTAATGAAACAGTTAGAGAAATTGGTATCGTTCTGCCAGAGGAAATCAACAAAAATTTAAAATACTTTCCAATGTAAAGAACAGCTTATAACTTACCTCATTTTACAGAAAAAAAGACTCCGGCTTATTTTTGCCAGAGCTATTTTAATGAGGTTCGGCATCAATTGGCACCAAAAAGGCCCCCAAAGAATTAAGTAAATCCCGGAGGCTTTTATATTCCTGGAGCGGGTGATGGGGATCGAACCCACAGCCCTCAGCTTGGGAAGCTGATGCTCTACCATTGAGCTACACCCGCTTGCATTAATTTATTATATCATTACATAACTTGTAGTCAAGCTGCATGCCGGATTTCATACCAATTAATGGTTTCTAGAACAGGTTGGAAAAGAAAAGAGTATATTGTAATTAACGATGTGATAGCCAGAATGTGCCTCGAAAGGATGATTGGGTTGGATTTTAAAAAACATTATTTCATAAAAACCAATTCCGGTAAAAAACTGCATGTTTATCTACAAGGCTTATCAATTATGTATTATTGCTGCGGCAATGAAAATAAATCCTCTGCTGCCCGAAAGGTAATTGAAGAAGAGGTCATCGATTGCGATATAAAAACTGATGCTGATGACAACCTGCACCTTATCTGCCTTACAGCCGACGGCGGTTTTAAATATTATTACAGTAAAATCGGTGAAAAACTGCTTGGAACTTATCTTGCCTTAATTGATCTAAAAAATACCCTTATACAAAACTTGTCCTTGATTGTTGCAGGTAACAATATTCATATATTTAGAACCCTTACTGCGCCAAACAATCCCGCATTTTCAAAAATAGTCCATTCCGCCTGGAACGGGCGTGAATGGCGCGAGCACTTTCTGGGAGAAATTACAACCGCCAATAATATACCAAGTTTGGTTATTGATCAAGACAGTCAGGATAATGTCCACCTCTGGTATTCTTCTTTGGTTGGCCATGGATCCTGGCAAACATTTTACAAGCGTTTCAATAGTGCTTATTCAATTTGGTCTGAAACAGAAAATCTTGGGCTGCCTGAAAACACTGAAAAAATATATGCCCTCATTGATCCCAATGACACCCTGCATTTTTTAAGCAGCAGTTTAAACCAAGATACTTGTCAGCTGCAATACCGCAGGCTGCCAAATGCAACCCGATCAAGCAATAATTGGGGGCCGCCACATGTGTTAACCGGTTCTTTGGATATAAGCTGCAGACCTTTCATAATATTTAACAACCAGGCCGTATGTGTTGTTTGGGCAGAGAATAAGCGTTTTTATAAATGTGTTTCCATTGACTCCGGGGTTTCATGGGGCAAGCCTGAAATAATAGAAACTTCCGGTAATGTTACCATAGTGCCTTACCTTTACAACAATCCAGCCGATTGCAAACATATAAAAGCCCCTTACACTTTGGGGGTAACCGGGCCTGAGTTGTCTATCCTGCTGGAGGATTTAACGGAAATTCCTGCTCATAAAGAGCCGGAGGCAGATGAGCTTCCCTTGCCGGCTGAACAGGAGGTTGACGTTATTGACGATGAATTAGTATTAGTAAACGTTATGGAAAGCATCGCCAATATGGTGGGCGAACTTCAAGGCAATTACCAAAAGCTCACGGAAAAAAATGAGAAAACCAATGAACTGGTCAATAGTTTCTTGAAAAAAATCGAGGACATTGAAACAAAGCAATCTGAAATTTTTAATCTACTAAATAACTGCCGGCTTGAACTGTCTGAATTATCAAATCAGGTAGAAAAACAAAAGGCCTTGGGGATATTTGGTAAGCTGTTTCCTTAAAAAACCCGGGCATCCAAACCTGGCCATATATTAAAAAAGGCCGGCTCCCAAATAAAAATTGGCAGACCGGCCTTTTTCCAAATTATAATGCTGAAGATTATGTAGAAGATATTATCTTTTCATTTCATTGAATTAAATTACGCCCTGCCAGAGCATTGCGTCAGCAACCTTAAGGAAACCGGCAATATTCGCACCTAAGACGAGATTGCCCTCACACCCGTACTCTTTGGCAACGGCAGAGACATTCCTATAAATATTGCACATAATAATTTGCAGCTTCTCGTCAACATCCTCGAATGACCAGGAAATCCTCTGTGAGTTCTGTGCCATTTCGAGGCCGGAGGTTGCCACCCCGCCTGCATTTGCCGCCTTTCCAGGTGCAAACAGCACGCCGTTGCACTGCAACATTTCGATCGCTTTAGGAGTGGTCGGCATATTTGCTCCTTCTGATACCGCAATGACTCCATTTGATATCAAAGCAGCGGCACCGTCGACATCAAGTTCATTTTGAGTTGCACAAGGCATGGCAACATCACACTTGATAGACCAGATTCCCTTTGGGCCTTCATTATATACCGAACCCGGAACGCGTTTTGCGTATTCTTTTATGCGCCCACGCTCTACTTCCTTGATCTGGCGGACCACCGCAAGGTTTATACCGTTTTTATCGTAAATAAAGCCGTTCGAATCGGACATCGCAACTACCTTGGCACCGAGATCGGTGGCTTTTTGTGCCGCATAGGTTGCTACGTTGCCCGAACCGGAAATTACAACAGTTTTTCCTTCTAATGATTCGCAGTGATCACGCAGCATATCCTCGGTAAAATAACAAAGTCCATAACCTGTTGCCTCAGTCCGTACTAAAGAGCCGCCGAAAGACAGCCCTTTTCCGGTAAAAACACCGGTAAATTCGTTGGCAAGTTTTTTGTATTGCCCGAACATGTAACCGATTTCGCGCTTGCCTGTGCCTATGTCTCCCGCAGGTACATCGGTGTCAGGTCCGATATGCCTGTATAACTCATTCATAAAGCTTTGGCAAAAACGCATGATTTCTCCCTCAGACTTGCCTTTAGGATCGAAATCAGCCCCGCCTTTTGCTCCGCCCATTGGCAGCCCAGTTAATGAGTTCTTGAAGATCTGTTCAAACCCGAGGAATTTAAGTATTGAGATATTAACCGAGGGGTGAAGCCTTATTCCCCCCTTATACGGGCCGATTGCGGAATTAAATTGAACCCGGTAACCGCGGTTTACCTGAACCTTATCGTTATCATCGACCCAGCAAACCCGGAAGCTGATTATACGCTCTGGCTCGACAATTTGATCAATAATTCCTGCTTTTACAATATCCGGACGTCTTTCAACCACTGGTTCCAACGATTCGAGAACTTCATGTACAGCCTGAAGAAATTCAGGTTCATGCGGGTTGCGTGAGCGAACACCTTCATATACTTCAGACAGATAATTGTTTTTAAAAGGCATTTTATTCTCCCTTCTTTCCACCCAACATATTATAGCAAAAATGGAGAATAAAATAACGGTTAAATTAGAAATTTTTGATAGAATTTAAAAGATTTGACGCAAAAAAACATGAAAAATGGGTAAACCAACTGAAATTAATCTTGCGGATTTGCCTGGTACAGGAACTGTGTTCACAGGCGGCATCAAAGGCAATACAGAAGCTAATGGGCAATCGCAAATTTGCCGGTTAAAGCAAATCCGATGCCCAGGGGGGTACCAGGCATACTATTTAAGAAGCAAACCTGGTAAATTATGCAGGGAAATCTAGCAAAGAACCGCTGGATCCTTCATCTCCAAAATATCTTGTCTTTCTCCGGATTTTTTGGCTTGTCCAGTTATTGATATAGGCTCCGGCTTCATTTTAACAAGCCATCCATACTTTTCATGAAAGAAGATCTCATCTATATTGGGACCGAATTTCTTAACTGCAATTTCAAGTGCTTTTTGCTCCATTGCCCGGTCTTTGTTAAGTTCGGCCGAAATTATATATGTTCGATGGACTTCATATGTGCCGCAAAAGTATCCATCTTCGGTAATACGTATTTGGACCGGTGTCTCCTCATCAATCGTCAGGCCATGTTTATTTTTTAGTTCTTGTATGGTGGCTTCCTGTTCTTTGATTATTGAAACCAATTTTTCTACAATCCTGTCTTTATTAGTATCCATTTAACCAGCCTCCTTTAAATTAAGTTTTTTTGAGGTAATTAATAATCCAGTTAAATAAAATTTTATTTACTGGTTTTTTAACGGTAAAAAGAGGAATTTTCTTAATTATACCATAGATAAAGACTGAAAATTTGCAGTAAATTAGAAAATATTCCTAAATTGCCCCACTTTTTTAGCTTAAGGCTATATAACTTTCATTTTTTGCTGTTTAACAGCTGTAACAGGGTCATATCAACATTACATACTATGTAAGTGTAACTGCCTTACCAAACATTTAATAATACTAACAGAAAGGGGTTAAATAAAATTTATGTCCCAAAAAAATAAATATGAATTATTGGATGAAGGAACCAGGTTCATAACAGGTATAGATGAAATTAACCCAAAGCTGCTTCAAGAGCAAGGCAGCAATGGAAAACTAAGCCAGGTTAACCGTTGGAATAAATCCCTATTAGAAACAATGAAAAACCAGCAAGCAATATTGGCAAATGAATTCAATGAAAAAATCCAGGCATTGGAGGAACGGGTAAGCAAGCTGGAGCGCTACCTTAACATAAAGGAACAGTAAAAAAGGTTGGTTTAATAAACCAACCTTTTTTACTGTTTAATCGGTTACCTGGCAAAAGGACATTCCGGGGATTCGTTTGAACATCCTCCGATTTTATGGGGTTCAGGGAATTCTTTTTTGACAGTAACCCCGTCATAAGGACGAACAGCCAATATCCACAAGTTTTCTTCTTTCCAGAGTTTATCAATCACCTTACCGTAAATCCTGATCCTGGGATTCGGGTTGGTGGAATCAGGGGGAAGGACCATGCAGCGCAAATCAACCACTACACAAGATCCGTCGGATGTTTTTAATGCTTCGGAACCACTGACTGTTGCCCCGTCAGGAAAGCTTTTAAAGCTGGTACAAGTAAACTTCAATACCCTATCCATTACCAAATAACGTTGTGTCGGTATATCCCCGAAAGCGAGCTGGATTCCAACCCTGATATCTACTCCTGAACAATCGGGCCTAATCACTTCGTCGGCACAAGTTACAATTAAGGAACAATTAGAATCAGGGTTTACAATCACTCTTTCACCACGGCATCCCGGTCTCAAACCATCGGATAAACCAGGAACTTGCATCACACAGTCAACATCAATTGAACAAATATAGCGTACCTCATGAGCACAGATGTCGTGAACTAGTTGGGCAGTATCTGTTGTGTGGCCTAAACCGAACTTTTCCTTCATTTCCGGATTATTTAAGAGAGTTTGCAGTTTCTCTTCAGGCATTGTGGAACCTCCTTTTAAATTGTGAAACTAGAAGACATATACCCTTTCCCGGCTGTAAAATATATACAGCATATCCTTTCTATATATTATGTTTTTTGTTAATATTGGTTCCTTTCGAAACAAAAAACTTACAATAAAAGCCATTTTTAAAAATCGATTTTTGCTATTACAAACCTGTTGCAGACTGGGAAATATTCTGTTATAATTGATTTGCTGGGTGGGAGTTAATCTGCTTCCGCCTATATTTACCTGACACCTGACAACTTGGCTATTCAGCCGGGGTTGTCAATCCTTTTCTGTCTCAAGCCGTTTGTCACCTATTCATAACGTAATATTCAAGTGCGTTTCTCCCAGTTACAACTCGTTTTTTTTATATTTTTTAGGTTTATATAAGAGCGCCATTTATTGCCAATTAATTGAATAACAACTATATATTCACAAATTTTACACAAGGAGGAATAGCATGGCAAAAAATACTCCAATCATTGATTTGGGCTCGTCACTCAAACCGGAAACCAATATTGAAAAAAGCTTCCCCACTTTGGAGGAAAAAAGAACTATCGCTTTAAAAAGAGCTGATGAGCTCAAGGCTAAAATCAAAGATTACCTTGAAGAAAAGGACAAAATTATAACAGGCTACGATTTTGATAAATATATTTTTAATAAAGATAAAATTCTAAAATATTTTAACGCTTCGGAAAATGAGTGGAATGACTGGCGTTGGCAAATGTCCCACCGTATTAATGATACTGAGATATTAAAGGAATTATTTGCTTTGGATGCTGCCAGGTGCAAGGAGGTCCAAACCATCGGGATTCGTTACCGCTGGTCGGTTTCACCCTATTATGCCGCTTTAATGGACATTTTGGATCCTAAAGACCCGATCATGCTCCAGTCCATCCCTTCTATAAAAGAACTGGACGATACCGGAAGTGCCGATCCCATGGCAGAAGAATATACTTCTCCCGCATCCTGTATAACCAGGCGCTACCCTGACAGGTTAATTATCAATGCTACTAATCAATGTGCCATGTACTGCCGGCATTGCCAGCGGCGCAGGAATATAGGCGAGGTAGACCGCCATCGGGAACATTTGGCCCTGGCAGAAGCTTTGGATTATATCAGGGAAAATAAAGAAATCCGTGATGTGCTTATAACTGGAGGAGATGCCCTGCTCCTAAGTGATAAAAAAATTGACTGGCTGCTTGGCGAGCTTGATAAAATCAAACATGTAGAAATTAAAAGAATAGGTACCCGTGTTCCGGTGACGCTCCCACAGAGAATAACCCCGGAATTGTGCAAGGTGCTTAAAAAACACCCTCCTATATATATCAATACACAATTCAACCATCCCAGGGAAATCACCCTGGAAAGCAAAAAAGCATGCGACATGCTGGTTGAAGCCGGTGTTGTTCTCGGCAACCAAGCGGTACTGCTAAAGGGAATAAATAACAACCCTCATGTTATGAAAAAGCTTAATCAGGAATTATTAAAAATCCGGGTAAGGCCATATTATATATTCCATGCTAAGCCGGTTAAAGGAACCAGGCATTTTATCACCAGTGTTGATGAAGGATTAGAAATAATGGAGCAGCTGAGGGGTTACACCTCAGGCCTGGCAGTACCTACGTATATCATCAATGCTCCCAACGGCCGGGGAAAAACACCGGTACTTCCCCAGTATGTCATAGCCAAAGATCATAATAAGATACTGCTTAAAACCTGGGAAAACAGGATTATCGAATATGATACAACCTGTGAACAATAGGCTGCCGCAACAAAAAAAACAGCCCTAAATTATGGGCTGTTTTTTTTGGTGAGCCATGAAGGATTCGAACCTTCGACACCCTGATTAAAAGTCAGGTGCTCTACCAACTGAGCTAATGGCTCA
>CAYUXS010000002.1:0-1802 GCA_964448915.1 uncultured Peptococcaceae bacterium
GTTCCTGTAGGGGATGCTTTGCTTGGCCGTGTTGTTAACCCTTTGGGCCGCCCTTTGGATGGCAAAGGCCCGATTGTTACTGACAGAACCCGTCCTGTTGAGCGCATTGCTCCTGGTGTTATGAAACGTAAATCAGTACACCAGCCGCTACAGACAGGGATAAAAGCTATTGACTCCATGGTTCCTATTGGCCGCGGCCAGAGGGAGCTAATCCTTGGTGACAGGCAAACAGGGAAAACAGCTATTGCTGTTGATACCATTATCAACCAAAAAGGCAAAGATTGCATATGTATATATGTGGCCGTAGGACAAAAGCAGTCTACAGTTGCAAATGTAGTGCAGAGGCTGACTGACACCGGTTCAATGGACTATACTATTGTTGTTTCAGCAACTGCTTCAGATCCTGCGCCACTGCTGTATATTGCACCTTTCGCCGGTGCCGCCATGGGTGAAGAATTTATGCACCAAGGCAAGCACGTTTTGATAGTATACGATGACTTGAGTAAGCAGGCTGCTGCTTACCGTGAACTTTCGCTGCTGCTTCGCAGGCCGCCCGGGCGTGAAGCATATCCCGGGGACGTGTTTAACCTGCACTCCAGGTTGCTGGAGCGGGCATGTAAATTGTCTGACGAAGAAGGGGCAGGTTCAATGACCGCGTTGCCAATCATTGAAACCCAAGCCGGAGACGTTTCAGCTTACATTCCCACAAACGTTATTTCTATTACTGACGGGCAGATCTATCTGGAATCCGACCTGTTTTTTGCAGGGCAGCGCCCGGCTATTAACGTAGGTTTGTCCGTTTCCCGTGTGGGAGGTGCTGCCCAGGTTAAAGCTATGAGGGCAGTAGCCGGAAGCCTGCGTATGGATTTGGCACAGTATCGTGAGTTGGCTGCTTTTGCCCAGTTCGGGTCTGATTTGGACAAGGTAACCCAGGCCAGGTTGATTCGTGGTGAACGCATGCTTGAATTGCTTAAGCAAAAACAGTATGTTCCCATGCCGGTTGAAGAGCAGGTAATGTCTTTATATACCGGGGTAAAAGGTTATCTTGACGACCTGCCGGCTGATAAAGTGCTTGCTTTTGAAGCTGAATTCCTGCAGTATATGAGGGCTAATCACCCGGATATTGGCAAGGCTATTGCAGAAACAGGCCTTTTGGAAAAAGAAACTGAGGCCAAACTGCAGGAGGCTATTACGGAATTTAAGTCTGTTTTTGCCGGTTAATCCCGCCTGTTTAAAACAGGTTAAGGTGGTGAGATGATAGATGGCAAGTTTGCGTGATTTGCGTAGGCGAGTTAAGAGTATTAAAAGTACCCAGCAGATTACCAAAGCCATGAAAGCAGTAGCAGCTGCTAAAATGAGAAAAGCCCAGGAGGCTTCTTTGGCTGCCAGGCCATATGCCAAAAGGCTGGCTGGAGTGTTGGGCAGGGTAGCTTCGGTAACCAGGGAAGTTAAACACCCTTTGTTGGAAGTCCGTGAACCTAAAAAAGCGATCTTTATCGTGATCACTGCCGATGGGGGCCTTTGCGGCGGGTTTAATTCCAACACTATACGGTATGCGGTGTCTAAAATAAATAAAATAGATGCTGAGGTAAGTATGATATGTGTTGGCCGGAAAGGCCGGGACTATTTCAGGAAAAGAGGGTACAATCTCCTGGAACAATATGTTGGTTATGCTGATCACATAGGTTTGCCCCAAGCCAGGGAGATAGCACAATTAATTATTGATAAATATTCATCGCGTGAAGTTGATGTGGTTTATTTGGTTTACAGTGAATTTATCAATATTTTGGTGCAAAAGCCTA
>CAYUXS010000002.1:1812-8513 GCA_964448915.1 uncultured Peptococcaceae bacterium
CCCGGCAGAACCTCCTAAAGAAGAGGATGCGCAGAAGGAAGCAATCAGGGCAGACTACCTTTTTGAGCCTTCTCCTGATGAAGTAATGAATGCAATTTTGCCCAAGTACATTACCAACACTATTTTCCAAGGTATGTTGGAGACTAAGGCAGGATTGTACAGTGCCAGGATGACGGCAATGGATAATGCTACTAAGAATGCATCCGAAATGATTGATCGTTTAACACTGTCAATAAACAAGGCACGCCAGGCAGCGATTACAAAAGAAATACTCGAAATTGTCGGCGGTGCTGCTGCTTTGGAGTAAAAGGCCATTAAAATCCGGAAAGCATAAACTTATGTATTCCAACGATATAATTGGCGGTAAATTTTTAGTAAGCGTTTATTTTTTGGCAAGGGAGGTAAAGAAAACTAATGAACGTAGGAAAAATAATTCAGGTCATTGGCGTGGTGGTAGACGTTCGTTTCCCACCCGGACAAGTGCCTGAAATATATAATGCGCTGAAGGTTGTCAGGGGCGAAGGCGACGTAGTTACCCTTGAAGTCGCCCAGCACTTAGGAAACAACAGCGTACGAACAGTTGCCATGACCTCAACCGATGGTTTGGTGAGAGGCATGGAGGTTACAGATACAGGCCAACCAATTACCGTACCTGTCGGTAAAGCAGTTTTGGGGCGCTTGGTTGATGTTTTGGGGGAACCCATTGACGGTAAAGGCCCAATAGAAAGTGAACATTATTACCCCATCCATAGGCCTGCCCCTCCGCTCACAGAGCAATCCACCAGTGTTGAGATGCTGGAAACCGGTATTAAGGTTATTGACTTGCTTGTACCCTTCCTCAAAGGGGGTAAAATCGGCCTGTTCGGTGGTGCAGGTGTTGGAAAGACAGTTGTTGTGCTGGAGCTCATCAATAATATTGCCAAGCAGCATGGTGGTATTTCAGTATTTGCAGGTGTTGGCGAGCGTACCAGGGAAGGAAACGACCTTTACAATGAAATGGTTGAGGCCGGTGTTTTGGACAAACTGTCATTGGTTTTCGGCCAGATGAATGAGCCCCCGGGAGCCCGTCTGAGGGTTGCCCTGACAGGTCTGTGTATGGCTGAATACTTTAGGGATGAAATGGGTGCCGATACCCTTTTGTTTATTGATAACATTTTCCGTTTCTCCCAGGCTGGTTCTGAGGTTTCAGCCTTGCTGGGCCGTATGCCCAGTGCTGTTGGTTACCAACCTACTTTGGCAACTGAAATGGGAGCAATGCAGGAAAGGATTACTTCAACTAGAAAAGGTTCAGTAACTTCAGTTCAGGCCGTTTACGTGCCTGCCGATGACTTGACTGACCCGGCTCCTGCTACTACCTTTGCTCACTTGGACGGTACTGTTGTTTTGTCCCGTCAGATTGCTGAATTAGGTATCTATCCAGCTGTGGACCCATTGGATTCCACTTCCCGTATCCTTGACCCCAACGTTGTGGGCCAAGAACACTATGATGTTGCTCGTGGTGTTCAGAGAGTGCTTCAGCGTTATAAAGAACTGCAGGATATTATTGCTATATTGGGTATGGAAGAACTTTCCGATGAGGATAAACTTATTGTGGCCAGGGCCAGGAAACTGCAGCAATTCCTGTCACAGCCATTCCACGTTGCTGAGGTATTTACCGGTTATGAAGGAAAATATGTGCCCATGAAGGAGACTATCCGTGGCTTTAAGGAAATATTAGAAGGCAAGCACGATGAATTGCCTGAAAATGCGTTCCGCTTTGTTGGAAGTATTGATGAGGCAGTTGAGCAAGGAAAACGGATATTAGAGGGAAGTGAATAATTATGGCGGAAACCAAATTGCGCCTGGAAATTGTCACTCCTGAAAAAAAAGAGTTTAGTGAAAATGTCGACTTTGTGGTGGTACCTGGGGAACTGGGCGAATTGGGTATTCTGCCAAACCACATTCCACTGGTGAGCAGCCTTAAAATAGGAGAAATTAGGGTTCATGTAGATAATAATGTAACCAAGTTTGCAGTCAGCGGTGGTTTTGTGGAAATCACCAAGAAAAAAGTTACTGTTTTGGCTGATACCGCTGAACGGGCTGACGAAATCGATGTTGAGAGAGCTCAAAGGGCTAAGGAAAGGGCTGAAAGGCGGTTATGTGAGAACAACTATGAGGATATAGATGTGGAAAGGGCCCGGATAGCCTTGAAAAAAGCCCTTAACAGGTTGAAAGTAGCTAATAATAAGTAATAAAAAAGCCTCACCATAATAAATGGTGAGGCTTTTTTATTGCTAATTGTATTCAATTTATGCCAGTAGCCGGAAGGCAGTAGTCAGGATTCAGAATAAAACATCCAGTAATTAATTCAGACTTCCGACTTCTGGCTTCTAAAATTTATTGAGGAATACTAGTGGTAAATGTTGGTTATGCTGTTAATAGCTGCAGTAAATCACTGTAGTGGGAAGGGTTATTTAGGGTGAGCAGTTTCGTAATAAATGGTGGTAAAAAGCTTAAAGGGACGGTAAAAATCAGTGCCGCTAAAAATGCGGTACTTCCAATTATTGCTGCTTCTCTCTTGGCAAAAACGCCTTGTTTTTTAGAAGAAGTGCCGGATTTGGCAGATGTGCACACCATATGTTCAGTTATCAAATATCTGGGAGGCAGTGTTGAAAAAAAGGATGGAGGACTGCATATTGAGGTGCCTGAGATAGGGGTAAATGAGGCGCCTTATCATTTTGTCCGGAGAATGAGGGCTTCATTCCTTGTAATGGGTCCTTTATTGGCCAGAGCCGGTAGGGCCCGTATATCGGCTCCCGGGGGGTGCGCGATAGGAACCAGGCCAATAGATTTGCACCTTAAGGGGTTTAGCCAGTTAGGGGCTGAAATACACCTGGGCCAGGGTTTTATTGATGCCCGGGCAAAAAAATTAAAAGGCTGTCGTATTTACCTGGATTACCCCAGTGTCGGGGCAACTGAGAACTTAATGATGGCCGCTTCTTTGGCGGAAGGGAGCACGATAATCGAAAATGCGGCAGAAGAACCCGAGGTGGTGGATTTAGCCAACTTTCTCAACAGCATGGGCGCCAAAGTAAAGGGCGCCGGCACCAAGATGGTTAAAATAGAGGGGGTGAAAGAGCTTCACGGCACATCTTACAGTGTTATTCCGGACCGTATAGAAGCAGGAACATTTATGTTGGCAGCAGCTATGACCGGCGGGACAGTATTGGTGGATAACGTAATTAGCGAACATATAAACCCATTGCTGGTTAAACTTTGCGAAGCCGGTGTCCAGGTTGATGTGGCAGATACAAGTGTAAGGATATCAAGTGACGGCCTGTTAAAACCTATAGATTTAAAAACCATGCCTTATCCAGGCTTTCCAACGGATCTGCAGCCCCAGACAATGGCTTTGGCCACAATTGCCCAGGGAACCAGCGTAGTGGTTGAAACAGTGTTTGAAAATCGGTTTATGCATGTCAATGAATTAAAAAGAATGGGTGCAAGAATTAAGGTTAATGGCAGGACGGCAGTAATACAGGGGGTTGATAAGCTCTCCGGGGCCAGGGTGAAGGCTACCGATTTAAGGGCAGGGGCTGCGCTGGTTTTAGCCGGTTTGGCGGCCGAAGGCCGGACGGTAGTTTATAATATTCACCATATCGACCGGGGTTATGAAAAATTTGCTGAAAAACTAAAAGGAATCGGAGCAGATATCACAAGAATACCAAATATATCGTTAAATAAAAAATGTAATTATATGTAATGGAAAAGAATAGAATATTTTAAGTATCATTGCCACAATAATTATTTTTTATGGTTTTTAAGAGGTATTTATCTATGAAACGCCTTATAACATTGTTTTTTATATTGACTTTGATTATGGTGGTAGGTATCCCTACCGCAATGAATTGGGTTAGCCCCGCTAAAGTTAAGAAAACCGAGGCAACTGTAAAGATGTATTCTCATGCTACAGGCAAAGTAGCCAGCATTCCTATCGAAGAATACATAATTGGGGTGGTTGCAGCCGAAATGCCGGCGGCTTTTCCTAATGAAGCTTTAAAAGCCCAGGCAGTGGCTGCCAGGACTTATTTGATGAAAAGGCTTAATGTAAACGGTGTAACTAACCCGGTACATCCTGGAGCGGATATTTGTGATGATCACCGCCATTACCAGGCTTGGATTTCAAAAGAAGAAATGAAAAACCGCTGGGGCAATATAAAATATTACCACTACTACCTTAAGATTGCCAATGCAGTATATGCAACCAGGCGGCAGGTTATAACCTACGAGGGCCAAATTATTGACCCTGTTTACCATTCTTCCTGCGGCGGGTTAGGGACTGTCGATGCCGGAGAAGTATGGCAGCTTGACGCACCTTACCTTAAAGGGGTTCCCTGCCCTTATAACGCTGATCCAAGGCCGGTACAAGAGGTTGTTTTTACAATAACCCAGCTTGAGAAAGCGACCGGCGAAGAGTTTAGTGCTTTACCGGTGGCCACAGGACCTAAGGGCATAATTGAAGTATTGGAAAAGACCGGTGAAGGCTTCCCAAAAAGAATCCGCGTGGGCAGCAGGGAGTTTTCTGCTGCCGCATTAAGGGAGAGCCTTGGTTTGCGGTCAAACCGGTTTGTCATAAATTTGGAGGGCGGCCAGGTGAAAATATCCACCACAGGTTACGGCCACGGGGTTGGCATGTGCCAATATGGAGCTAAGGGAATGGCTGAAAAGGGTTTTGACTACCAGGAAATAATTAAGCACTATTATACCGGGGTAGAGATAATATCTTTGGATGGATGAGTCAGAATTCAGAAGTCAGAATTCAGGAGTCAGTATTCAGGAGTTTAGGTTTTCCTTACCAGCCATGGGGATGGTCCCATGGCTGGCCTGTTACCTATGCCTTGAACCATTTTGATTACCTATGTCCTGACTGAACCCCAGTGGCCAGCAGCTGATAGCTTACAACTGATAGCTAATAGCCGTCCCAAAAGGAATACCCCAAATATTGACATCTTTGATTTTTTTGGGATAAAATATACTGACTGGTCAGTATAAGGGGTGGCGAATATGGACAAAGGTAAAAACATATCTAACAGGCCATATAAGGCTGTACTTATTGCTGTGGCAGCAATAATTATGTGTGTTGCCCTTATTTTTAGCTATTTGCATTATAAAAGTAATCAATTGGCAGAAAGCCGGGAGTTAAAAGTAGAATTTACCGGCAATATTGAAGCTGAAGATATTATGCTCTCTTTTAAAGTTCCGGGCAAAATAGCCAGTTTGTTGGTTGATGAAGGAGATACGGTAAAAAAAGGCCAGTTGGTTGCTAAATTGGATACTGAAGAGCTGGCCTTAAAGGTTGAGGAAGCCGAAGCAAGTGTTAATGCCTGCCGGGCTCAAGTTATTAAAGCAAGAAATGGAGTTGAATTGCAAAGTGCCGTATACGAAAGCCAGGTAAATGCAGCCAAGGCTGCCCTGGAACAGGCCGAAGCAGGATATAACCTGGCGGCGGCAACTTGGGAAAGAATATCCGGGCTTTATGAAAACGGTGCGGTGTCAGGCCAACAAAAGGATGAAGCCCTGGCACAATATAATGCCGCTCTAGGAAAATTAAATGAAGCCCGGGCCGCTTTGGATAAGGCATTATCATCAGAAAAACAAATTACTTTAAATAAAAATGATGTGGCGTCAGCCGAGGCCCAGTTGGCTTTGGCCCAATCCAAATACGACCAGGCTGTTTCATATCTGAATAACGCTTCTTTACTTGCCCCGGCAGACGGCATAGTTACCCTCAAGGTTATGAAGGCCGGTGAAATGGTTGCCGCCGGTACTCCAGTGCTTAAAATCACAGATCTTCATAAAATATGGGTTAAAGTTTATGTTCCTGAAACCAAAATAAGCAGGATAAATTTGGGCCAAAAAGCAAAAGTATTTGTACAGGGCTTCCCGGGACAGGCATTTGAAGGAACTGTTACTTGGATAAATCCAGCCGGCGAATTCGCTACTCAAAAAGCTGTTAGTGACCAATATGATCAGGATATCAGGAGTTTTGAAGTCAAGGTCAGCATTGCCAATCCCAAATTACTGTTAAAAAGCGGTATGACAGCTACAGTAAGGTTCTGGGAAGGTGATTAAATGGAGCCGGCAGTTTCTGTTCAAAATTTAAGTCAAGTTTTTAAAGCTCGCAAGGTTTTGGACAATATAAATTTCCAGGTTAATAAGGGAGAGTTTTTTATAATAACCGGCCCATCCGGGGCCGGTAAAACAACTTTAATATCAATACTTGCCGGTATACAGGCTTATAAAAGCGGTAATGTTGAAATTTACGGTTATCAGGTGACCAAGAGAAAGGAAAAACATAAATCATACACCGGTTTGGTAACCCAGGAACCAAGCCTGTTTAATAATTTTACCGTAAAAGAAAACTTGATGGTTTTGGGAATGATGCGCGGGATGTCCGCCAAATACTTAAATGAAAGAATTTCCTGGGCCGTGGAAGCATTTCAACTGGAGAGCCTTTTTTCTGCCAGGTTGAGATACCTTTCAGAAGGCGAAAAGAAAAGGGTGGCTTTGGCGGGCGCTTTGCTGGCGGAGCCGGGCTTGCTCCTTTTGGATGATATATTTTTGAAAAGTGACTGTTACTCTGTGCTCTTAATAATGAAGAATATTTATGATTACTTGCTTCAAGGGAAAACCTGCATATGGGCCACCGGAAGCATGAAAGA
>CAYUXS010000002.1:8523-39062 GCA_964448915.1 uncultured Peptococcaceae bacterium
GCGACTTGGCTCTTGGCAGCCAAGGGCTTATGGGTTTGGTTACATCTTTTGGTGGTATGGAGCCCTCTTTTGAGTTAAATAACGATATAAAAACTGCGGATATATATGATTTAGCCGGGCAGTGCCGCCCAAAACAAGTAGGTTTATTAAACCAAGGGATGCTCAGGGTTTTAAGGGTTGAGGAATTTATATCAATGATACAAGCCATTGAGGCGAAGCACCAGCACATGGGCGGTGAAAAAAATTGACAGCAATAAGAAGCTTATGTGGGATTATGTATGCGGAAATACTGTCTATCCTAAGAAACCGCACCCAAGCTTTTATATTCCTGGTGGTGCCTTTTTTAATCTTTTTGTTTTTGGTGGGGGTCTATAAGGATCCTGTAGTTGAACATGTTCCTACCGTAATACTGGATATGGACAAGTCACCCAAATCCAGGGAGGTTATCAATGCATTCAAGGCCCACCCGGTATTGTCAATAACAGGCTATGCCCGGGATAAGAAAGAGCTGGATACTTTTTTTCATTTGGAAAAAGCCAGGGCAGCCATTATTATACCGGAGAATTTTGAGGCAGATATGGAAAGCGGCAACCCTGCGACATTAATGACTGTTATTGACGGCAGCAACATGATTTTCACCAATGTTGCCGGTACAGCCTCAGCAGAGTTGGTAAGCCGGGTTGCGGCACAGCTAAGGGTTGGTTTAATGTCGTCAAAAGGGCTGCTGACAGAAAAAGCTGAAAGAATTATCAAAAGTGTTCAATTTAATGTTATTTCAAAGTATAACCCGACCTATAATTATGCCTACTTTTTGCTTTTGGGGCTTGGAATAAATATTTTGCAGCAAACATACCTTTTAGGTTTTGCAACCATAATTTCAAGAGAAAAAGAACAGGGCTCCTGGTGCCAGTACCGGCTTATTGGTGTACCTTACTGGCTGGTTTTAGCCGGTAAGGCAATTCCCTATTTGCTAATCGGGCTTCTACAGTTTAGCTTGCTTTTCCTTTTGGGGGGCATGGGTATCGGGCTTACCCTGAAGGGCAATCTTTTCTTGGTATTGTTCACTACAATAGTATTTTTGCTGGCTGTTTCGGCTTTCGGGCTTTTGGTTTCAGCCTTAACTCATCAGACCAACTCAATAAGATATGCCATGGTTATGGCCATGCCTTCATTTATTTTTTCAGGTTATACTTGGCCTTTGGAAGCAATGCACCCTTTAGCCCAAGCAATAGGTAAGTGCCTGCCACTGACTTGGTATTTAAAAGCTTTCCAGGCGGTAACAATGAAAGGGGCAGGTTGGGAAATAATTAAGCCTTGCTTGCTGTACTTGTCGATAATAGCGGGTATTTTTCTTTTTGCTTCATTTATTGTGATTAAAAATGAAGGCTGTCATTTTAAAGGGGCAGTCGGGTTAGACATTGGGGCTAAGGCAGGTGTTAAAAATGTTGAAAACTATTAAAAGCATTGCCTGCGTTGCCTATATTGAATGCCTTTCTATTATCAGGGACAAAACTTTGGCTTTACTGGTATTAGGGACTGTTTTTATATACCTGGCAGGTTTCGGGCTGGTTTATAAATCTGCAATTTTATTGGATATCCCGGTGGCGGTTATTGATCAAGATAACAGCCCGGCCAGCAGGGAGTTGGCAGCAAAGATAGCCAATAACCCCAGGATAATGGTAGTGCATAAAACAACAAGTCCGGAAGGCGCCGAAAGATTATTCCAAGCCGGTAAAATAAGGGCAATGATGGTTATCCCCCAAAATTATGAACTAAATATCAAAAGGGGCGAACCTGTAAGGGTGCTCACCGAGGTTGACGGGACAAACTTGATTTATGCCTATAATTTAAGGAAAGCAATAAATGATATCAACCGTTCCCTGGGTGCTGATATCATGGCATCAGCCTTAATAGGCGCCGGTTTGGATCCGTATGACTCCAGCCAAGTGCTTAAAGCAATAGAGCTGGAAAACCGGGTGCTTTATAACCCAACCAACAGTGATGTTAATTTTCTCTATTTGCTTTTAATAGTTATAGCCCTGCAGCAAACTTGCCTGATGGGTGAAGGCATTACTTTGTCCGGTGAAAGGGAGCAGAATACATTGGTGCAATTTTCACTTGCTCCATTAAGTGCTTTTGAACTGTTTGCCGGAAAAGCCCTTCCATATTATTTAATAGTGCTGTTAAATAGTGCTGTTGCTTTAGTTGGAGCTTTTGTTTTTTTGAAACTGCCTTTCTGCGGCAATGCATTTTTATTCCTGGCAACCTTTGCAATTTTTGCACTTTGCATTGTGGGCATGGGTTTTTGGATTTCTTCATTTTGCCGTAATGCCATGCAGTCGACAATGATTATTTCTCTTTTTAATATTCCGATGGTTATGGGCAGCGGCCTGATTTGGCCTTTTGAATCTATGGCCCCGATTATAAAATATATAGCGTATTTATTCCCTTATACATGGATGGCCCATGCCGCAAGGGCTATTACCTTAAAAGGGGCAGGGATTGAACTGGTTAAGACTGATTTAATAGTGCTGGGCATAATGGCTGCGTTCTTTTTAACCGTTGCGGTAAGATCGGCATACAGGATTAAATATAGTTGTTATGGAGGAGTTAAATGACCGTAGATATTAAAGATGTTGGCGCCCGGAAGAGGCTTTTTGACGCTGCAGCCCGGGTTTTTGCAGAAAAAGGGTTTAATAAGGCTACCGTTGATGAGATAGCTGAAGCTGCCGAGGTTGCAAAAGGTACAGTATATTACTACTTTAAAGGAAAAGAAGAATTATTCCTATTTTTAATGGAAGAGGGCATGGAAACACTGCGACGGCAAATAGAAAACGCAATGTGCAACGAAAATGTAGAAGACAGTATAGTTAAAATGATTGATGCCCATATTGAGTTTTTCAAAGAATACAGGGATCTTTGCATAATTTTACTTTCAGAAGCCTGGGGGATTTCAAGCCGGCAGGAAAGGCTGCAGGAAATGCTGGATAAATATTATTCTTCAGTGAACAGAGTAATTGACCGTGGTATCCATGAAAAGATTATCCGGCCGGTAAGCAAAGAAGTTTTGTGTGCTTCATTGTTTGGTACAACCGCAATGGTTGCCCAGCATTTCCTTCGCAAAAAGGAGGAATTCTCATGGAGCGATCTAAAGGAACAGGTAAGGGAAGTGCTGCTAAATGGTTTTAGGGTATAAACAGTTTGTCAGAAGTCAGTAGTCAGTAGTCAGGAGACAGGAGACGGAAGACAGAAGACAGGAGACGGAAGACAGAAGACAGGAGACAGGAGTTTAAGTATTCCTTAAAAGCCTGGCTATCAGCAATCAGCTTTAATTAACTGGAGTATTCATTAGGAGTCCGGAGTAAAACGTAGTACCTATAACCTATAACCTTTATATGATATGGCAACCATAAGAAGCTGGCAGCTGGTTGCTGATAGCTGATAACTGACCAAATAGGAATACCCCCCAGCATTTTCCGCTAATTTATAGCACCCACCCGCATATATATTAATTAAAGCCTGCCGAGGCCGTGTGATTAATACGGTAAGCTGTTGCCGTTTGCTTTTTTTACGCAGCTCACGGCCAATTCGACGGACTTATTAGTTATCTGCCGGTGGGGGGCATCAAAAATGCAGGAATACATCCAGAAAAGGGTGCTGGAACTTTGCTCCTACATCCTGGAAACCCAGGCGACAGTTCGTCAGGCAGCTCAGGTTTTTAATGTGAGCAAAAGCACAGTACATAAAGATTTGACAGAACGCCTTCCTTCATTGAATAAAGAATTGGCTGCCAAGGTTAAGAAGGTGTTGGAATTTAACAAATCAGAACGCCATTTGCGTGGTGGTGAGGCAACAAAACGAAAATACAAGATGTAAACTATTTAATGAAGGAATTTCTCTTATCCTGTAGAATTAATTACCATTGCATTTGAGGGCTGCAATTTTGCAGTCCTCAAAGAGTGTGGGGTGCAGGAAAGGGGAAAATTCATGTTTAGTGTTGATATCGGCGTGGATTTAGGGACTGCCAATGTATTGGTATACATTAAGGGTAAAGGGATTATCCTCCAGGAACCGTCGGTGGTAGCCATCAATAAAGACAATCACAAAGTTATTGCAGTTGGCTCCGAAGCCCGGGAGATGATTGGCAGGACACCAGGCAACATAGTTGCAATTCGTCCTTTAAGAGATGGAGTTATTGCAGATTACGAAGTTACTGAAAAGATGCTCCGGTTTTTTATTAATAAGGCATGCGGCCGGAGGTTGTTTTTCCGCCCCAGGATTATGGTCTGCATTCCATCAGGTGTAACCAGTGTTGAAGAAAGGGCGGTAAGGCAAGCTGCCATACAAGCCGGTGCAAAAGCTGCTTTTGTTATTGAAGAACCTTTGGCTGCGGCTTTAGGGGCAGGACTGGATATTTCCGAACCCAGCGGCACCATGGTGGTGGATATCGGGGGAGGTACAACCGATGTAGCCGTGCTCTCATTGGGAGGCATAGTATGCAGTAAATCAATAAGAGTTGCCGGCGATAAGATTGATGAAGCTATTGTGCGTTATGTAAGGCGTAATTTTAGCTTGGCTATTGGGGAACGTACCGGGGAGGAAATAAAGATAGCCATAGGTACGGCTTACCTCGATGATGTTGAAGAACAATCTTATGAAATTAAGGGACGGGATTTAGTGCAGGGGCTTCCCAAGGCAGTTACCATAACTAATTATCAAGTTCACTTGGCAATAGAGGAAACCCTGAAAGATATAGTCGGAGCCGTAAAGGAAGTATTGGAGCAAACACCGCCGGAATTGGCTGCGGATATTGTCAATAAAGGAATTGTTTTAACCGGTGGAGGAGCCTTGTTAAATGGTTTGGACAAGCTTCTTAGTCAAGAAACCAAAGTCCCGGTTTATCTCGCCGAAGAACCCTTGAGCTGCGTTGCTGTTGGGACGGGTAGGGCGTTAGGAATGCTGAACTACCTTTCCAGTAGTAAAGACAGCAAAAATTACAATGCATCCGGTTTAAGAAGATAAATTTTCAGGTAATTTTAA
The DNA here is from genome assembly GCA_964448915.1 of uncultured Peptococcaceae bacterium. Lineage (GTDB taxonomy): Bacteria > Bacillota > Desulfotomaculia > Desulfotomaculales > Desulfocucumaceae > JAAXTT01. The sequence continues at coordinate 13,564 of CAYUXS010000002.1, forward strand.
GAATAATCAAGCCTGCGTTAAAACCGCAGGCTTATATAATGTTATGGTGATTTTAATTGTTTTAGCTAGTAACTCGCAGCTAGATAATCCCATTGCTTACCTGCAGGAAATATGGCGGATGATATCGAAATTTTTAAAATATATTTATGTATCGTGGAATCCGGTATGGAACTTTCACGGCATTATTTTTGTCTAATTGGTGTCGGGTAAGTTTTGGCCGGCTCCGGAGGAGTGTATCCTTTGGAACAACTCAAGCAGGATGTTAATATTAATAATGTAACCGAGCTGGTTAAAAGATCTCAAAACGGTGATATTAAGGCCTTTGAGGGCTTGGTTAATTTTTACCAGGGTAGGATTTTCGGGTTATGCCTCAGGCTCACCGGGAACCAAGATGATGCGGAGGATTTGGCCCAGGAAGTTTTTATAAAAGCATACAATTCACTTAAGGGTTTTAGGCTGGAGGCTGACTTTGGCACTTGGCTCCATCGAATTGCAGTAAACATGTGGATTAATATAAAAAAAAAGAATTCAAAAATTGTTCAGATATCTATTGATGAACCTTATACTACCGAAAAAGGCGAAATACAAAGAGATATAGCAGATTTTAATAATACCGGCGACCCTTTAGCTTCTTTGGAAGAAGTAGAGTTTAAAAATTTGGTTAAACAGGCTTTAAATGAGTTAAGCGCCGAACATAAAACAGTACTGGTTTTAAGGGATATGGAAGGTTATTCATACGATGAGATAGCAGTGATAACCAAATGTACTTTGGGAACTGTCAAGTCCCGGATTAACAGGGCAAGACAGGCATTGAGGGAAAAGCTTAAGGCTTGAGGGTATTCCTTAGTTGTCAGAAGTCAGAATTCAGAAGTCAGAATTCAGAATAAAACATTTGAATGTAATTGGTCAAAGCAGGTAATAAGAAACCAGAATTTTGTAGGTATAATAAATGAGAGAATCTGCTAGAAGTTTTAAAGATCTGGTTGTTTGGGAAAAAGCTCATAATTTTGTTCTAGATATATATAAGTATACTGCAAAGTTTCCTTCGTCAGAATTATACTGTCTAACTGCTCAAATGAGACGTGCGGCAGTATCAATTCCTGCAAATATAGCTGAAGGTTTTAAAAAGAAAAGTAAAGCTGATAAAGTACGCTTTTATAATATAGCTCAAGGCTCAATAGAAGAGTCACGTTATTATCTTATATTAGCTGATGATTTAGGTTATGGAGATACAGGACAACTAAATGATACGCTGGAAGAAACCAGTAAAATGCTTGAAAGTTATGCGCAAACTATTCTGAATTCTGACTCCTGAATTCTGAATTCTCCAGGAGAGAGATCCAGCGGGCGAAGGAGGTGTCTAACCGGAAATGAAAAAAATAAAATATAACTGCAGTCAAGTAAATGAACTGTTTTCTTTAATGCTGGACAATGAACTATCCGGTGAGGACACAGCCCTGGTTGAAGAGCATCTCCTTACTTGTGAGCGCTGCAGAAATGAGTATGAAATATGGCAAAGAATCAGCAGTGTATTGAAAGAAGATGAAATCAGCCAGGCACCTTCACCTGATTTTAGCGCCAAGGTTATCCAGAGGCTGGAAAAGGAAGCTCAAACCAAACGTCTTTGGACAATTCCCTGGAGGACGCCTGCAGCCGTTGCAGTTGCTGCGGTTATGCTGTTTACTGGTTCATGGGGAATATCCCTTGCTTTAAAAGCAAATAAACCAGAGACAGCTATAGTACAGCAGGATCCTAATAAAGCAAACCAGCAGGCGGGCAAGGAAGATAACACCTCTACTGGGGCACCCGGTGTGGTTAATCAAGGTGAGGATGCCGGCACCGCCCAACAGGGAACAGGCAGTGAAAACGAAGGCAATGCCAAAGATGCTGTCAATAAAGGCACAAAGACAGCACCGCCAAAAGTAAACAACCAGGCAGAAGTTTTCAGCAACCTGACACTGCTAAGCAATAATAACAAAAATATTGTTACCACGATTTTAAAACTCTCTGTGCCTGATGTGGAAGCTGCCAAAGAAAAGGTAATGTCCATGGCGGCAAGGCAGGGTGGTTCAAGCCAGGTTTTGGCTGCCCAGAAAACTGCAAACAGCGAATTGGTAATTGTCCGGGTTGATGTTTCCCGTGAATCCGGAGTGGGCTTGGCGGCCCAGCTGGCGGTCCAGGGTGTTTTGACCAGCCGGACAGAAGACAGGAAAGATATTTCAGACAGTTATAACAAGGCCTTAAACAGGCTTAATGAAATACAATACCTGTTGAACCAAAGCCCAAGCCCGGCTGACAGAAGCCAGTTAGAGGCAGAAGCCTCAGGCTTAAAGAGACAAATAGAGGTTTGGAATTCTGAAGCTTCTATACACGGTATTATCGTCTGGCTTCAGAAATAAAATAACAGCATAAGTTAGCTGGCCCGAAAGTTCGGGCCGGCTTTTCTATGAGCAAAAATATTTGTCCTCCTGCCACCTGGCAGGATTATTTTGTATATATTCCCTAACTTCACTTAATTCCTCTTCATTACGAATTATATGCTCATAATATCCCCTCTGCCAGATTTTCTTATTGTTCCTCTTAGACGTTATTGTCTTAAAGGAATTAATTATTTTCGGTATATTAATGTTTTGCCTTTGTAGGGGCGGCTGCCCACAGCCGCCCGGTTCCTCTAGAATAATAATAAAATGGACATGATTTGGCATAACCACATAAATATCTAATTTTACACCAGGGTAGACTTTATTTATTTGTAGTAAATGTTCTTCTATAATTTTACCGATTGCTGTTAATTGGATTACGGGCGGCTGTGGGCAACCGCCCCTACAATTATGGGGGGTAATATCGCAGAAAATATTTTGTTTATTATGTGAGCATATGGTAATGAAATAATACCCAGGGGTTGAATAATCATACCCTTGTAACCTGATTATTTTGCGTTTGGGCAAACATTCTTCCATACTGTTACACTCATTTTCGGTATTATTTTGCATTACCCTCGCTGTTATTTGTTTCTGTATTTGCCAATTTTGCAAACACATTTTGAATTATTGCAGCGGTTTCTGCCCTGGTTAAATACCTTTGGGGGTAAAATCTATCTGTTGTTCGACCGCTTATAATGCCCCAGGAATAAGCCCAGGCAAGGACTTCTCTTTCATCCCTTGACAATGAACCAATATCCGTAAAAGGCAATGCCGGGGATTCCTTTTTCGGAAGCACATCACCGAAAATATCCCTTAAAATTAACATAAAGGCTTTCCTGCTGATGTAGTCCCCGGAGCCCAATTCCGTTATAGGCTGCCCGGAAATATTGGACCGGATGCGGTATAACTCGGCTATAGTAATCTCTTTATCGGGGCGGAAAGTCCCGTCGGAATTGCCCGCCATGATCCCGCCTACCGCGGTAGCTTTAATAATTTCTTCAGCCCAGTGGCCGGATATATCGGTAAACTGCCTTCCGCCGGCAGTGGAGCGTTCTAATATTTTTCCCGACACAGCACCGCTGTCTTTATCAATAGCAACAAACTTCAGGGTATCTTCATTTTCCTTGAAATTTATTTCCCAATTAAAATTAGTGATTTCAGCATTTATGGGTATTTCTTCCCTTTGCCCGTCCTCATGCCAGGCATATAAAACATCTCCGGTAGTAAATCCGGTAAAGTAAAGTTTGCCCTTTTCCTCCCGGGTTATTGCCATAATTACAGGCTTTTCTAGACTCTCATCAGACAATGCCCGGATGGCTACAGGTACTTTGTTGTATGGGGCAGGAGCCAGCAGCGATATCACGGTTACTTTTTCGCCTTTTGCCAGATCGCCTGCTGTTACCGGTAGCCCGTCTTTTTCTATACCAGTAAAATTAGGGCTTATTGGGTACATGCCGCCACCGGAAGTATACAGGTACCCGTTTTCAACTTTGTTGACAGTACTTGTTTCATCTTCCAATAGTTCGGCCACATCTACCCGCCAAACCTGATCTGCCCCTGGTGACAGGGTAGCTCTTATCCAGGTTCCTGAGGTTAAAGTATCCGGTAAGGTTTTAATCCCCCACCTTATAATCTCAGTCTGGGGTGATAGTTTCAATTCTCTAAAATTGTTGTTAGTGTCATTAATATAAATAATATTGTCCTTTGCATTGGTAAAAAGTATCTTCCCATACACCACATTGCTGAAAGCAGCTAAACCTAATATGTTGCTGCTTTCCGGAAGTATGGCAGCCACGATATAATCGCCCGGCTGAAGATCCTCCAGGCTTGACAAAACCCGGTCTTTTTGCACTTCAGCCCCTGAAAGCACTTTAAAAGGGCCTTCATTGCCGGTGCTGATACTGCCGGCAAGAGGATCCACCGAATCAATAAAACCTGAGACAACCGTCCTGTCTACTAAGATGGAACTGATTATGTTTGTAGTTCTTGAGGCTATCAGGTTTACATGTTGGCCGGGCATTAATTTTACCAGCCCTGACATATTGCCCGTCCCAAAAACAGTTTCCAAAGGATCAGTATACTTGTAACTGTCATTATAAGTATATACCGCATTGGGAGACACCTTATGGGTCAAGCTGCTTTGAATCAATTCCACTGATTGGATATTCCCGTTGCTATCAGTATTGACTTTGTTTACGAAACCTTCTCTGACCCTGTAATCGGTAACCAATGAAGAAATGGTTTGAGTCACCCCGTCAAGTGAGGCTTTTAACCCTATACCTTGGGGCAGATTGGAAATATCCTCCTGGTAGCGGTTGTTAACAGTGATGCCTTTATCGCCAATGCGTTGATAATAACCGCCCTCTTGGTTTTCCTGGGTAAGCTGGTGCCAAACCCTTCCACCGATACTGTCTTTTGCCTGGACACTTTCCGGGGTCCATAACCTACCGGCAACATATAGGGAGCTTTCGTTATAATAAGCCCGGTAGCCCGGCAGTATTTCCATCTGGCGGATTGACTTGCCATTTAAAAAGTAATTGATAGCTTTACCTGAAGAGTCTATTGTGTGCCCATCTACCAGTCCGATGGCATTCCCGGCAGTTTTAATAATCCCAGTGGCCAAGGGCTGACCATAGACCAAGGAATAGTCTTGGGCATTGCTGCTTACGGCATAACCGTTTATTGATTGGGCCTCAACTTCGATAATATAATTACCTATCTTAGGATTTTTAATATAAACTTGCTCCACGTTATTTATATTGTCTGCCTTTTCCCCAAGGAAATGGTTGCCGTTAATAATTTTACCGTCCGGCCCTGTTACTGTGAGGTTTAAATCATTGACCAGGGTGCTGCTTTTTTCGGTATCCCCCCATGCAGGATCATTCCAGGCCAGGGTCACTTTCAGTGGGGCATCGGGGTTTTCTACCTTATATGTGTATTTTTTAGTAACCCCTTCCGGAATACCTTGGTTTTCCTCAATCAACTCCATAGAGTTTTCTTTTAAAGCCATTACTGTCCCGGCCAAATCCAATACTCCGAAACCGTCCTTGGAAGGTCCGGTGTTTGCTGTCCTGGCACCGTTGATTAAGGCAGCCTTTACAGTAGCGGACATAGGATCAGGGATTTCTTCATATTTTTGCAGGTATTCCCGCAATAGTGCCGCAGAACCTGCTGCTACTGCCGAAGACATGCTGGTTCCCTGCATAATGCTGTATTCGGGAAAACCCGGCAGATTGCCGGCAACCAGGCTGGAGCGGGTAGATATAATCGAGGTGCCCGGTGCCAGGAGGTCAGGTTTTATCCTGCCGTCTCCTGCCGGCCCCCGGCTGGAAAATCTAGCTGTATCCAGGGTAGTTCCGGCTGTAAAATCCAGCGCAGGCCTTGGACTTAATGAAGCCCCGACCACTAAGGCGTTTTTGCTGTTGGCTTCATTGGTCAGGGTTTTTTCACCGGGTCCTGAATTGCCCGCCCCGTATATAATCAAGAAATTAGGGAAATTTCGCATAAATTCATCGGTTTTTCTGGCAACAGAAGAATAAGTATTGCCTGAGTTGCCCCAGGCATTTACATGAATCCTTGCCCCGGCTTGGTAAGCCGGCAGAAAAAGATTATCCAAATTGGAAGGAGTGGTTAATTTTCCATTTTGGTTTAGCAGGCCTTGAAAATAAATGCTGGAGCCAGGGGCAAGGCCTTTAAACTTACCACCTGAAGCACTGCCATTGCCGGCTATTGTTCCTGCCATGTGAGTTCCATGGCCTACCGGATCGTTCGCAACTTGCCTGCCGGCAAAGGACCTGAGCATGATTACTTTAGGTTTTTTTCCGGGCTGACTGGCCAGATCCTGGTGAATATCATACATAGAACCTTTATCCAAGCCGCTGTCGGCTATCGCCACTACCTGGCCGTCACCGGTAAGACCGTAGGGAATAACAAATCCCGGGGCATTAAGCAAATCTGCCCCCACAATCTGCCCGCTCCGGTCGTTAAGCAGCTTCACTCCACCGGGAGCTAAGCTGTTGAAACTAAAAAGGATTGTTATTACAGCGATTATAATAAGGAAAGGTAACAGTATGTATTTTCTTGGAATCAAAATTTAGCCTCCGTTTTGCTTATAAGTTAGCTCCTAACTGACAAAAAAATTTATCAAAAATTAGGGATATTTTCCGTTATGTCAAAGAAGCTCTATTTTTATGGACGAATACCTATACAAAAATGTTTCATTATTCTTATGCCGCTTTCCACCTTCTACTGTTTTCTGTTTCCTTACAGCAGTCTCCTGCCTTCTATTCATTAAGTAACCTGGTAAATATTTTCCATTATTCTGGATTCTGACTACTGACTACTGAATTCTGACAGAAAGAAATCCAAAAAAGTTTTTAAAGAGCGGAACTTTTCCAACCGGTCTATTGTCTAATCAATCATAGAAATGGGAGGCAGTTCTCCCAAATTAAACTAAAGTGGCAGGAATATGGCTGTTGGTGTAGAATTTTCTAATTCGGCCAATTTGACCATTGACGCATCAGGCCAGGTGCACACAACCTAAACGCAGCAAACATCACAGCCGGTATAAAGCATGCAATGAAAGATTTGCAATATTATAAAGGGGGGATGATTAATCCGCCGATGGCATGCCAAAGAGCTGGCACCCAGGGCAAATGGACATAACTTAAATTGAAGAGATTGATAGGAGGTAAAAAACTTGATTAAATCACGTAAAAAGTCAATAAGCATTTTAATCACAATTGTTTTTGTGATGACTATGCTTCTTCCCGTTGGCGGTGCATTTGCTGCTGACATGTACTATGTTCCCAATCCGCAGACAGTAGCAGATGATACAACTGGCCAAACTTTAGGCTCCATCTTTGTTGAAGTGCCTGGCGGCATTCTTAATGCTGGTGATCAAATTGATATTGATTTGCCGTCTGATTTTGATATCGTAGATGCTGGCGTTGCCGGCTTTGCAGATGATATTGCTGTAGCTGCAGGAAATACACCCGCAAAATCTATTGCAGTAGGAGTTCCTGCAAATGCAAGGGGAGAGACAAACGAAGCTGCTGTTACTGATGTATTAGCAGTAATAAATGATTCAAACAGTATTTCTATTACCCTAGATTCTTCTTATCCTGGTGCTGATGATGGAGAGTCTACCTTTATTCGTATTTATTTTAATGCAGTTGATATTGCTGATGGTGCTAGTGGTGATATTACCGCTACAATTACAGGCTTTGGTGGTTTTGTAAACGGCAAGGTAGTTCTGGGTACAGTTACTGCAGGCAAGGCAACTGTCAGTGTCAAAGATACTGTTAATCTTGCAGGTGATGGTTCCATTGAGAACATTACAATTCTTGAAAGCTCAGCAGGAGCACTTGATGCAGATGCCCAGTCTGTCAAGCTAATTCTTCCTAGAGGCATGACTTGGGATTTGACAGGAGCAGGTGTTACTGTAAGTGGTGGTGGGGCACTAGTTCTTGGTGATCCAGTTGCCGACCCAGCTATTCCTGCATTAAGCGGTGAAGGTACGGATACATTGTCGTTGTATGTTAAGACAAAGTCAACAGGTACAAAAGCTAAAATTGATCTTACCGGTTTGGCAATATCAATAGATGAATCAAAAGCCAAATATGGTGATATCGAAGTAAGGGTTAGAGGAAAAAGTGATGTAGAACCAAGTTCTATTATAATTGGTTCATACAATGAACTGGGTGAAAGTGTATCAACCGATGCTGATCTTGAAACTGTTATAGCTGGTAAATATAACCAAGAAATCAACAGTATTTTTGTTAATGAAAATGCAGCCGGTAGCTTGGTATTGAACCGTACAATTACTTTTAAATTGCCTGCCGGAGCAATTTGGACCTCAGTAGGCAACAACTACAGCGATAGTGGTGCAACATTGACCTTTGCCGGTTTTGTTGGAAACGATTACAGAACCATTAAGTACACTGTAACTGCTACATCCACTGATGCTGCAGAAATTGAACTTGATGATCTAGAAATTGCACTTGCTCCAGACTTTGAAGGTAATGTAAAAGTTGAAGTTGGCGGTACTCAAGGTATCAGGGATACCCTTACTGTAGCTGAAGCTGTACCTAATGTAACTGCTACTGTAGATGAGAAAGCAGAAGTAAAAATCGGTATGAAAAATCAAGTAGTTGCTGATATCGTTATTAAAGAAGGCGATGCAGAAGCTATTGAGGGAGATTTAGATCTGATTGTTACTCTGCCTACAGGTGTTGAGTTCTCATCAGTACCTTCCGTTGAAGTAACCGAGGGTGACTTGGATATTGATGAAAACGATGTAAAGCGTGCTAATGGTAATAGAGAATTAATAATCCCCATTGATAATAGCAGTAATGATGCAAGCACCATTGTAATCTCTGATGTAAAGCTTACTGTAGATCGTACCGTAGCTGAGGGCGATATTATCGCTGAAATTTCGGGCCCTGCAGTAGCTCAAGTTAATGATATTGATGCAATTAATACAGACTTTACAGACGCCGACTTGGACACTAAAAACGTATTTGAAATTGACGTAGACGGTACAGGGGTTGACTTTATTGAACTTGACGCACGTGCTAATCTTGCTGAAGAAGGTTTCTTCCCCAACAATGAAGTAGCAGCTGAAGTAGCAATTGCTAAAGTTGCAACGCCAGCCCCTGGTGATATTACTGCTAGTGCTTCCTTCCAAATCAGTAGCACCACCTACACCTTAAACGGTGTTGAAATGACCATGGACGTTGCTCCTTACATCAAGGGCGATCGTACCTATTTACCGATTAGATATGTAGCTTATGCACTTGGTCTCAATGACAGCAACATCCTGTGGGACGGTGTAGCTCAAAAAGTTACTCTGATTAAAGGCGACAAGGTTGTTCAGCTGACCATTGGCAGCAACATCCTGCTGGTAAACGGCGCTTCCATTACTATGGACGTAGCTCCTGAAATTGTAAGTGACCGCACCATGCTTCCCATCCGCCATGTAGCTGAAGTACTCGGCGCAGATGTAGGTTGGGATCCTGTAACTCAAACTGTAACAATTAACTAATAAGCTAGAAAAAGGCCTCCTTCGGGAGGCCTTTTTGCTCTAATAACTTCCAGCGCAGGATTGACTAGCCTTTCTCCACAATATACTATATATATTAAATAGTTAATTGTTTTAATTGATCGGAGAGGATAGGTTTGAAAAGATTAGGATTTCTGATTAGTATAATTATAGTGTGTACCTTTTGTATAACCCCTGGTTGGGCAGAAAATACACAGCAAAATGAATTGACTTTGAATCAAGCAATAGAATTAACCTTGCAAAATAGTGAAGTGCTACGAAAAAGTGCTTTAGATATAAAAAAGGCTGAAGAAAATAGAAAAGAAGCTGCAGATAATGTTGATTACATACCTGCTGGCATGATTGGCCAACCCTCTGCTGAAGCAGCATGGTACTCACTTTTAGCACAGGATTTGACTTGGAGAATGAGCAAAAAATCATACGGTTTGGTGGAGGATCGTATTGTACTAGATGTCTGTCAGAAATATTGGAATGTGCAAAACTCACTTAATGCTGTTAAGAGTAAGGAAAAGGCAGTAACTTTAGCTGAGATTGCATTACAAAGAGCTCAGATTATGGTTAATTTAGGGATGACTCCTTCTGAGTATAGTATTATGTCACCAAAGGGTGCATTAACAGCTGCACAATCTGCATTGGTTTCGGCAAAATCTGATTTAGAAAATGCAAAAAACAAAGTTAATAGTGACTATGAAGCATTAAACAATTTAATAGGTTTAGATGCAAAAGCTCGTCCTATATTAATTGATAATATTGATTATGTAGCATTACCAGAAACTGACCTAGACAGTGCTGTGAGAAAAGTAATTAATGATAGTCCATCCATTTGGTTGGCAGAGGAAAAGATTAAGCTTGCACAGTATGCATATCAAATGATGTGGGCAACAGGCTCATATACTCCGTATGAAGTAAGGAAAATTGAAAAGGAACAGGCAGAGATTGATGCGGTAACTGCCAAGAATGCACTTGATCTAGCCACCAGAGGTTTATACTATACAGTTCGCAATTTAGAGGCAGCAATGCCAGCATTAGAGGAAGCAGTTGCAGTGGCTGAAGAATCTGTGAGAGTAGCAAAACTCCAATATGAACTGGGCATGATAACTAAGGAGAATGTTGTTAAAGCTGAGTTAGCTTTGGAAGAAGCAAAAAGCCGATTGCTAAATTTAAAACAACAACATGCTTATGCAAAATTAGCATTTCAAAAACCTTGGGCAGTATCAACTATGTTAAGCTAGATTATTATAATTATAAAAGGTTTGAAAAAGACCCTGGTGTTAACTGTACTGACCCCCAAAAGTTAGACCTAAAATCTAACGATTGGGGGTCGGTTTTTTCATGGCCAAATACAGTTTTGAATTTAAGAAGGAAATAGTCCTAGCATATCTTCAAGGAGAAGGAGGGCATAGATATCTAGCAGAAAAATACGGAGTTCCTGCTAAAAGTAATATAAAGAAATGGATAGACGCTTATCAAAAGATTGGAGATAACGGTCTTATGCGTTCTAGAGAGAAAAAAACCTACTCTTTTGAATATAAGATGCGTGTGGTAGAGTTGTATATAACAAGCGAAATCTCATATCAGGAATTAGCACTCCAAGAGGGAATTGCTAATCCAGCTATGCTTGCTAAGTGGGTAAATGATTTTAGAATTGCTGGTCCTGATGCCTTGAGACCCAAGAAGAAGGGGCGAAAGAAAGCATTGAAATCAAAAAAGGAAAAAATAACTCCTACAGAAACAATGTCTGTTGATACTAGTGCCGAATATGTAAAGCAGCTTGAGGATGAATTACTCAGGATAAGAATAGAGAATGCCTATTTAAAAGAGCTGAGGAGGCTGCGTTTAGAGGAAGAAGCTCTTCTGAAAAAAAAGCGAGAATCGTCCACAGCCTCCGAGGAGAATTCAAACTAAGAGACGTTCTCGCAGTAGTAGGTCTTCCCAAAGCAACATACATGTACTGGCAAAAAAGATTTACTAGAGAAAATCCAGACGAAGAACTTGAGAAAAAGATTTTAGAGATACACGAAGCTCATAAGGATTTTGGCTATAGACGAATAACTGGTGAATTGAAAAAACAACATTTTCATGTCAACAAGAAAAAGGTGCAAAGAATCATGCAAAAGTATAACCTGCAAGTAACCTCATTCACTAGAAAAAGCCGTAAATATAGCTCATACAAAGGTAAAGTTGGGAAAGTCGCTCCAAACAGAATTCGCAGACGTTTTGCTACCAATATTCCTCACCAGAAAATCACAACAGATACTACAGAATTTAAATATTATGAGGTTGATTCCCAGGGACGAATGGTAATCAAAAAGCTATACCTGGACCCATTCATGGATATGTGTAACAGAGAAATCTTGAGCTATAGCATATCAAAACATCCATCAGCAGCAAATATCATGGATGCATTGAACCAGGCAATCAAAATAACTTCTGACTGTCCATACAGAAGAACCTTTCATTCTGACCAAGGATGGGCTTATCAGATGAAAGCCTATGTTCATACTCTAAAAGAAAATCGCATCTTTCAAAGTATGTCCCGCAAAGGCAATTGCCTTGATAATTCTGTGATGGAAAACTTCTTTGGCATCATGAAACAAGAAATGTATTATGGAAGTATTTATTACAGCTTTGATGAGCTTAAAGAAGCGATAGAGAAATACATAAAGTACTATAACGAGCAAAGAATTAAAGAGAAACTAGGATGGATGAGTCCTGTAGAATACAGGCTTAGCCTCTTGGTTGCATAAATAATAGCGTAGCAGCTATTATATCTGCTACGCTAAAAAGTCTAACTTTTGGGGGTCACCTCAAACCAGGGTCTTTACTTTATTTAAACTTGTCAAGTGCAGTGTTTAATTTGGCCAAATGATCCTGATATTTCATTTCTTGTTTTGCATAATAGCTTTTTATCTTAGAGTCATCATAGATAATTATTTCTCCGTTCACATTTTCATTTAAATCTTTCGTATTGGCCTTTCCCATACGCCGTCCGTCAACAGCTGTATTAATAAAAGTTGATAAAACAGAACGCATTTTTTGACCGCTTATTAGACCCTCATCATAAATTGGGTTTTTGCTGTCCTTTTTACTTATTTTATGGTTAGAATAATAGTCATCGGCTTCCATTTTTATCTTATCGAGTTCCTGTCGTTGAATCTTCAATTGGTTATTAAATTCTTCCCGGTTTATTGAACCCTGTTCAAACTTTTTATATTGTTCGCTTATTGCTTGATGTATAACTGTTACTTTAGGTAATAATTCCTTTTCCTTTTGGGCTACTTCTTTTAAAGTTATTTGTTTAACACCATTCGGCTGTAAAGGTTTATTGCTATTACAACCAAGCATTATGCTTATAAGGAATAATGGTAGTAATATTAGAATAATGGACCTAATCTTCATAAATACCTCCGTTGTCACTGGATTTGAGCTAATACTTTTTTAAGTTTAGCAACATCCTGTTGGTAAGCTTCTTCTTGAGCAGAAAAGAAACTTTTTAGTTGATTATCGTCAAGATAAAAAGTTTCTTTTAAAGGATCATCTGAATTGTCCGTTTTATTGTCAATAATTACTGTTTCCCCTTCAACCGGAATTGTAATCATGTTGGACAGGATGCTAGTAATTGAATTCCCTTTAACCAAATCGTCCAAATACTGTGCTTTTTGACTGTCGTTTTCATTTAACTGATACTTAGTGTAAAAATCAAGGGATATTTCTTTTATTTGCTCAAACTGTGGTTTTAAAGAGTTTAGTTTTTGATTGAGTATCTCCCGGGTTATTGTTCCTTGATTAAACTCATTAACTATACTAGTAACTTTTAAATGCAGTTCTTCATATTTAGGAAGCAGTTCTTTTTCTGTTTCGGCTACTTCTTCAATGGTTATAGTTTTGAGAACATCAGAACTGTTAGTGCTGCTTGGCATGTTAGAGTTTTTGCATCCAAAAAGAGTAACGATTAGAAGCGAAGCTAAAAGAATAGCAATCGTTTTTTTCCTAATATGTAAAACCTCCTTTCTAAGAAATACACTTAATAAGTTAACCTGTAATGTCGAATTAGGCAATGGAAAAGCTTGGGGTTGTGTATTCCTATGGGGACAGGAGACGGGAGGGTATCCTGTTATTAAACTTTAGAAAATAATTGATATATACAATTAAGTATTAAATTGATGAAATAAGAAAGAACTCCGGTTCTATATGTTTTTTTATTCTGACTCCTGTCTTCTGTCTCCTGTCTCCTAACCCATAAGGAATACCCCATAGCTACTTGTAGATTATTCCCCGATTAGGAATTGCCTCAATTAGCTTCAGCCCGCTTATTTCTTTAGGCCTTTGGTAGTAAAACTCCTTCCAGTTTTTATGGGCTTCCGGCATATGCCAGAGAATCCGGTCGGATATAAACATAGCCCCTACATCGGCGCGAAATTGTATTTCCGGGATCATTTCTGTGCTGTAAGGGATTTTACAGGCATAACGGTCTCCGTACCAGCTTACCAGGTGCCCTTCATTGGTAAGTACCACCTGATCCGTCGGCACCATATTGGATAATTGGTTGATAATTTTTAGATACCTTTCCCGGTCGGGTATTTCTTTTTCCGGCGGTCCCTGGCCGGTAAAGTTTTGGAAGGACAGGAACAGCATTAACATTACTGCTATCAATCCGGTAACCGTTCTAAATCTGAGTTTTTTAGCCAGGTAATATACAACAGTGGTTATGCCGGCCAAAGCAAAGATAATATAGAAAGGGGTAAAGATTAGGAACAGCCGGGGTATAAAGTGAATAACCAGTAAAGCTGCCAATTGAGTAATATAGCAGAGTAAAATAAGCGGCCTAATTCCGGCAGCCTTTTTATTTAGCGGAATAAAAAGGGAAATTATAAAAAGGATCAAGAAAACAGGTGTAACCCCGTTTAGTTCAGGGGTGAAAAATGTTTCCCGGAAAAGAAGCCAGTTGTTGGACACCTTTTCCATTATGACATCAAAGTTGTTTAAAATAAATTGAAGAGTATCAACTTTTTGCGGGTATAGATACAAGCTGTAATCAGGATAAATCCTGGTAAACATTACCGGTTCATATTTTTGCAGTGAAAAGAAAGGATTGCCAAAGAGTAAGGAGTTTCGTATTAACCAAGGCATAACCGCCAAGGTGAAGCCAAAGAACATTCGAATAACCGGGCGGAGACTTTTTTTTCTGATGTATCCACGGTAAATAAGAAAAAAGGGAAGGAAAATCAGGCCGTTATAACGGGCTAAATAAAAGAGCCCCAAACTAATCCCAGATAACCAGTCTCCCGGCTTGTTTTGCAACTTCTTGCTAGAAACAACCAGTACCGTTAAAGCCATCAGAAAAACAGCTATCGGTTCGGTCATACCCGATATGCTATACTCAAGAAGCATAGGAGTAAAGGTATAGGCTAGCACCGAGCCAACGGCAACTAAGCCTCCAAACCATTGGCGGGCAAGCAAGAAAACCAATGGGCTGGTAAGCACAAAGAAAAATCCGGAGCCGAAAGCAGAAGCCTCATCTATAAAGCCCAGGAGTTTTTGAAATCCCGCCAAGGCCAAGGGCCACAGGGGTGCCCTCCAGAGATCCGGCTGGGGTATTCCATGGTGTTCTAACCCCAGGGGAGTAATATATTGGGAAATAAATCCTTGCCCCCGGGCAACATTTCTGGCAATGCCGGCATAATCCATGGCATCGTTTAAAATCAGCCCGGTGAAGTAGGTTTTATAGTATAAGTACCATACCACAGCAGTGAACAGGGTGCATATGATTAATGCTGTAGCAATAAATAGACAGTTATTTCTTTTCAAAGCAGTAACCCTCTCAGAGATGATTGATATTAATCAGATAAATTGATATGAATAATAAGAGGTTATAGGTTATACGTTATACGTAAAACTAAAAAAACTAAAAACCTAAAACCTAAAACCTAAACCTTAAAACCTTAAAACCTATAACCTACAACCTACAGCGTAGAACCCTTAACTGACTGTTTGGAATGTTACCTGGCCAGTATCCATACCCCACTTAGGATCAATACTGCTCCTAATATGTGAATTGCATTAATGCTTTCTTTAAAAAAAAGTCCAGAGAACAGAAAAACAAGCAAAAAACCTGCCCCGGTCATAATGGGGTAAGCAATGCTTAAATTTACTTTGCTCAGCACTATGCTGTAGGCTGCCAGGGCAATGCCGAAAAGGATTACCCCTACTATTAGGAAGGGGTTTTTTACTGCTTGCATAAAGGTTTGAAGTATTGCCCCTTGCTCCAGGATAATCGGGCTGTGCCGCATGGCGGCCTTGATCATTATATTGGCGCCGGCATTGCAGACAATGGCGGTAAATAGGATGAGATAGATGCTCATAGGCATTCCTTTCTATAAAGAAGTCAGAATTCAGAATTCAGAATTCAGAATTTCTAAATATAGGTATCTGGTTGTCCTTATAGGGGTTGTTTTAACTTCTCCGAATATACAAACTAATAACGTTCAAAGAGCTTTCCCCACTCTGTATCAGCGAAAGCTTTAATTCTCTTTTTACCTACAGTGGGGTACCACAGGTAGTCATGGTAGACATTGGAGGCAAAGGGTGCCCAAGCCATTAAAGGGCTGTGTAAGAGTATTTTTTCAAAAGGCCTTAAGCAGCCTTTGCGGATCATTTGATCGCCCCAGATAACAAAGCTTTTTTTTGCTTCGAAGCCGAAATTAACCTGGGAAATATCGTCTCCAACAATATCAATATTTTCCATCCTGGCATTGCCCAGGCCCATTTCGTCGCACATTTGAAGGTATGGGATTTTCATTGGGTCCATACCCATCATTTTTGCCGCTACCGCGTCGATGGCCACAGAATCTCCAGAGGCCAGAATATAGTTTTTAACGTAGGGAATCATGGTGCGGGGGCCTGCCCCGTCACCGGCAATGGTCCCATCCATTACGGCAAAAATTCCGGAGTGGATTTCTCTTTGCAAAAGCATTAAATCCACCAATGTTTCGTGCATATGTTTGTGGCAGTAGTGACGCACTTCCCTTAACAGGCCGCCGAAGGAGTTTTTTATAGCCCCGGTGGTGGTGCTATGGCCGTGGGTTTTAACTGTGGGAAGGTGCAGTACATTTCGGCCTAAAAACATTTTAGGTATTTTAATGCCTTCCGGAAATATTTGGTCAAGTACCAGCAGTTTGGCTTTGGGTTTAAATACTACCCACTCCACATCTGGAAGGGGTGTAAAGCCCAGGCCGTATTTGTCCAAAACCGGCATCCATTTATTATTAATTGCGCCTTGTATTGGGTTGGTGACCACAGTTTTGTTTTCTACCGGCAAAAGGCTTTCTTTTTTATACCCGTCTTCGATCATTGTTTTTACTGTGCCCTCCAGTTGCCAGGGCTGGGAAGAGCAGGCAGGGAAATATTTTGTCCAGGATAAATTTAGCTTAATGATAGTATCCTTGCTATCCGGCAGGTATTTTTGGTATTCTGCCAGGTGCATAAGTTTGGCATAATCGTTAAGGACAGTTTTAGGGCTGGTTTTAAGGACAGAGACGATAGATTTCATTGTTATGTGCCTCCATTGAAAGAAGTTTTAAGTTTTACGTTATAAGTTATATGTTTAAAAACAAAATGCAAGAATGTTTGTTAACATTTTATTTATTTTGTTTTTGTTGTAGACTGTATGGTTTTCATAAGATTTATTAACTTTCTTTTTATTTTGTCTAAATCAGAATTTATTTTATTAAAGTTTTCAATGTTTAATATATCAAGTTCCCTGGCAAATAATAGATAGTTTTCCAACT
This sequence comes from uncultured Peptococcaceae bacterium, assembly GCA_964448915.1. Classification (GTDB taxonomy): domain Bacteria; phylum Bacillota; class Desulfotomaculia; order Desulfotomaculales; family Desulfocucumaceae; genus JAAXTT01. Next base: position 30,837 of record CAYUXS010000002.1, read on the forward strand.
CGCTTGCTGAGCCAATAGCGATATGGAGGAATTGAATAAACTCAGCTTTGCCTTTTCTGCCACACCCCTCAGCTATATTAGCAGAAATTGATATGCAAGACCGGCGGATTTGACTCGTTAGGCCATATACTTCTTCTTTAGGAAATGTCGAAGTTATCTTATATATTTCTAATCCAAGTTGAAAGCTTTTTTGCCAAACTTTAAGTTTTTTAAAGTCCTGCATTGGCGCACTCCGCTATTAAAATTTTTTAAAAACCTATAACGTATAACTTAAAACCTAGAACTTCTAAAAGAAATACAAAAGAACAAATGATGTTATCCCCCACAGCAAGACTGCCAATTGCAGTGGCTTGTCGCCTATAATTATATCTTCAGGGCTGCCGCCGGAGTTTTTATTATATACCAGCAGCAAGTAGCGGAATAAGCCAAATAAGACAAAGGGGACAGTAATCATTGAGCTTAGGTGCTGCCCGGTTTTAAAGGTGTATAAAAAGTAGGAAACTATGGTTGAAGTGGCTGCAATTGAAATCAATTGATCCACCAATAAAATGCTGTAAGAATCCAAGGCGTCCCGGTGGTTTCCGGCATTTTCCCCCAGGATAATTTTTTCATTCCTTCTTTTGCCAAGGGCAAGAAATAAAGCAAGAAAAAACATGCACATAACTGCCCATGGGGAGAGATAAACATTGATTACTTCTGTGCCTGCAACGACCCGGAGGACAAAGCCCAAAGCGATGGTAAAGACATCTAGGATAATAATTTTTTTTATATAGAAGGAATAAAGCAGCATCATTGCAAAGTAGGCTGTAATTATAAGGCCGGTGCTTATGGACAGGGCAAAGGCCAGGGACAGTGCGCCGGCTGTTAGAAGCACTGCGGCTGTGGCAGCTCCCCGGATTGTAATTAACCCGGCTGCAAGGGGGCGGTTTCTCTTTTTGGGATGGTTTTTGTCCCTTTCCAAATCAAAGATATCGTTGATTAAGTAAACTGCCCCGCTTATTAAACAAAACGCAATAAAACAACCGGTTACCCTCAGTAGCATGGCGCTGTTGAAAAGGTTTCCGGAGAATATTATGCCGATATAAACAAACAGGTTTTTAATCCACTGTTTAGGCCGTGTGGCGGCTATATAATGCTGCACTTAAATGTCCTTTCGTTTGATATGTTTAGACTATTTTTCGACGGGAAATAGAAAAAACCTTCCTTTGGCTTGCTGGTAATCCTTATGAGAAGCAGTGCCGGCGTAAAAGGAATACTGTTAAGCTGTAAAAAATTGTGGTAAAATGTTTGGAAGAATTGAATTATTGGTGAAATATGAGAGTAAAGGTACTGGGAGCTCCCGTAGACGGGCTTAAAATAGATCAGTTTGTAGAAGCAATCTCCCTTAAGCTGACGGGTGGCAGTCCCTGTTTTATTATTACCCTTAATCCTGAGATGCTATATCGCGCCCAAAAAGATAATGAGCTGATGGGCATAATAAAAAAGGCCGATTTTGTTACTGCAGACGGTATCGGGATAGTGTGGGCCAGCCGTATGGCAGGCCGGCCTGTTCCTGAAAGAGTTACCGGTATTGATTTAATGATGAAGCTTTTGGAATACTCGGCATCCAGGGGATGGAGGGTGTTTTTCTTGGGCTCTGCACCCGGAGTTGCTGAGGCTGCGGGAGAACAGGCGGAAAAGTTGTTTCCAGGTGTTAGGGTTGTTGGTACTCACCATGGGTATTTTTCAGGCCGGGAAAATGAAGAAGTAATAGCCAGGATAGTGGAGGCTTCACCGCACCTGGTTTTTGTTGCTTTAGGCTCCCCCCGCCAGGAAAAATGGATAGAAGAAAACTTAAGCCGTTTGGGAAATGTTGCTGCAATGGGTGTGGGAGGGAGCCTGGATGTTCTCTCCGGCTATGTCAAACGTTCTCCCCAATGGTTAAATGAGAGGAATTTGGAGTGGCTTGGCAGGCTTTTGAGCCAGCCCAGCCGTTGGAGAAGAATGTTGATCTTGCCCAGGTTTGTTATAATGGTGTATCTTAAGCATAAGCTTATGCCGGGGAAAGAACCGGCCAATAAGGACTGAAGCGAATTTAATTCGGGGGACATATTTAATGCCCAGGGTGATTATTTCCGGTTACTATGGATTTCAAAACAACGGTGATGAGGCAATGCTTTATGCCATACTGCAAGCGCTGGATGAAAGAATCCGGGGCTTTGAGCCCGTTGTTTTGTCAAAGGATCCCAAAAGAACAACAGAGTTTTTTGGTGTAAGGGCGATTCAGAGGCATGACCTAAAGGAAATTATTGCCGAAATCAAACGCTCTGATTTGCTGATCAGCGGCGGCGGCGGGCTTTTGCAGGATGTAACCGGGCCTAACAGCATCTTGTATTATTTGGGTATTGTAACCATTGCCCGGTTGATGAAAAAACCGGTTATATTTTACGGTCAGGGGATTGGCCCGATAAATACTGTTTTGGGAAGTAATTTGATGCGCCTGGTATCCAACAGGGTCGACCTGATTGAAGTCCGGGATCATGAGTCAAAACAGGAATTAATTAGGCTGGGTGTGGTCAAGCCTAGGGTGGAGGTTACAGCCGACCCCGCATTGGGTATTGATGTAAGCCGGATCAACCCATCGGTAGGCCGTTCTATATTAGAGGAGGCCGGTATTAAAACAGATAAAGGTTTGGTTGGCGTATCGGTCCGTTCCTGGAAAGTTGATGGCGCATACAAGGCGGTTATTGCCAAAGTATGCGATGACATTATTGCCAAAGGCTTGAAAGTGGTTTTCCTGCCAATGCATTATCCCTTCGATATAACAGCCGGCAAAGAAATTGCCTCTCTAATGAAAGAAAAGCCGTACATTTTAGACCGGCCGCTGGATTTTAGAGAGATGCTTTCCCTGGTCTCACAAACCAGATTGATTATGGGTATGAGGCTGCACTTTTTGATTTTTGGGGCACTGCTGAATATACCCATGGTGGGATTGTCGTATGATCCCAAGGTTGACAGCTTTTTAAGGCTTGTTAATATGCCCTCGGGCGGTTCTGTGAATTGCCTGAATTATGATAAGTTGTCCGAAACTGTTTTTCAGGCACTGGAAACTTCGGATCAGTTGAAATCAATACTGGCTGACAGGGTAGCCTTGCTTAGGAAGGAAGCTTTACGGGGCGCCGATTTGGCAGCAGAAATTTTAGAAAAGTACCGTTAGCTTTTTTCAGGAATAACTTGCTAATAAGTTTTACGGAACATTTTATCTGATTTTTCGTCATTATTATCGGAGGTATGTTGAATGGCCTATAATTTTAAAAAGTCAGTTATGGTGATTGTTATAGCTTTGGTTATTGTATTTGGTTTGGCTTATGCCGTTTCTGCAGGCAGCAACGAACCGGGCAGTGAAGGAGACCCCTTGGTAACTAAAAGTTATGTAGACAGTCAGTTGGCAAAATATGCCGGGCAAAGTGTCCAGTGGCAGGTAGCGGATCTGTTAGCCGGGCAGCAGTTAATTGCTGGGGCCGGGACAGAGATTATTCTCAGGGCCGGCAAAGCGATAGTAGTTGATACAACCACCAATGGAATTCCCGATCTTACGGATGGTACAAATATTACGGCCGGGAAAAGCATAACCAAAAACCATCACTTATTGATTCCCAGGACTGATGGGCGGGGCATCAAAGCCACTGAAAAGGCAGTGGTGATGTATAAGGGAATAGTGACCGTCAAGTAAGCTTTGTTAACAAGGGTTATAGGTAATAGGTTATAGGTTTAAAAACCTATAACCTATAACTATAACATAAAACGCTTGGAATGCAGAACTACTTATAGAGTATTTGAGGTGATGATCTTGTATCGTCAACCCCGGTATAGATTAAAAAGAAAAGTACGGTTTTTTTTCATTGCTATTGTCCTCTTGTCTTTAATGGCGGGTGGTGTCCTTTGGGCTGCCGGTTTTTTTGATAATTTAGATGTTCCTTTTGTCTCTGATTTGCCTGAACCGGATGCTTATGAGGGACGTATTAATGTCCTGGTTATAGGGACTGATACCCGTAACGGCGAGGAAATTGCCAGGGCCGACACGATAATGCTTTGCAGTGTAGACACTGAAAAAAATCTTATAAGCATTCTTTCAATACCCCGGGATACGAGGGTAAATATTCCTGGACATGGATATGACAAAATAAACAGCTCGACTATTTATGGCGGCCCGTCAATGGCCATGAAAACAGTCTCAAACCTTTTGGGCATTAGGATAAATAAATATGCCATGATTGATTACAAAGGGTTTAAAAACTTAGTGGATGCCCTTGGCGGCGTAACAATGAATGTTGAACAGCGTATGTACCATTATGACCCTGATGACGGGGGGGCTTATACTATAGATTTATACCCTGGAGTCCAAAAGCTGGACGGGAATAAAGCACTCCAGTTTGTTCGTTACAGGAGTTATGCTTTGGGTGATATTCAACGGGCAGAGCAGCAGCAAAAATTCCTGACTGCTTTAATTAAAGAAGTACTGCAGCCATCTACTGTAGTAAAGCTGCCGTCAATAGTTTTAAGCACTTATAAAGATGTTAAGACTAACTTAAGCCTTAATGAAATAAGAAAACTTGCTGTAGCCGCTAAAAATATGACTGATTCTACCGTACAGACCCAGACTCTTCCCGGCAAGTTCCTTAATTATAACGGGATAAGCTATTGGGAGGCCGATCCGGTACAGACCAGGTATGTGGTTGCTGCAATGATGGAAGGCCAGATTGCCAACAGTAAGGTTGTGTTGGGAGAAGAAACAATTAACACCCGTAAAACTGAAGATAATATAGAGCAGCCAAATGGCACTCCTTCTAATGAAGAAGAAACCTATAACCGCGATTCCGGAAATAATTCTTGGATTCCTGATTATCCTGATTATGATGATAATACCGGCACCGGTTCTTCAGGTACTGGCAGCAACTCCAATAACGGCAGCTCACAGGGTCAACAGGGGGGAAGCGGCTCGGGAAGCGGTGGCTATTCAGGAGGTATTGTGCCTCCCAGTATCGATTATCCGGATGATCCGGTGAGGATTGAATATCATTATTAGCCTTTGGGGTATTCCTTGTTGGTCAGAAGTCAGAAGTCAGTAGTCAGAATAAAAACATTAAGATTTAAGATAAAAAATAAAGTGGTTGTTTACAAAATCAATGCTTTGTAAAACAACCACTTTTAACCATTAAACTAAATAACTTCTTATATTTAGTCTTCTGGATTCTGAATTCTGACTACCGACTTTTGTCTTCTGCATTTGAAATGGCCGGCAAAGCCAAAAGCATTCCTGCCAAAAGCCAGAAGTAGCTGGTCATCATGGGGACTTCAAAAATATTCTCTACTGCGTTATGGGCGGCTATCCCTAAAAGGCCGGAAAATATAGCTGCTCCCATTATATATAAGTTTGAGTCTTTGATTTTCTTGCAGGCTGAATAACCGCTCCTGAATAAACTAAAGAGCAGCCAAATTAAGGCAGCCAGTCCGATAATCCCGCTTTCTGCCAAGGTTTTAAGGTAAAAGTTGTCTACATAATAGCCTCCTGGGACTCTCCGGGCTGCCACCGCGCCGCCAAAAGTGCCAAAGCCCGAACCAAAAACGGGATCATACTTGAACTTGTCAATGGCAGACTGCCAAAGGGCCAGCCGGCCCCCGCGCTGGCTGCTGCTGATATAGGCAGATGAAAACAAGTAACTGAACCTGCTTCCGATACCGGGTACGAATTTAACTGCGGCAAAGGCTGCTGCAGCTGCAAGGATTAGCAGCCGTGGGTTGTATAAAAAGCAGAAAACCACTGCTGATAAGGCAAATGCCAGCCATGCCCCCCGGGAGTATGTGAAAACCATACAGGCTGCCTGAATTGCCAAGGCGCCTAAATAGAGCCATCGCTCCAGGCGTTTGTTTGTGGTAAGCAATTGGCCTGCAGTAATCATCATAAAGGGGATAAGAAGGCTCCCAAGTACATTGGGGCTTACGACAATAGAGAAAACCCTTGTTTGTATTGCTGCCTCGGCTTTGTCCACCCATTCTTCAGGGGTTTCAATCCCGATTATTTGTTGGAATACACCTACTGCCGCAACTATTATGGCAACGGCCACAATGCCTTTCATAAGGGCATTAAACTGCCTGCGGCTTAACAGGAGATTTGAGCCTACAAAGAACCAGATTAAGTATTCAAGATATATTCTCATTCCCTCAACAGCCAGGGATATATTCCAGGATCTCATAAAGAACAGGAAGAGAGTTAAGCCTATATAGACCAATATTGGAATATCCAATGATGTATAGCGGTAATATATTTTACCCCGCAATGCCATTTGGAAAGGCCAGGCGATGATTATGGCAAGCAGGAGAATTTCATCCCAACCCGAGGATAAAAAAGACAGCTGGGGTATTTTCCGCAGTGTAAAATCGATAATGGGGTAGGAGATGAACAGCCAAAGGGCGCTCTCCACCCTTATACCCGATAATATTTTCCAAGCCCGGCTTTCAGTAAGGGTTGCCGGGAGGCTTATGTTGCCCAAGCGGCTCCAACTTGCCTGCTGCCGGAGAAAATTGCCTGCATTGGCCAAGGGTGTAATAAAAAAATTAAACAGTCTTGTAATAGCTAAAAAAAACACAGATTCCTGCAAGCAGGATTCCGAAGTATATGCCGGCGTATTGCCAAGGTAATCCAGCAGCCTGCTTTCTTTGCCATATTTATTAAAAAGATGATTTATTTTTTTAATTAATTGGTTTGTTAAGCTATTAGTAAAAAAATTGTGTAAAATAAACAAAGAACCCCTCCTTGATTATTCTGTCAGTATGGCCCTAATTGATTATACACTATTGGTTAAAGCACTTCCAGAACCTTGTTACAGGGAAAAACTCCTTGTAGAAAGGCGTTGAAATTGATAAAATGGTCTGAACAAGGCCAAGGAGGCACTAACGTTGAGGCATTTAAGGGTTCTCCACGTGATAGGCGGGGGCGAGTTTGGCGGAGCCGAACGTCATATTTTAAACTTGGCCACTGCCATTGATCCCGACGTGGTGGAGGTTTCCGTGTGTTGCCTTTTTGCTGATCCTTTTGTAAGGGTGGCTAGGGAGGCAGGTATAAAGTCATATTCTATCCCTATGCGCCACAAATTGGATTTCAGCATAGTTACAAAGCTTAGAGAGAAAATAATAGAGGATAAAATAGATATAGTACACACACATGGAGTAAGGGCTAATTTAGTAGGCAGGTTGGCAGCCAAAATATCCGGGGTTGAAACTGTAATTACCACTGTTCACAGTATGCTGGCCCAGGATTATCCAAATATTTTCAGCAGGCTGGCCAATATGTTTATTGAAAGGGCTTCCCGCAATTTGACAAGCCATTTTATTGCGGTATCCGGGGGGCTGCAAAAAGCTTTAATCAAGCAGGGGATCCCGGAGAAAAAAATTACGGTAGTATATAACGGCCTTGATCCTCAATTATTTAAAAGAAAAGGCCCTTCTGGTAACGAGTGGAGAAATAAAGCGGGCATACCTGCCGGAATACCTTTAGTAGCGATTGTAGGGCGCCTTCACCCGGTGAAAGGCCACCGTTATTTTTTAAAGGCGGCCTCGGAAATACTAAAAGAAAAACAGGATATACATTTCCTGGTGGTTGGCAGCGGCCCGGAAAGGGAAAGCCTGGAGGAGTTAACCAATAGTCTGGGAATAACCGATCATGTTACTTTTACCGGTTTCATTTCCAATGTATCCGATCTTATTCCGGAATTAAACCTTCTGGTTGTGCCATCTTTGTGGGAGGGTTTTGGTTTAACTGCTTTGGAAGCTATGGCCTTTGGGGTCCCTGTGGTGGCTACCTCGGTGGGAGGCCTTCCCGAAATAGTTGAACACGGTACCACGGGCTTGTTGGTCCCGCCGGCTGATGAAGCTTCATTGGCCAAAAATATATTATGGATGCTGGAACACCCTCAGGAAGCCAAAGAAATGGCCTCGGCAGCCAAAGCTGTTGTAGAGGAAAAGTTTACTGCCGAAACTATGGCTCGTAAAACGGAAGAAGTATATATGAAGGTGCTGGGAAAATAAGGCAGTTGCAACAGCCCCTATTACCGGTTACAACGGCGGCCATTGGCCGCTATTATTATACCTGGCAAGGTGTCGGCTGGAGGAATTTATGACACAGAAACTATTTGAGGGCAGGGATATAGTTTGCATAGGACCGGTTGATTGGGAGCCTATATGGAACAG
>CAYUXS010000003.1:0-23045 GCA_964448915.1 uncultured Peptococcaceae bacterium
GTGGAGATGCTTCAGGATCTGATCCTTACCGCTGTAAACAATGCACTAAACCAATCAAGGGATATGGTGACGCAGGAAATGAGCAAGCTTACCGGAGGGCTGAACATCCCGGGACTATTTTAGTCACCAGCTTGAACTACTGGAGTAATAAGTTGTAGGTAATAATTAATAGGTAAAAAATTTCAAGCCGGCTGCCGGCGAAAAAACACAAGTTAAAGATTTGGCTGGCAGCTGACAGCTGACAACTGACAACTGCTAGCTAACAGCTAATAGCTGATAGCCAACCTAAAACCTATAACGTAGAACTTATAACCACTTTTTGGAGGATAACAATTATGAATGGCGGTTCAATTGCCCGTTTAATTGATGAATTTGCCAAGCTGCCGGGTATTGGTCCAAAAACCGCCCAACGCCTAGCATTTTATGTGTTAAACGAACCTCCGGAATTTGCCCGGGGACTGGCCAAGGCATTGGTAGAAGCCAGGGAAAAAATACATCGCTGCAACCAGTGTTACAATCTTACGGATACCAATCCTTGTGATATTTGCCGGGACCCCAGGAGGAAACGGGATCTGATTTGTGTTGTGGAACAGCCCAGGGATGTTATAGCAATTGAAAAATCCAAGGGGTACAAAGGGTTGTACCATGTCTTGCATGGAGCCATTTCTCCCATGGCCGGAATTGGGCCAAATGAACTTACTGTCAGGGAATTAATGGATAGATTAATAAACAATAATTTTAAAGAAGTGATTTTGGCTACCAATCCAAATGTTGAAGGGGATGCAACCGCCCTTTACCTGGCAAGGTTAATCAAACCATCCGGCATCAGGGTAACCAGGCTGGCCCATGGGCTGCCGGTTGGGGCCAGTTTGGAATACGCTGACGGGATTACTTTGACAAAAGCATTAGAAGGCCGGCAGGATGTTATTTAAAAATACAAGGAATATTTTTCAAATCCGCTGCATAATCAATTAATAAGCTATTCCATTTAATGGAAGCAGGGGGTGTTATGCAGTGGAATGGAAGTTTATATTTTTAGTTTTGCTGGTACTTTGCGGTTTTTTCGTAACAGCAGCGTTTTTAAGCGGCCCTATCAAGCTTTTGTTTCGCCTGGGCAGTTATCTGGTGATCGGGACCCTGTTGATAACGGTGGTTAATTTTTTTTCCAGCCAGACTGGTTTGCATATCCCATTTAACCCGTTTACAGTTTTAACCGCCGGAATATTGCAGTTGCCGGGAGCCTTGATGTTGGTTGTGTTGAGTTATCTTTTTGTCTAAAGAATAAAAAAATGGTACTGAATATTGTTGTCACTTAAAAAATAGTTTGTGTTTATTGACTTGGTTTTTTTTTTGAAATATACTTAAAATGCATTGAGGCAGCGGGTGTTTTTGTATACACCCTTTTTTCATTTTAATTTTATAAATTAAACTTTTTCATTTTTTTGAAAGGTCAAACAAATTAAATATTCTTGTGAGGTGTTTAAAACTATCACAAACAGGATAGTGGAAGCTTTTGTTGGCGAGTATGCCAGTGGAAAGAGCGAGGTGGCTGTAAATCGTGCCTTGGCTTTATCCCGGGAAAACAGAAAAGTAACTTTGGTTGATTTGGATTTGGTGGAGCCATGTTATACGTTGCGGCCAATTAAAAATGAGCTTATATCTGCCGGGGTAGATGTCTTGGCTTGGGAAACCTGTGAAACCATAGGGCTTGGTGAAACTGGAAATATTATCAGGGCTGATAGCCGGTGGGCATTATTTCGCCCAGGTGATATAATATTGGATATTGGTTACGGTGTGGACGGCTCCAGGACACTAAACCTTTTGGAGGGTTCGTCGAAGGATCCGGACTTAAAGGTAATTGCAGTTATAAATACCAGCCGGCCGATGACCGGGACGGTAGAGGACATTGTTGAGTATATAGGGCAATTGGGCAGGGTGGATATGTTAATTAATAATACCCACTTGGGAGATGAAACCACCGCCCAAATTGTTCAGGACGGGGCAATTATAGTAAATGAGGCATCACAAAGGCTGGGTATACCTGTTTTAGCTACTTCCGCCACTAAAGAAATAGCCGCCGAAATTGGCAAAGTGGACTGTGTTGGCAATCCGGTATGGCCCCTGGTAAGATATATGCCGCGCACCCTGTGGTAGATGTTGATTTTCCGGCTCCGCTGGTTCGGAAACATATTCCGTTCTACGGTGCCTTCATATTATAGAGTTGTTTTGCTTAATTTAATTAAAATATTTAGCCAATGTTGCTCAGCTAATTAATCATGTGGACAAGTGCAATACCTTTCAGCTGGGACTGCGGCTATAATATAATCTTATGTTTATTTAAGGATTTAGGAGGTGTACCTGCTACATGCCAGAAAAACCAATTAAGGGAGAAAAACGGTATTTTATGACCGGTAATGAGGTTGTAGCATATGCGGCAATGGCAGCCGGTGCTGATATAATGTACGGCTATCCTATTACCCCGCAAAATGAAATTATGCATTACTGGACCAGGATGGCTCCCAAATTTAATAGGGAATTCCTGCAGACCGAAGATGAACTTTCAGCAGGTTTTACTACTGTTGGTGGTGTTCTTGCAGGTAAAAGGGCTTTTACTGCCACGGCAGGCCCGGGTAATACTTTGATGCAGGAGCCAATGTCAATGGCTGAAGCCATGAGGCTTCCAATGGTAGTTATTATTCAACAGAGAGGCGGCCCGTCCACTGCCACGGTGATTTATTCCCAACAGGAAGTTACCATGACTACCATTGGCGGGAACGGTGAAGGTTTCCGGGTGGTTTATTCTACCGCAAATCACCAAGAACTGTACGATTATACCATTAAAGCGTTTAATACTGCTTGGAAATACCGCCTGCCCACTTTTGTCCTGGGTGACGGTTACCAAGCCAAAATGAGGGAATCCCTGACCATGTACGATCCCGAAGTAAGAGGCATTAAAATGGTTCCCACCGAGCCATTTTTAGGCAAACCCGGTATTCCGGGTGTTGACAGGGAGCCTGCCCAATACCGGAACACGTACAACGTAGAAGAAGAACTGTATGAAGTGCTTCAGGGGATGGAAAAGGACTTTATGGCCATTGCTCCTGAAATAGCCGAATTTGACAGTTATGCCGCTGAGGAATCTGATTTGGTAGTCATATCTCACGGCGTAGTTTTCAGGGCTGTAAAAGAAGCAGTTGAAGATTTAAGGGCTGAGGGTTATAGCGTAGGGTATTTTAGACCGATTACTTTGCGCCCCTTGCCTACGAAAGAGATTAGAGAGGTTGCCAATAAGGCTAAAAAACTGTTGATGGTTGAATCTGCCAACGGCCAGATGGCCAGGTTGGTCAAGGATGATATTTATGGTTGCAGCGCAGAAGTTATACCTTTCTTTAAACCCGGTGTTGGTATAACCGCTGAAGAAGTTGTGGCCAAGATAAAGGAAATTCTTAAATAGCCTGTAATTGTTTGTTTTAGATATTGAAAGGAGGTAAAATATGTCTGTGCAGTTGGCTATGCCAAAAAGCTGGCGAATAGATACCAAACCGCATAAGTTCTGCCCGGGCTGTGGCCATGGCCTGGTTTTGAAGGCCTTGGGCGAGGCCATTGATGAACTGGGTATCCAAGATAAAGCGGTTTATGGATGTGATATAGGGTGTTCATTACTGTCCTGGGACTTTTTTAACATTGACTCGGTACAGACCCACCATGGCCGGACCACTCCGGTTATAACAGGTTTAAAAAGGGCTAATCCCGATTTAATTGGGATTGCCTATATGGGTGACGGTGGAGGATATGCCATTGGCTCACAGCACTTGGTTAACGCCGCATCCAGGAATGAAAATATCACTGTAATCTTGGTTAATAATACCCAATATGGAATGACTGGCGGCCAGATGGCTCCAACCACAATGCCCGGCCAGAAAACTGAAACAACGCCTTATGGAAGGGATCCTGAAAAAACCGGTTATCCTACCCAGGGTCCTGAAATGGTGGCTGCTATAACCAGAGAAGGTGCTTATGTTGCTCGCGGTACTGTGGCTAATCCCAGGCAGTTGAAGGGATTTATTAAAAAGGCACTGCAAAACCAGATGGCCGGCAATGGTTTTTCTTTCGTAGAGGTGCTGTCCACTTGCCCTACCAACTGGCGGACAAACGCCGAGGATACCTGGAATTTTGTGGAAAAAGAAATGCCCAAGTACTTTAAGGTAGGAGAAATTAAAGTGCCGCAACTCCAGCAGGAGGAGGTAAAGTAATGGCAAAGGCAGTTAAAATTATCCTGGCTGGTGAAGGCGGCCAGGGTGTACAATCAGTTGCTGAAATTATTGCCGAGGCTGCCAACGAAGAGGGCCGTGAAGCTCTTTATATCCCGAACTTTGGAGTAGAGCAGCGTGGTGGGGTTTCTGTAGCCTATTTGCAAATCGGAGATCAGGCCATCGGTTCACCCAAATTCTTGACAGCAGATATTGTTATTGCACTAAGCCACCGTGCCGTATACCGTACATGCAAATATGTTGGCCCTGAAACGATTTTTGTTTATGATTCCGGTATCCAGGACGTGGACAATGTTATACCGAATACCGCCAAAAAAGTACTGGCAATCCCGGCTTTGAAAGTGGCCAATGAAGAATTAACTCCCAGGGTATTTAACGTTATTATAATGGGCGCTGTAGTTAAGGCCACAAAGGTGGTTACTGAGGATAGGGCTAAGGCGGCTATTGAGAAAAAACTCGGGTACAAGTTTGAGAAGAATCCCAAACTGCGTGAATTAAACTTCAAGGCCATTGAACGGGGCGCCGAACTTGTGGCAGCTTTATTGTAGGGGGTGCAGCAAATAATGAGTTTAAGAGCTAAAGAGTATGAAGTAGAAAAAGGGATATGGGCTATTTTCCCTGGCTTATGCAAAGGCTGTGGGTTGTGCATCCAAAAGTGCCCCAAGAAATGCATGTCATGGTCTGAAGAATTGGGAGTTTACGGTACACCGTCTGTTAAAATAAATGATGATTGTATTGCCTGCGGAATTTGCCAGAGTTATTGCCCAGATTGTGCCATAAGCGTAGAAAAAAAGAAAAAGTAACAATTAAAAAATGAAATTACGTAAAATAAAAAATGGGTTGTACAGGAATTAATTTTCCGTACAACCCATTTTTTTATGTGTAACCTACCAAAGAAAAAGGGAATACTTTAAAAATTAATTCTTTTTATTTGGAAGGGAGAAATCTTAAAATGAGAGAAGAAATACAAGTCCTAAAATGCACTATTTGCGGGCTTATAGACGCTGACAGCAATGGTATAGTTATAAAAAACTGTTATATTTGCGGCAACTGTGAAAAAAATATTGTTAAATCTCATTGTGGCAGTGATAATTATAACTTTTATGTAAACGGGCTTAAAAATATATGGCGTTGTACATAGGTTTGATCCTGGGTTGATGCTTTTTTGCCGGCCATACGCAATCGCCGGTGGGTTAGTTCAATATCTGCTTTTATTTGTTGCACTTTAAATAAATCAATACCCATTTCCTTGGAGATTTCCAGATCGGAAGTGCCTTTTTTCCACTCTTGTATCAAACGTGGAACATTGGTACGATATTTACGCGATAAAGCCTTTTCATCTATTTTTATTTTAGGTGTCAATATTTCATCTCCTTTCAAAGAAATTTGTGTATTGATAGGTAGTAACAAGGAAAAATAAGTGATAAAGTGATAACTATAGTTTGTATCGATTAAGTCACAATATTAAATTAAATGTTGGTAAATATATTGGTTATCAATAATTAAAAAAAATTATTAATTAATTAACAATTAAACGGTGATATATTATGTGCGGGCAAAATAAAGCGCCTATTTTAGAGGCTTTAAAAAAATATTCCGGTTCAGCCCCTGTGCGTATGCATGTTCCCGGCCACGGCGGGGGCAGGGGTGCTCCCAAGGACTTTTTGGAAGTAACCGGCCCGGGGGTTTTTAATATTGATGTTACTGAACTTCCGGGCCTTGATGATCTTAATCATCCGGTGGGCATAATAGCTCAAGCCCAGGATTTGGCCGCACAGGCCTTTGGGGCGGGGCGGAGTTTTTTCCTGGTTAATGGGACAACCCAGGGCTTGCACGCTATGATAATGGCCTCAGGCCAACCTGGAGGGAAAATTATTATGCCCAGGAACATTCACCGGTCAGTAATCGGCGGGATGGTTCTTGGCGGGTTGGACCCGGTTTTTGTTATGCCTGCAGTGGTCACTACTTTTAATTTTCCTGCAGGTGTGCCTCCAACCAGGTTTGCCCAGGCTTTGGAAGAAAATCCCGGTGCTTGTGCAGTTCTTTGTATCCATCCCACATACCATGGGATTGTGGGGGATTTAAACAGTATTGCGGGAATAGCCCATAAATATGGAAAGCCTTTATTGGCAGATGAGGCTCACGGCTCTCATTTTTATTTCCACCGGGGTTTTCCGTCGGGTGCCCTTCAGGCCGGGGCAGATGCCGCAGTTCAAAGCATCCATAAAACAGGCGGTTCTCTCACCCAATCATCACTGCTTCATATCAAGGGAAACCGGATTGACCCTGACAGGGTATCAAAAATTATTAAACTTATCCAGACCAGCAGCCCTTCTTATATTTTAATGGCTTCATTGGATGAGGCGAGGCGCCAGTTGGCTCTTAAGGGAAAAGTACTGCTGCAGCAGTTGCTGGATGTTGTTTTTGAAATAAGGGAAGAGCTGCGGGACATTCCTTTCATTGAAGTGTTTGGCCGGGAGCACCTGGACAATCAAGGGGTATTTGATTATGATCCTTCAAGGCTGGTTATAAAAGTAAGTGGAATGGGGCTTACAGGCTACCAGGCATCCGAGTGGCTGGGGGAAAAGTACGGTATCTATGCTGAAATGGCGGACTGGGACAATATAGTTTTGGTTCCGGGTTTAGGAGTAACTAAAGAAGAAGGTCAAAGATTGGTTGTTGCTTTGAAGGATCTTGCAGCCAGGGAAGGGGTTTTTGGCAGCCCGTTAAAGCCGGCAGTTGCCGAAATCCCTTACGCCAGGCAGGTGCTTGGATTAAGAGACGCCTGGTTTGCCCAGTCAAAAAAAGTCCTTTTAGAAGAGTCAGCGGGTTGTATTTGTGCTGAATGGGCGGCGGTATACCCCCCCGGTATACCGGTTATTTTGCCCGGGGAGGAAATAAGCGGGGAAATGGTGAATTACTTGATTTGGGTAAGGGAGTCCGGGGCTGCTTTTCAAGGACCGGCAGATCCTCACTTAAAATACATTCGAGTAATCGATTAGCTATTCCGAAGGGAACAAATATATGAAAAAAGGGTTGTTTATTGTCTTTGAGGGTATTGACGGCGCTGGGAAAACCACCCAGGTCAATAGGCTGGCAGGTGCCCTGGCAAAAAGGGGTTTACCCGTAGTTTTGACCAGGGATCCGGGGGGGACGCCTTTGGGTGAGAAACTCCGGGATACCTTGCTCAGGAGCAACTTAATTATAGATGCCAGGGCCGAAGCATTTCTTTATGCCGCTGCCAGGGCTCAAATGGTTGTGGAACTGGTAGCCCCTGCTTTAAAGTCAGGAAAAGTGGTAATATCAGACCGCTTTTCAGACTCCACTTTTGCTTACCAGGGCGCCGGGAGAGGCTTGGAGCACGGTTTTCTTGAAATGCTAAATAAAAATGCTTGCCAGGGAATTATGCCGGATTTAACAATCCTCTTGGATATTGATCCCATAAAGGCCGCATTAAGGAGAGGCAAACCTGAAGATCGCATGGAAGCAGAGGGTATCCAGTTCTTACAGTTAGTAAGGCACAGTTATTTGGGAATAGCCAACGATAATCCCGGAACCTACCTGGTAATTGACGCCTCTTTGGAGCCGGACGCTATCTTCAACCATATTATAACGGCCGTTGACAAATTGCTTCCCGTTTCTGATTTATCTGGTGAGTTGGAGGAAGGCCATTGATTTTATTACGAGATATTATTGGCCATGATGAGATAATAAAAACTTTGCAGGGAGCTATTGCTTCCGGGAGAGTAGCCCATGCCCACCTTTTCTCAGGCCCTGAAGGCGTGGGAAAGATGACCGTGGCTATAGCTTTTGCCAGGGCATTGATATGCCCGCACAACTCAGGCTATGACAGTTGCGGGAAATGCGGGGATTGTGAAAAGGTTGAGGAGGGGACCCACCCCAGGGTAAGGATTATTCAACCTGAGGGAGCATCAATTAAAATAAGACAGGTTAGGGAGATGATAGCCGGGTTGCAATTTGGCCCGGATAAGGGAGATTGGGTAATAAGAATTATTAATGAGGCTGACACTATGACTCCTGAGGCAGGCAATTCAATGCTGAAAATTCTTGAAGAACCACTGCCGGGAGTAGTTTTTATTTTAATAACCACAAGGCCCCAGGTTGTTCTGCCCACGATTTTATCACGCTGCCAGCATCGTTATTTCCAGCCATTGACACAACGGCAGTTAGTAGATGCCCTTTCTGTAAATTCATCGTATCCTGCGGGCGCTGTCAGGAGGGCGGCTGCTTTGTCCGGGGGGAGGCTGGGCAGGGCCCGGGAGCTGTTGTCAGGCAGTTTTACAGCCAGGGAAGAAGCATTAAGTTTGATAGAACGATTAAACAGGGCCAGTGCCGGAGAAGTTTTTTCCCTGGCGGCGGGCATATCTTCGGGAACAGGCAAAGAGACCCTGTTGTCAATTTTAGATATGATGATTCTTTGGTTCCGTGACATATTGTTGTATAATGAAACAAGCAATACAGATTTATTGATAAACAGCGACAAGTCTGATAAAATAAAGGCTTTAAGTGCATTTTACCCATCGGGCAGGCTAATAGGAATGCTGGATTCCTTGGAGAATGTAAAAAAGTCACTGGCGTTAAGCGCAAATACTCAATTGGCCATAGAGGCGCTTTTCTTGAATTTGGCGGGATTTGGCCCGGATATTGACGGGAAGGGGGTATTGTAGTCTTGTCCAAAGTTGTTGGTGTACGCTTTAAAAAAGCCGGAAAAATATACTTTTTTAATCCCGGTGAATGGGAGTTAAGTATAGAGGACGACGTGATTGTTGAAACGGCCAGGGGAATTGAATATGGTTCAGTTGTAGTGGGGCCTACCGATATTCCCGAAGAAGAAGTGGTGGCACCCTTGAAAAATGTTCTCAGAAAGGCAACCGATGAGGATAAAAAACAGGTTGAGGCAAACAAAGAAAAAGAAGCCTTTGCTTTTCAAGTAGGGCTGGAAAAGATCGCAGAACATGGTTTGCCTATGAAATTAGTAGGGGTCGAACAGACCTTTGACGGCAATAAGATTATTTTTTACTTTACCGCCGACGGGAGAATTGATTTCAGGGAACTGGTAAAAGATTTGGCAGCGGTATTTCGTACCCGGATAGAGCTTCGCCAAATTGGGGTAAGGGACGAGGCTAAAATGATGGGGGGACTGGGTTGTTGCGGCCGGGAGCTATGTTGTGCTACCTGGTTGTCAGATTTTACTTCGGTATCAATCAGGATGGCCAAGGATCAAAATCTTTCCCTTAACCCTACAAAAATATCAGGTGCATGCGGTCGTTTAATGTGCTGTCTTAAATATGAAAATGATACCTATGAGATGGCAAAAGCTGAGTTTCCGGAGGTAGTCAGTTTGGTAGATTGTCCCCAAGGCGACGGCAAAGTGACGGGGATAAATATTTTCAAAAAAACAGTCACTGTTGAGCTTAGTGAAACCAAAGTGCCCATGGAATACCCGGTGGAAGAAATAACACCTAAGGGAGTGAAAAAAGAGGATGACTTACCCACTGGGACGGATGATCAAATTAATGGAGACCAAGATACAGGATGTTACTGCGGAGCTTGCCAGGTTCAAGAAGTATGTACACCTCCTGGAGGAGGAGAATGCCCGCTTAAAGAGTGAGATTGCAAGATATGTTGAAGCTAATGGGCATGAGGGCCTGGATAAAGGCCAGGAGAGTTCTTTTAGCGGGCTTGATAGTTTGGTGAACCTCTATGACAGGGGGTTTCATATATGCAACCTTTATTTTGGAGGTTTGCGGCAGGAAGATTGCCTTTTCTGTTCTGCATTAATGCAGAAGACAGGTGAAAATACTGATGAGTAAGGGGATTCTTTACCTATGTGCAACTCCTATAGGCAATCTTGAAGATATCTCTTTAAGAGCTTTAAGGATCTTAAAAGAGGTGGATTTGGTTGCTGCGGAGGATACCCGGCGAACCAGGAAATTGTTTAGCCATTATGATATACACACTCCATTGACCAGTTATCATGATCATAACCGTGCTGGCAAAGGCCGGTATTTAATAAATCAATTGTTGGCGGGTAAAAATTTGGCTTTGGTTACCGATGCTGGGCTGCCGGGCATTTCTGACCCCGGGGAAGAACTGGCGGCTCTGGCGGTAAGTTATGGGGTAAAAGTGGTTCCGATACCCGGCCCAAGTGCTTCTTTGACAGCGCTGGTGGTTTCAGGGCTGCCAACAGGAAAGTTTTGCTTTGAAGGTTTTCTTCCTTCAAAAAGCACGGCAAGGCGGAAGCAGCTGGAAACTTTAAAGGCTGAAAAAAGGACAATTATTTTATATGAAGCCCCGCACAGGCTCCTGTCAACCCTATCCGATTTGGCTGAAATTTTGGGAAACAGGAGAATATGTATAGCCCGGGAGTTAACCAAACAGTATGAAGAAATATGGCGGGGGAGTGTTGTCCAGGCATTGGATAAGTTTTCTGAAACTCCTCCCAGGGGTGAGATTACAATTGTAGTCGAGGGTGCCACCGAGCTTGAGGATGAGGAAACAACCATTTACGACAAGAGCGATTTGTCCAGGATGGTAAATACCCTGGAGAAAAAGGGTTTAACCCGCAAGAACGCTATTAAAGAAACTGCCAGGATTGCGGGGTTATCCAAACGGGAAATATATTCTATAGTATTGGAAGAAAAAAGTAGAGAAGGCTTGTAATGCCTTCCCATTTTTATCATTAATGTTTTGTTAGATAATTAATAAATTACATAGCATTGGCAACAGCAGTCATTGCCTTGGCACAATTTTTACATACTCTTTTGCCTTTGTAGTCCTGGACATCTACTGCATTACCGCAAAAAATACAAGCAGGCTCGTATTTTTTGAGAATGATTTTTTCGTTATCCACATAAATTTCCAGGGCATCTTTTTCGTCAATTCCCATAGTGCGCCTTAATTCAATTGGGATAACTACCCTGCCCAGTTCATCAACTTTTCTGACAATGCCGGTTGATTTCATCTGTTTTCCCCTCCCTAACCTAGTTCTCGACAGAAATATTTGCTATAGCAACTAAATGGTACCAATGATTCCATTAAAAGTCAATATACTTGTTAAAAATTTGTGTGTCTTATAACATTTAGTCAAATAGTGTTATATTTTATCAAATTAGTGGTTTTTGCCTCCAACTGTGTTAACTTGACAAATTAACAAAATCATGGTTAGAATTAGTGTTATTAAAAATAATATTTAAAGGTTATGAAGGGGAAGAGTAAGTTAGGTAGCCTGTATAAGAGAGTGGGGGAAGGTGAAAGCCCACCTGGCAAACTAACCCAACATGGCCCCGGAACCGGATGCTGAAAATTATTTTTGAGTAGGCATTACCGGGTTAATAAACTAAAAAAGGGACCCGTTATCAATACCTGAAAGCTTTTAAAAGCTTTTGCTGAGGCTGTTGCCGTGAGGCAGCAGTGAATTAGGGTGGTACCGCGAAATCACTTCGTCCCTGGCTTTATGCCGGGGACGGAGTTTTTTGTTAATTAAAAGATGTATATTTAATTTATTAAAGGAGTGTCATTAATGGCAGCAAAGAAAACCTTCTACATTACTACACCAATATATTATCCCAGTGATAACCTGCATATTGGCCATGCCTACACAACTGTTGCGGCAGATACTTTTGCCAGGTTCAAAAGACTTACCGGTTATGATGTCTGGTTTTTAACCGGTACTGACGAGCACGGCCAAAAAATAGAAAGAGCTGCTCAGGCCAATAATAAAACCCCTAAGGAATTTGTAGATAATATAGTTGAAGGCATCAAAAATCTTTGGGACAAGTTGGAAATCAGCAATGATGATTTTATTAGGACAACCGAAGAAAGGCATAAAAAAGTCGTAACCAAAATTTTTGAAAAGCTTTACCACCAAGGAGATATTTATAAAGCCAGTTACGAAGGCTGGTATTGTACTCCCTGTGAAGCTTTTTGGGCTGAAAGCCGCCTGGAAGACGGCAATTGCCCGGACTGTAAACGCCCGGTGGAATTACTAAAGGAAGAAAGCTATTTTTTTAAGATTTCTAAATATGCCGGCAGGCTGCTTAAGCATATTGAAGATAATCCTCAATTTATCATGCCGGTGGCCCGCAGAAATGAAATGATCAGCTTTATCAAAAGCGGGCTGGAGGATCTTTGTGTATCACGCACCACTTTTGATTGGGGAATTAAAGTCCCTTTTGATCCAAATCACGTGGTTTATGTGTGGGTAGACGCTCTTACAAACTATATTTCTGCTTTGGGCTACGGTACTGAAAATGATGAATTGTATAATAAATTCTGGCCGGCAGATATTCACCTGGTAGGCAAAGATATTGTTCGCTTTCATACTGTGATTTGGCCGTGTATACTTATGGCTGCAGGCCTCCCCCTGCCCAAGCAAGTGGTGGGGCATGGCTGGCTGCTGTTGGACAACGGCAAGATGAGCAAATCGAAAGGCAATGTGGTAGATCCCCTTGTACTTATTGACAAATATGGTGTGGATGCAGTCCGCTACTACCTTTTAAGGGAACTTGCTTTCGGCAATGACGGTTTATACAGTGAGGATGCTTTAATAAACCGGATTAATAAAGACCTGGCCAATGATTTGGGGAACCTGGTAAGCCGGACATTGGGAATGGCTGACAAGTATTTTAAAGGTGTTCTCAAGAGCCCCGGCCCTGTAGAAGGGCCTGATTCCGAGCTTATTGGACTGGCGGCGGAAACTCCTGCCGCAGTGGAAAAAGCAGTGGACAACAGGGATCTTTCCGGTGCCCTGGCTGCTCTATGGAAGTTGGTTTCCCGGGCCAATAAATATGTGGATGATACAACACCCTGGGTGCTGGCTAAGGATCCGGAAGCTAAAGGCCGTCTAAACACGGTATTGTATAACCTTGCCGAATCAATCCGTTTTATTACTATTATTTCAATTCCCTTTATGCCTAAAATGGCACAAAAAGTATGGGAATTACTTGGCATTGCGGATCGGACTGATTTGCATACCTGGGAATCCCTTGTTTGGGGCAGGCTACCTTCAGGCGTTACTTTAAAAAGAGGTGAACCTCTTTTCCCCAGGATTGACATTAATGAATAAAGGCAAATTTACTTATAAACTTTACAGTATATCGGGGGAATGAATTTATGTTGGTGGATACCCATGCCCACCTGGATATGGAGGAATTTGACCATGATCGTGATCAGGTTCTGTCCAGGGCAAGGGAAAACGGTGTGAAAGTAATAATTAATGCCGCTTTTGATTTGGCTTCATCCCGGCGTGCCTTGGAGTTGGCCCATAAATACGAGGGTGTCTATGCCTTGGCAGGTATCCACCCCCATGACGCAGGGGGTGTTTCCTGTGGTTACCTGGACGAACTTCGCAATTTAGTTCAGAGTCCATTGGTAGTTGCTTTAGGTGAGATAGGGCTGGATTATTACCGGGATTATAGCCCAAAGCCGTTGCAACAAAAAGTTTTCCGGGAACAGTTGGCCCTGGCCAGGGAATTGGATATCCCCATTGTCATTCATGACCGGGATGCTCATGGAGATTTAATGGCAATTTTAAAACAGGACGGCATCCCTAAACGGGGAGGGGTTATGCACTGTTTCAGCGGCAGCTGGGAAATGGCCCGGGAGTGCATAAAAATGGGTTTCTATATTTCAATAGCCGGGCCGGTTACTTACAAAAACGCAACCAGGTTAAAGAGTGTGGCAGCCAAGATTCCCCTGGACCGGCTGCTGGTAGAAACCGACTCACCTTACCTTACGCCCCAGGCCCATCGTGGAACCAGGAACGAACCGGCCTATGTCAGGTATGTGGTTGAAGAGATAGCTGCACTTAAGCAAATTAAGCCGGAGGAACTTGCCCAGGCAGTTGTTCGCAATACTTCTGCAATTTTTGGAATTAAATCGGGTATTATCGGGGAGGAGCATGATGGTTAAAGAGAAGGGTCTGGTAATAATTTTTACCGGCAACGGCAAAGGTAAAACCACCGCTTCTTTAGGCATGGCTGTCAGGGCTTGGGGGCAAGGCATGAAAGTGCTTATATTGCAGTTTATTAAAGGAGATATGTTTTACGGCGAATTAAAACTGCCGGATAAGCTGGAAGGTTTTGAAATAAGGCCTCTGGGGAAAGGTTTTACCAATACCGGTGAACCTGACAAGCATATCCAGGCAGCAAAAAGCGCTTTAAATACAGCCCGGGAGGAAATAACCGGCAATAAATGGGATATGGTTATCCTGGATGAAATAATTTATGCAGCCGGGTTTAAATTGTTATCGGAAGATGACATCCTTGAATTGATAAAAATAAAGCCTCCCTCCATGCACTTGGTGCTTACAGGAAGGGGTGCATCCCCGCGTTTAATAGGCCAGGCTGATTTGGTGACAGAAATGAAGGAGATAAAACACCCGTACTCCCAGGGGATTAAGGCCCAAAAAGGGATAGAATACTGATTAATAGTCATATTTTGGCCACTAACCCATATTTATGTTATGGGTGATTATAGTGGATATCAATACAGATTTTCTATTTCTAATTTCGGCCGTGGAGATAATTCTTATAGATTTGGTCCTAAGCGGGGACAATGCAATTGTCATTGCTATGGCCACCAGGCACCTGGAGCCTGACAGGAGAAAACTGGCGTTTATCCTGGGTGCATCAGGTGCGATTTTTTTGCGGGTTTTATTTGCGAGCATAGCATCATTTTCAATTATGAAAGTGCCTATGCTTAGTTTTTTTGGGGGGCTTGTTTTGCTGTGGATAGCGGTAAAACTGCTGACAGAGGATGGGCAGGGCCAGGCCATAGAGCCCCAGAAACGTTTAAGGAGCGCTATTAAAACAATCATTTTAGCCGATGTCATTATGTCCTTGGACAATGTGCTGGCAGTTGGGGCCGCTGCTCACGGCCATATTGGCCTGTTGATTGCGGGCCTGGTGCTTAGCATGACCTTTTTAATGCTTGGAAGTAAAGCGCTTGCATCCTTAATGGCCAGGTTTGAATTTGTCACCAGCATTGGGGCGGCAATTATTGCCTGGGTAGCAGGGGATATGATATGCAGCGGCAGCCGGGTACAGGATTTCTTTTCCAGCCACGCAAATTTTTTTATCCCGGCAATGGCTATCATTTTAGTTTTTTTTATTGCTGAAAGGCATAATTCCAAAATAAATAAAAGTTAAAAAAATACAATTTGTGGAATCATGCTGCATTTTTTTGAATACTAATAACTAACATGCTTTAACCGCCAACTTTTATAATTATAATAGTTGCCGCCAACTTATCGATGTGTTTCGACAATACTTTTTGCAGGAATTTTCAAATTTATCTAGAATACACTTTTGGTAATCTAACTGGCGGGAAAAATTGAAAGGGGGAAATTGTTATTTTCCGGTTTTTTCAAAAGACCTCCGGAATGTTAAATGACATCAAAACCCTAGCTAACAAGCTTACCGTCCGCCCGGTATGGATAATATCCGGTCTTGCCATAATGATTTTTGTGGCAGGAATTGTTTTAGGCTTTACCTTCTCTACAAAAACTGTGTATTTTGTTCAAGACGGTCATCAAGTGAAGATGAAGACCAGAAGCAGCAGTGTGGGCGAGTTCTTAAAAGAGAATAATATTGTTTTGGGTCCGGATAAAGCGGTAATACCCGAAGCTGCCACCCCTATTGAGGACGATATGGTGGTGGAAATCAGAGATAAGCATAATATTGTTTTAATAGCGGATAATAACAAACTGGAATTCAAATCCTTGGCAAGAACAGTTGGAGAGGTATTGGCGGAGAAAAAGTTGGTATTAGGCGATGAAGATATTGTAGTTCCCGGTGTTGAACAGGAGATAACAAAAGATCTGGAAATCAGAGTTACCAGAGTTGTCAAAAAAACAGAAGAGAAAAAGGTAGCAATCCCATACAGTACCAAGACAATTAAAGATCCCGGCATTCAAAGAGGGATAACTAAAACTGTAACTGCTGGCCGTAATGGTGAAGAACTGCAAAAGTGGGTTGTGATTTACCACGATGGCAGGGAAAAAGCTCGCCAGTTGATTGAAAAGCAAGTAATTTCTCCTCCAAAGGATGCCGTAGTTCATGTGGGGACCGGTGCAAATGTGGTTTCCAGGGGCGGCCAAACCTTTAGGTACAGGCAGGTAATGGATGTATATGCTTCTGCCTATACCTATACAGGAAATAATACCGCTAGTGAAGTGCCGCCATCATATGGGGTGGTTGCCGTTGATCCAAGGGTTATACCCTTGGGTACCAGGTTGTATGTAGAAGGCTATGGGTTTGCCACTGCCCTTGACACCGGTGGCAGCATACGTGGAAATCGGATTGATGTATTCCAGGAAACATATAATGCTGCCAGGAGCTGGGGTGTTAGAAAGGTTAGAGTGTATATACTCGAATAATTAAAATGTTAGCTAGATGTCAGTTATTTTAAGCTGTCCAGGTTTTGGGGCAGCTTTTTTCTTTACCGGCGTTATTTTATAATATAGCTGGGATATGATAAAATATCTTTGTTGTTCTAGCTGTTTCTACAGCGGAGGTATATATGGTTGATTTGGCATCCCCGTCAGGTGCAAAAAGTTTAATTGATAAACATGGTTTCAGGATCAAGAAGGGTTTAGGCCAGAACTTTCTTGTAGATTCTAATATTGTTGAGAAAATATTGTCTTCAGCCGGGCTGGATTGCAGGGATACAGTGGTTGAAATAGGCCCGGGCTTAGGAGTAATTACCAAAGCGGCTGCCGCCAGGGCGGGAAAAGTATTGGCTTTGGAAATAGATAAAAAATTGGCTCCTTTGTTGGAAGAATCCCTGCAGGGTTTTAAAAATGCCCAAGTTATTTATTGCGATGCCATGGATTCCGATATTGATCGTATTGTATGGCAGTATGCCGGTTCTAAAGGCGAATATAAAATAATAGCCAACCTGCCTTACTATATTACTACTCCTTTAATCATGCACCTGTTGGAAAGCGGTTTTAATTTTTCACTGATGATTATCATGGTTCAACTGGAAGTTGCCCAGAGAATTGCTGCATTACCGGGGAGTAAGGAGTATGGGGCTTTGTCGGTGGCCGTTCAGTATTATACTGAAGCAAAGTTCCTTTTTAAGGTTCCAAAGACTGTTTTTATGCCCCGGCCGGAAGTTGATTCGGCAGTAATAAGGTTGGTAAAGCGAGACAAGCCCGCGGTGGAAGTCCCTGATGAGGCGCTGTTTTTTAAAATAATAAAAGGGGCTTTCGGGCAAAGAAGAAAGACAGTATTAAATGCCTTGGCTGCTGCTTTTGACTTGTCCCGGGACGATATGAAGAAAATTCTCGACTTGGCCGGTATAGAGCCCAGCCGCAGGGGGGAGACACTGTCGCTGGACGAGTTTGCCAATATAGCCAGGAAAATGCATTCCAATAAACCGGATTAACAAGGATTGTAGTTAAATCACAAAGTGTGATGGAAGGTGGTTTCGGTATGTACTTCAAAAGCCCTACCAGGGGCAAGCTTACTTTTGAAGAAATGATGGCGGATATCTCCGGTTATATTACAGGCCTGCCTTCATCAACCTATAAAGTAATAATTGGTACTGATTCACAAGTTAGAAATGAAATATGTTTTGTTACCGCTATAGTGGTACACAGGTTGGGTAAAGGGGCCCGTTATTTCTACAGAAAAAAATTGCAGAGAAAAATTAAAAGCTTGCGCCAGAAAATATTTTTTGAAACTGCCTTAAGCCTTGAAGTAGGTGGCAAGGTTGCCAATTACCTGGCTGAGAGCGGTTTGGATGATCTTGAAGTGGAAATCCATATTGATGTGGGAAAACAGGGAGAAACCAGGGATTTGATCAGGGAAGTTGTTGGCATGGTTACCGGAAGCGGTTTTCAGGCGAGAATTAAGCCGGATGCTTATGCCGCATCCAGCGTCGCCGATAAGCACACAAAATAGCAGCCACGGGAACGGTTTGTGGCAGGCCACCAGTCACGAGGACAATTTCATTGGCTGGTACCTGCCACAAGCCGTCCCTATGGCAGGTGAAAGGATTTGTCACCCCCATTGCACTCTTTCCATAAAATAAAAAAAAAGGAAATGGGGGAAGGAGATGTCGATTATAAAAGAGGGAGACGTAGTAGCACGGTGTTCTTATTGCTATGATATTCTATTTAGAGTTTGTAATATATTTAAAACTGATTCCGGCTCTGAATATGCACGACTTAAGGGGCTGGATTTAAGGCTTGAAGCAACGGCTTCGACTGATGACTTAAAAAAGGTTGACCACTTGGAGGTATCAAAGTACCTGCATGCCTCCCAGTTAAAAAATATGGAGCGAATGAAGAAAGTATTTAGCCGCCGGGAAGTTGATATGAGGCGTTCATTAAAAAGGGCAACCAAAGATTACCCGGGTGAGGTCGAAGGGTTTCATTTGCCGGGAACGTTGGTCCATATTGATGGAGACAAAGAATATATGGCTATGTGCTTGACCAGTTATAAACAATTGGGCATAGAATGCCATGGCTATCATATTGATGAAGAAAAACAGGCAGAACATGTTTATGATATCCTGACCAAGCACAGGCCGGATATGCTGGTGCTGACCGGCCATGACGGCCTGATAAAAGGCGCCAAGGAAAAAGACTACAAAGATTTAAGCAAATACCACCATTCCAAACATTTTGTCGATGCTGTAATTGAAGCGCGGCGGTACGAAAAAAGCAGGGATGATCTGGTTATTTTTGCCGGCGCCTGCCAGTCCCACTATGAAGCTTTGCTATCGGCAGGGGCAAACTTTGCCAGTTCTCCAAAGAGGGTATTGATCCATGCTTACGATCCGGTTTTTGTAATGGAGAAAGTGGCTTATACTTCGATTTACGACCCGATTGCCTTAAAAGATATAATCAGCGGGACAATTAGTGGTTTTGACGGGATTGGGGGTCTTGAAAGAACCGGGGCACAACCCGTTTTTTTATGTATAAAATTAATTGTTGTGGTTATTCTATTAATCATTATGATAAATTTTTCAGGAGGGAAATATGCAAGGGACTGTAAAATGGTTTAATGCAAGTAAAGGCTATGGTTTTATTGAAACTGATGACGGGGACGATGTTTTTGTGCATTTTTCAGCCATAAATGGTGAAGGTTTTAAAACCCTTGAAGAAGGCCAAAAAGTAGAGTTTGATGTAGTGACCGGGAAAAATGGTTTACAGGCAGACAATGTGCAGAAAATACAATAATAAAACCAAGGCGGGGCTGCCCTATCAGGACAGCCCTTTTTATATGCCAAATAATATTAAAATTGATTAACTAAAAGAATAATTAAGAATAGTTGAGCATACTGGAGAAAGTTTAATGAAATGGCAGAATACAGGCCTTGCAAGAATATGCTATTATTATCCATAAATGCCAGGCAGTGGAAATACTGCAGGCAGCCGGAGGTGGAATTATGTTTAAAAAAGTAATGTTCACTGTTGCCCTGTTGACATCCTTTGTTTTTGGCACATTTGCAGAAAGCCAATATCAAATTGCCCCGCTGGTAATTGCTGCATTTCGTACCGGTAAGCTGGCTGTAATTGATTTTTATGCCCTGGTCTCCTCCCATGTACCAAGTTCAATAAATACTGCCTCGTTATTTATTGTGATGACCGGATTTATCGCTTTGCTGTCAGTAAAGTATTTGGCCAAGGCCCGGAGAATGTAAAACACCGGCTTGTGTCCCGGGTGCGTTCTTTTTTAAAATTCATGATAATAAAATACTATTAGCTTTTATTTGGGTTTGGGCATTGCTTGGAAACTTTTGTTATAGGTAAAGATTGATTCCTTCCAAAAACAAACCGGCCGGGAAAAATAAACTGCATAACCGCTTCATTTATCTGCTCCTTTTTAGACGCTTCTTCATTCCGGCAAGTGAAGTTTTTAATAATAACCATCCGGTGATTCCTCCTGATAAATTATTATGCCGGCGCTAAAAAAAAATTACGGGAGGGATTACTTTGCTGGTGGCTGTATATTGCCGGGTATCAACTGAAGATCAGGCGGATGCCAAGACAATTGAAAACCAGTTGGATTTTGCCGCTCAATACTGTTCACTGCATGGCTACAAGATATATAAATATTACCTGGATGAAGGAGTAAGCGGCACTATCCCCATGGATAAAAGGCCGTCCGGTTCTCAACTTTTGGAAGATGCCAGGCAAGGCCTATTTAGCGCAGTTTGTGTATATAGGTTGGACCGGCTTGCCAGAAATGCCTTGGAGATCTTAAAAATACACCAAAGCCTGGCAGAAGCTAATATTGTATTGAAAAGTATGACTGAAAATTTTGATACCTCTACTCCCAGCGGCAAGTTTTTTATGACAACTCTAGGGGGCATAGCTGAAATAGAGAGAGAAACAATTGCTGAAAGGATGCACTTGGGCAAGAAAAGGGCATTGAAGGAAGGCCGGTGGCCCGGGGGGACACCTCCATTCGGTTATTATCTTTCCGGCAAGAGGTTGTCTATTAATCCTAAAGAAGCTGCTGTGGTGAGGAACATTTACAAAATGTACTGTGAGGGTGGAATGAGTACCGGTGCTATAGCGGACTATTTAAATAGTACCGGAATCCCTTCGCCGGGCTGCTCCAGCAGTAATGGAAGGGCATTGCAAAACCGGTGGCACCGGAGCAGGGTGTGGGCAATATTAACCCAGCCTGCTTACCGTGGGGTGTTTCTCTTTAAAACAAGGGAAGGAGATGTGGAGCTTAAATGCCCGGCCATAATTCAGGAAAAAATATGGGAGCAAGCCCAGTGCATACGCCATAAAAACTTTGTTAACTCAAAAAGAAATGCCAAAAGAGAGTACCTGCTTAGAGGAATTATTAAGTGCGAATCTTGCGGCAGTAAATTTTACGGTGATGGTTCGGGCAGCCCGGGGAGGCACAATTACTACCGCTGCGGCGGCAGTACCTTAACAGGCAAAAAGCACGGCCGCTGCCGGGCAAAGTCAGTCCGTGCGGATATAATTGAAAAACTGGTTTGGGATGATATAACCGGTTTTTTATTAAAAATTGACTTTTCCAAGGAATTAATTGACGCGGATTACCGGCCGGGCCATGGTTTTGCTGCCGGGGAACTTAAAAACATCAGGCTGGCAGTCAACGCAAAAAGAATGGAAAAAAAGAGGATAATCAGCCTTTGCAGGCGCCAGGTGATAACCGAGCAAGAGCTTCAAGAAGAATTGGCTAATATAAGCCGGGAACTGGATTCTTTGAATAAAAGGGCAGCTGTGCTAAAACGCCAGGCTTTAGGCATTAATCGAATAGAAGATCTTAAAACTCACTTGCTTCGCAGGATAGAAACAGCCGGAGTTGCAGAAAAAAGGGAACTGGTTAAGAGATTGGTGGAAAGCATCTCAGTCGGCGTAGAACCTTCCGGCGCTCCCAGGGTGACAATTAAATATAATTTTAACGGGCAGCCGGATTGTATTCTGACTGTTGAAACACGCGGTAAATACAGATTAGGGCTTCCCAAAGCTTACTATTAAATCTAGAACCCTTCTTTGGTGCTTTGAATAGAATGGCAAGAGGCACTAGAGGAGGGTTTTTTATGGAAAAATGCAGGCGCAAGTTAGAAGAAATAAAAGATGCCCTTATAGGTAAAAAAAATGTTGTCGGTGTTGGGGTGGGCTATAAAAAAGTTGGTTCCATGAGAACAAAACAGCCTTCCATAATTGTTTTTGTTGAAAAGAAAGAAAGTAAAGAAAACCTCAGCCGGAGCGAATTGGTTCCGGAAAAAATTGATGGGGTTTATCTGGATGTTATAGAGATTGGCAAAGTTAAATTTTTAGATCTGCGAAAGGTAAAGAAGCGCCCAGCTCAGCCGGGTATGAGCTTAGGGCATTATAAAGTTACCGCCGGTACGTTTGGTGCGGTTGTAAAGGATAAAAAAACCGGCGAACCTTTAATATTAAGCAACAATCATATTTTGGCCAATGCAACGGACGGCCGTGACGGGAGAGCTTCTAAAGGAGACGCGATTTTCCAGCCGGCCCCATATGACGGGGGTACGGACAAAGAAAAAATTGCCGAGCTTTTAAGGTTTGTCCCGGTTTACCGCAGTGAAAAAGAAACTGAATGCAGGGTGGCCAATAGTGCGGCCAAGATAGGCAACAAGTTAATACAACTTGTCAGGCCGGCTTATAAAATACGTTTTGTCAAACAGTACCGGGGTAGTAATGTTATTGATGCCGCGTTAGCCAGGCCTTTGTCACCCGGGCTTATTAAGCAGGACATTTTGGAAATTGGCGTCCCAAAAGGTATTGCAAAAGCAACGGTGGGCATGCGTGTGATGAAAAGCGGCCGCAGCAGCGGTTTAAGTCAAGGAGTAGTAACTGCAACCGACGTTACCTTGCAGGTATCATTGAATCAAACTGAAACCGCAGTTTTTTCAAAACAGGTTGTGGCTGAAATGGCTTCGCAAGGCGGGGATAGCGGCTCCCTTGTAGTAGATGAGCAGAAAAGGGCGGTCGGCCTTTTATTTGCCGGTTCAGAAAAATTCACAGTATTTAACAATATTGATCTTGTTCTTGAGTTGCTGGATGTGACACTTTAAATTCAAGGGATTTTGAGGAGTGGTTATAAATGGCTGATAATTGGTCGGTACCTGCTTTTGGCGAAATTACCGTAGCACTGCTGGGGGAGGATATACCGGTCATTGGGCCAAAGCTGAAGGACAGGTGTAAGGCCTTATCAGTGGTCAGGCAATATGTTGACAGGATTGATTCCCTGGCTAAAGGGCCGTACCTGATTGCTTTTGTTA
>CAYUXS010000003.1:23055-36262 GCA_964448915.1 uncultured Peptococcaceae bacterium
TTCAGATTAGCGGTGCGCAGAGGAATTTGGATATACTGCCCAACCTGGATGAGTTCACGGTGAAAAGGTTTCAAAAATATTTTAAAAACAAGTTGTTTATTATCAGTGCTTTCTTTGAAAATAACGACGAGCTGGAGTGCCTTGCAATTACCGAAGGAATAGGAGCAGTGCTTTATATGCCCTGGTAAATAATACTTAATAATGAAACTTCTGACAATATTTAAGTGTTAATTCTAAAAAATAAAATAATTTTAAATGAATTAATAAAGCCCTATCTAAAGCTTGCTAATTAGGGCTTTATTGATTTAATTAAAGAATAAAATATTTGGCATTACTAATAATTTTTAATAAATAAAAAAATGGTGGTTTATTCCAGTTATAAGCATTTTTTAGTATAATTCCATTTTTTTAAGCATTAATATTTATATTTAAAAAATAAAAACATTAGGTGGAAGAAATGGTACTTGTTTCATTCTTTTAGTATTTGTTACAGTTATGACTATACTTATTCCCTTTTTTACGTATGCCCGGCTGCACATTTGGTATAAAAAAGGAAAGTACCAAAATGCCTAATCCCGTTAATTTTTAATAACGGGTGCGGAGGAACCATTTATTGGGGTGAATCCTTTTTTAAGGTAGGTTTTATCTTTTTTACCGAACCCGTCAGCTAACTCCGTAGGCGTAAAAAGAAAGGAGTATCAGATGAGGAATAAAAAGTTTAGGCTTCTATTGACGAGTTTTCTTGTTATCTTACTGACCCTGAGCTTAGCTGCGGTATCCTTTGCGGCAGCATACCCAACTCAGGGTTTTTCCTGTGGTCAATTTAATTTAAGAGGAACCTGTTATTTGGGTTCAGAAAATTCAACGCAATGCCCGGAGCAGGTTCTGGATTTTAGCTTTTTAGACCAATTAAGGGCGCTAAAAGTTCCCTGTGCCGGGCAAAATAATTGTGCAGCCAGCAATCAAAATGCCGGACAGCCTGTAAAAGGGGTGGAGGATACTTCCTGGACGGCTGAAGAGCAGCAGATGCTTGATTTGATCAATCGGGAGAGGGCGTCTGCAGGCGCGGCAGCTTTAAAAATGAATCCCGAGTTAGTCAAGTTGGCCAGGTTGAAAGCCCAAGACATGGTGGACAAGCAGTATTTCGGCCACAATTCCCCCACCTACGGCAGCCCTTTTGACATGATGAAAAAGTTTGGCATTAGTTACACATATGCCGGGGAAAACCTGGCTATGGCCCCGACTGTTACCACTGCCCATACAGCATTGATGAATTCATCCGGGCACCGCGCCAATATTTTAAATACCAAATATGATCAGGTAGGTATTGGCATTGTATCCTCCGGTGGCAACAAGTATTTTGTACAGCTTTTTACCGGGGGGCAAAAAAGCTCCGGGCAAACCGGTGACGATTCTCAAATGAGCCCACAGCCTGGGGAGGGAGCTGGGGATGATTCCCTAAAAAATCCTGCAACTGAATCCTCTGAAGCATCGTTAATGATCCAGTTAATTAACCAGCAGAGAACCAAATTAGGCTTGCCAAAACTGGTTCAGGATGATCTCCTGACCAAAGTTGCCAACTTAAAGGCAAAGGATTTTGTAGTCAATAACTATTATGCACACACTTCGCCAACCTATGGTTCTGTCCAAAACATGCTGGCCAAGTTTGGGGTAAAATACAACAAGTATGCTGAAAATCTCGCGCTATCAACAAACGTCGTCAGGGCTTACAATGCTTTAATGAATTCAAAGTATAACAGGGCCAATATGTTAAGCCCGGCTTTTGGAAAAATCGGCGTAGGTGTTTCGGTCTGCGGGAACAACAAGTACTATGTGCTGTTGTTTACTGATAACGCAGGCAACCAGCAGCCTGCTCCACAGGAACCGGAAAACCCGCCAACCAAACCGGATCCGGGCACCCCGCCCAACAATCCCGATCCTTCAGATCCTCCGGCGGGTGGCGGTAATTCCGGTGGAAGTACACAGGGGCTTACTGCCGATGAACAGAGGATGTTGGATTTAATTAATTCCGAAAGGGCCAAAGCCGGATTGGCACCGCTTAAAGCCAATCTAAAACTTACCGAGGTTGCCAGGCTGAAAGCCAAAGACATGATTGCAAAGAATTACTTTAGTCATAATTCGCCTACATATGGCAGCCCCTTTGAAATGATGAGGCAGTTTGGCATCAGTTACCGTACTGCAGGAGAAAACCTGGCCGGAGCGCCGTCAGTGGATACGGCTCATAGAAACCTTATGAATTCTCCGGGACACAGGGCAAATATACTTAATCCAAACTATAAGGAAATTGGTATAGGTGTTCTAAGCGGGAGCCAGTACGGTAAAATTTTTGTGCAGATGTTTATTGGCTAAACCAAATAGCGAATTTAAATTATTAAGTGGCAGTTCCAAAAGGTGGAATTGCCACTTTTTTATTTATAAGAGCATATTTTAAAGTAACTAATAATGCCTTTTATTAATATCATAATTATAAAATTACTAGTAATGCTTATTGCATAATTATGGTAAATTAACCATTAATTTAGGTATGTATCAACGGTATTTTTCTTAATACAGAAAAATAAATATTAATCGCAGTTGTATTCAAAAGTTCGAAATAATCCGCTTTTTGCAATGGGGTAGAGGAAAGTAATTATTTTTTATTTTACTAGAGTTTTAAGTTGTACTTATCACATTTTATAAAGATCTTCATATATATAAAGGGAGCGGATATATATTGAACAACCTTTGAAAGGAGGAAGAATTAATGGTTGCAACCGTAGCACCGGGAACAGAAAGGCTTCGGGTTAACCAATTAGTTAGTGAGAATTCAGCCCAAACAGTGGTGCGGGGTACAATCACTGTGCCGGACCCGAAGCCGGATGTGGAACAAGTCCTGTCTACTGATAAGAAAGTCAAAGTTAGAGACGTGAGAATTGTTCCGGATAAGGTGATCATTGAAGGCACTCTTAACATGCAAATTGTCTATGTTGCATTTAAGCCGAAACAGTCAGTCCATTCAATGCACGGGTCAATAGATTTTACTACCTTTGTCGATGTTCCGGACGCGCTTCCGGGGATGACAGTGGATACCGACATTAAGGTAGAGGATATTTCATTTAATCCAGACCCCAATTGTGCAAGGGACTTTAAAGTAACTGCAGTTTTGGATGTAACAGCCAAGGTAAGTGACATCATGGATA
Organism: uncultured Peptococcaceae bacterium; assembly: GCA_964448915.1. Taxonomy (GTDB): domain Bacteria; phylum Bacillota; class Desulfotomaculia; order Desulfotomaculales; family Desulfocucumaceae; genus JAAXTT01. Next base: position 26,256 of record CAYUXS010000003.1, read on the forward strand.
TTGATGTAGTTACCGTATGCCCGCAGGGTTGTGAATGTGAAACTGAAGAAATTACCGTAGATCAACTGGTAAGCAGCGGGAGAAGGCAGGTATTGATCCAGGAAGAGTTTGATGTGCCAAATGAAAAACCGCCGGCAGAGAAAATTTTAGATGTGGATGTAAAAGTTGATATTAAAGACACCAAGGTTCTTCGCAATAAAGTTATTTTTGATGGGAAAGCCACAGTAACAGTTATGTATGTGGGTATGTTACCTGACCAGCCGGTACATAGCCTCCATCGAACCTTTAAATTCAGCGATTTTGTTGAAGTACCGGGAGCAATGTCAGGGATGGATGTACGTTTCGACGTGAGGGTGGAAGACATAGATGTTGAAATCGTCCCCCACAAATGTGAAAGGTTACGGGCGGATCTGGTTCTTAAGCTGACTGCTCATGTTGTTGAGCCACGTACATTGGATGTAATCACCGATATAAGTGGCTGCCAAGTAGAGCCCAAATTTACAATGCTTAAGGTTGCTTCTCTTGTCGGAGAGGAATCAACCCAGGTAGTGGTTAAAGACACTTTTGAAACTCCGGATCCCAAGCCTGATATAGAAAAAGTACTGGAAGTAGTTGCCGAAGATATAACAGTTGATGAACCCAAAATCATAAGCGATAAAGTTATTGTCAGCGGCGAAGTTAAAGTACGGATTGTATATGTATCGGCTGAGGAAGACCAGTCAGTCCATGCAATGCATAGAAACATTCCATTCAAGGCATTTGTTGAAGTAATGGGAGCTACTGAAGAGGATGATGTTGACGTAAAGGTGGATGCAGAGTTTTTAACTGCCAATACCAAGGGTTGCGAAATTACTGTGGAAGCAGTATTGATGGTGACTGCCAAAGTAACCAGGGATATGAGCAGGGATGTTTTGACTGCAGCAGAACCTGCTCCTACTCCATCACCGGAGCCGACAGTATCACCTACTGGAACGCCTTGCCCTCCTGGTTCAACATTTGAGTATATTATGAAACAGGGAGATACCCTGTACAGTGTTGGCAGGACCTTTGGTGTTCCCCTGAACCAGATGATTGCAGCTAATCCTCAGCTGCCTAATGTAAACAATATCCAGGTTGGAACAGTTATAAATGTCCCCTGTGTAGCCAAAGGCTAATAATTTAAAACAAGGAGGTTCAAGCATGCCTAACGAATTTGAATTCATCGAGCCGGATATGGTGAAATGTGTAAAGATAAAAGTCCCGGTGGTCATTGCAGAAACTGAGGAGGCTCAGATAGTTGTAGACAACACCTCGTGTTTGCCCGAACTGGCCAAAAAAATTGACCACATTGATATCAGCGTAAAAGATTTAGAGGCAGATCCGGTTTTTGTACATCAAAGTGAGTCCACTTGGAACATTAGCATGTCGAAAAAGTGGCCGCACCACCAATCCTGGGGTGTACCGTCCGGGAAAGCTTTTCTGAAAAAAGTTATAATCCATGGTGTACTTCACAAACAGATCTTTTTCGTAAACAAGGATGATCATGTCAAGCATGTATCAGAAGATATTCCCTTCACCAAGACAATTGATTTTCATGAGCCCGAACCGGTTATTGATGTAGACGATGTAGAAATCCAATTCCATGGAAAAAGAGCGGATATTACCTGGGATTTGGTAAGGGCCAGCCGCTTGCAGCAAACCGGCATCATAGTAGTCCGGGTGAAAGCAGTGGAGCAGCGTCAAATTTGGGTCCAGGTTTGCCCTTCACCGGACAAAAAGTGCAAGAAAGATGTCAATGTATTAAGGGATCCCTGTTTTGAGCAGTGGGTTGGAAATGCTCCCCTGCTTTGGGGTGCAACCAATGTTTTCCGTACTGACGGGAGAAATGGCCATGGCGCAGGATTAGGAAAAGATCCCCAGTACCCGGCAGCGGTATTCCAAACTACCAGCAAAGTGATCCCGGATCTTAGATACCAGTTTTGTTTCTGGGCTAAAAAAATCCAGGAGCATCACCACCATGACAAGTGCGATTTCACAATTGAGGGCCAGGTAAGTTTCTTTAATGATGAAGGCGATATCATCGATTCTCACAGCCAGTCATGGTCACACCAGCAAATACCGAGTAATTTTAAACAGTTCTGTTTTACTACGGGAAGAGTGCCTGAGGACACATCCTATGCCCTGGTTCGCATAGCAATGCATGTGCCCAGTACCGATTATGAGAACTGCAACAAGTGCCAGGTTATAGTTGATGATGTAACTTTAAAATGTACCGGCGGCTTCTGATAGGCTATTAAATAAAAAAGCTGTTTCAAAGGAAACAGCTTTTTTATTTCTGCCATGATCCGGTGTCATCTCAACCGGCCACGGCATATTATTTATAGACCGTAATTTTGAATTATATAGATGGGAGGGCTTGTGTTGCCTGAAAATACCTTAAACCAATCAAAAGTTGAAGACAGGCTTTTAAGGCTATTGGATAACAGCAGTGCAAAGGGTATTGATCAAGAAAACTTGTTAATACTCCTTAGCCTCGTTAATTTAACAAGCATAATCGATTTAATAGAGCAGAGGAGCGGTATATCAAAAGGGAAAAAAGCAGAAGACCCTATCAGCGATTCCCAAAACAAAAGCCCGGTTGCTGATCCCGGCGGCATATTAAATATGCTCGAGGGAAAAAATGGGTTTCCTGCGGATCCCGCACAGACCGGAGCAATGCCCCGTATTATAGCACCTGGCCCGGATATTGCACCTAAAGAAGCCAAGCCTGCTCCCAATATGTCTAAAGTATAAGCTGCCGGTTACACACTATTCTTTTTCATTAACAGGCAGTGTCTCAAAAGTTGTCTGTTCAGGTGTTTGAGGGTCAAGTTCCGCTTCCTGCGGAGCCCCAGCAATTTTAGCAAAGCTGCTGTGGAATGTTTCCATTCCGTTGCCGAATTGCTCTATTGCAGTTCTGGTTGATTGTATAAATCCCACTAAGTCTTCCAACGCTTTTTCTGTTTCTTTTCTGTTTGGGGTCATGGCCAGCAAAATCGGAAGAATGGATGGGTTAAAGAAGCCGGGGAATCTAACTGGCATATTTAATACCTCCTAAAAGTCTTATCTGTACCATATTATGACAACCGGTAGAAAATGTTACCAAGGGGGAAGTAGAATGCCCAATGGAGATAACAATATGGAGGGTATTGTAAAACAGGTAATAAAATGCCTTGAAGAGGGCAAAACCGATCAATATGATGCCATGCTTATATTAAGCCTGGTAAACCTGATTGGTATAACTAAGGTTATTGAAAGTAAAAGGAAAAGTGGTTCCGGTTCACCGGCCGGGGAAGAAGAAAACCAGTTGATGGGAATGCTGTTAAATACTTTAGCCGAGAAGGGTAAGCGAGGCGGGCATGGCGGTTTTGATCCTGCTATATTGCTGTCCTTATTGGGTACTCAGGGTAAAAGGCCGGAAAATGCCCTGTTAATGTCATTGTTGAGCAGGATTATGCAGCCGCCGGCCCAGCCAAACCCATCCTCCAAGGAGGATAAGTCAAAAATGGCCGGCAATGAAACCAAGGAGGGAAAGCCAAAAACCGCCGGTACTGACAAAAAGGAAAGCAAACCGGAACCTGCCGGCACCGGAGGCAGTGAAGGACAGGAAAAGAAGATTCCTGTTGCTGCGGAAAAAAAAATGAAAAACCCAAAACAGCAAGATCCCACTCCTGCACCAGTCAGAAAAGAAGAATCCAAAGGAAATGTTATAAGTTGGGATCGAAGGTTGGGTTAATAAGGTTTTTTATTCTGCTGGCATTAATTTCAATACTGGATTATAACGATTTCTTTTAGGCAACTGGAATAGACTTAAGCCAAGCGGCAAAAAATACCCCCGAAGCGGGGGTTTTTTTATTTGTTTTTAAAAAGAGAAAGGAGTATAAAATGAGTATAAAGTTGCTTTCACTTGTCATAGCGGCCCTTTCAGGAACAACCATGGCCCTGCAGGGGACAATTAATGCGGCACTGAGCAAAACTATCGGGTTGGTTGAAGCCACATTTATAGTCCATTTGGTGGGTTTGATTTTTGTTTCTATAATTCTCTTTGCGTTTAACCTGGGGAGCTTAAAAGTTGATCTTTTAAGGCAAGTGCCGTGGTATTATTACCTGGGAGGTGTTCTGGGAGTAGTAATAGTATACCTGGTAATGAAAAGTATCCCTAAGGTTGGAGTTGCTGCTGCGACTACTGCAATTATTTTAGGGCAGGTTTTTACTGCAGGGCTTATTGATCATTTTGGTTTTTGCGGTATGGAAAAAACCCCATTTAATTGGTGCCGGGTAGGGGGCACCCTGCTGATGGCCGGTGGAGCCTGGTTGCTGCTTCGTAAATAATAATCAAGCGCAATAATTAAGGTATTATAATAGTTTGGCCGGGTGTTAATTGATCCGGGTTTGACAGCCCGTTTATTGAAATAACGGTATCTATTCTCACGTTAAACTGCCGGCATATTTTCCAGAGAGTATCACCGGGTTTTACTATATACTGGTGCCTTCCGCCAGGGTTGCCTTGCACGGGGATGCTGTCAGGATCGCCGGTGATAATAACCGGAGTCCCGATATTAATTTTAGGAAAAAGTTCTTCTATATCATGATTATACATTCTTATACACCCGTTTGAGATATACTTGCCGATTGATGAGGGGTTATTGTTGCCGTGAATACCGTAGTTCCCACCAGGTATATTTAAGCCCAGCCAACGGGTTCCCAATGCACCACCCGGATTAACAATTTTATTAACTACTTGGTAGTTGCCAAGCGGTGTTGGGGTTGAATGTTTACCCACAGCAACGGGGTATGTCTTAATAATTCGATCTCCTACGTAATAATGAAGTTTACGGCTTGATCTGGACACAACCAGGCGTGTCCCGGTTTCCAGCCGGTTTTCGTTAGCAAACATTAAAAATCACTCCTGTAAATTGCATAATAAATATTTTATTTAATGATGGCATTTGATATGAATGGACAAGCTATAGCTAAAAACTTTAGTTAATTAAATCAAAATATATTGTTTGGTGATTGAAAAAGGTATAATTTATTGGTAAATATCACAATAATTAAGCGGGGTCTTTTATTTATTATGATGATAGTAAAAGCCAGGGCAAAAATTAACCTTTCTTTAGACATAAAGGGTGTCAGAGAAGATGGCTACCATCAAATACTTACGGTAATGCAGCCTTTGGAGCTTTTTGACCTGTTGGAAATATCCCGGACGGAAAGGGAGCTCAGGGTTGACTGTGAAGATCCCCAAGTGCCGTCCGGCCCGGGGAATATAGTCTATAATGCAGGAAAAATATTGCAGGAAAAATACCTTTGCAATTACGGCGCTCTAATAAAAATAAAAAAATATATCCCGGTGGCTGCCGGGCTGGGTGGGGGATCTGCCGATGCTGCAGCCACTATCAGTGCTTTGAATCAATTGTGGCAAATTAATGCCGGCAAAGAAGAGTTGTATAAAGTTGCGGAAATGGTTGGCTCTGATGTGCCTTTCTGTCTGTTGGGCCAGACGGCTTTGGCTGGGGGCAGGGGGGAAGAATTGACTCCTTTGCCCTCTTTTGATGGGTTTGGGGTAGTACTGGTTAAACCTCCTTTTGGGGTATCTACCGCCAAAGTATACAGCTTGTATGACGAACTCCCGGCTCCACCCGGATCGCGGCCGGATACTGTTAATATTCTACGTGCGGTAGAAAACAAAGATTTTTATATCCTGTGCAAACTGATGGCCAATGTTTTGGAACAGGTTACTATAAATCTTCATCCTGAAATACGGGATATCAAAGAAGAATTGGTTGCCGCAGGAGCAGCCGGCGCTCTTATGAGCGGCAGCGGCCCTACAGTCTTTGGGTTATGTAAAGATTATGAATCGGCTATTGAAGTGGCTTCCCGGGTTAAAGCCCCGGGGTGCAGGGTAATTGCAACGAGAACAATATAAACTATATAATGCTTATACCCCTGCTTGCAGAGGGGTTTGGAAAATATTACAATGTTAATTGAATAAGGAGTAGGAGGAAACACAATGGATGAATCCAGGCTGGTCCCAATAAGGTTGGATAATTACAAGCCCCTTAGAGAGTTGGTATTTGAATCATTGCGGGAGGCTATTATTCAAGGCCGGTTAAAACCTGGGGAACGCTTGATGGAAATGCAGTTGGCCGAAGAAATGGGTGTCAGCAGGACTCCCGTGCGGGAGGCTATCAGAAAGCTGGAATTAGAGGGCTTTGTGGTGATGATCCCGCGCAAGGGAGCTTATGTATCCGGTATATCCGTAAAAGATATTGTTGATGTTTTTGAGGTGCGGGCTGCCCTGGAAGGATTGGCTGCAGGTTTGGCTGCCGAACGGATTACCGATGAAGAGCTTGATAAACTGGAAAGGTTGTTGGTAAAAATCACAGAAATCAGCGACAAAGATGATTTGGAAGACATCGTTGAAATAGATACCCAATTCCATGATTTAATATATAAGGCATGCAGGAATGAGAGGCTGGTGCAGATAATAACCCATCTTAAGGAACAGATCCAACGCTTTAGGACTACATCCTTGGCCCAGCCTGGCAGGTTAAGAGATGCCCTTAGTGAGCACCGCTTAATAGTGGAAGCAATCAGCGACAGGAATGTTGAAACAGCCCAGGCTTTAGCCAGGGAACATATAGAAAATGCAGAGCAAAGTTTGCTTAATGCTATGCGGGAGGCAAAATAATGGTAAATGCATTGGTTTTGGCAGGCAGTAAGAATGATGGGCTGCTTAGTCAATGCAGCCATGTGCCTTATGAAGCAATGATTCCTATAGGCAGTAAAGCAATGATAGAATATGTGATTGATGCATTAAGGGAATCACCTCTCATTAAAGAAATAGTGGTAGTGGGGCCTGCCGAAATAACCGGGCTTTGCCAGAATGGCAATATAAAAGTGGTTTCGCCTAGTGATAATATTATTGATAACATAAGAAGGGGAGTATCAATGCTTCCCAAAACAGAAAAAATACTGCTGGCCACCAGCGACATACCTCTTATAACTACTCAAGCTATTGAGGATTTTTTAAACAAGTGCAAAAACCAGGAAGCGGATGTTTTTTACCCTGTTATTTCTAAGGAAGTAGTTAAAAAAAGCAATTATTATACCAAAAGGACTTATGTAGCTTTTAAAGAAGGAAAATTTACCGGAGGCAATCTTTTTTTGTTTGACCCTGTTGTGGTGGAGAAAAGTTTGGAAAATGGCCGGCAGGTAGTGGCTGCCCGGAAAAGCCCTTTAAAGCTAAGCAGGATGCTGGGCTTACCTTTTTTGGTTAAATTTATGTTGCGCAAGGTCTCACTGGCTGAAGCCGAAAATAAAGCCTCGGAATTATTACAAATCCGCGGGAAAGTTATAGTAACCCATTATCCCGAAGTGGGTGTAGATGTAGACAAGCCCAGTGATTTGGAAATGGTCTGCAAATACTTGAATTAGTTTTAATAGATAATTCTTATTAAATAAACTGCACTTTTAAAAACTTTTAAAAAAAGTGCAGTTTATTTAATATTCAAAACTATGATATTATTGTTACAAATATAATATTATCTGCAAATTTCTTAAAGATGATTAAGTTTTTCCTAATCTGGGGGCTAATCAAATGTGTGATCTTGAGGTAAGTATAAATGGAACATTAGTTGGTACTATTTTATTTGTCAAAGAGAAGTATGGTTAATGGGACACCAGATAGTACCTGATCAAGATAATAACGATATCATCTTAGGGCGGTTTATTCAAGATTACTCTTATTCTCGTGAGAAAAAAGAGCTAATGGTAGGAACAAGCAAGATGGACGTTTTTCATATATCTGATGGAAAATTAGTTGTTGGAGAGGTTAAGAAGAGTTCAAGGTATAAGGAAAGTGCTAGGATGCAATTGGCATTTTACCTAATGGAGCTCAAAAAGAGAGGTGTTGATGCAAAAGGCGAGTTGCGTTTTCCTCAAGAAAAATATAAAGAGAGTATAGTTCTTAACAACGAAATTGAAGAGAAACTTCAAAAGACAATTAAGGATATACTTCGTATTCTTTATTTACCCGCTCCCCCTGAACCAGTTAAGAATATTTTTTGCGGTAAGTGTGCTTATAATGAGTTTTGCTGGGTTTAATATTTAGAAACTGGAAAAAAAGAGGTGAGGCTATATCAAAAAGACTATTTATATTTTTTCAGATGGAAAACTAGTACGTAAAGACAATACACTTTGTTTTGAATCTGAAAACAATAGAAAATACATACCGGTAGAAGATGTCTCGGAAATAATGGCTTTTGGAGAAATTGATTTAAATAAACGTATATTAGAATTTTTGTCACAAAAGGAAATAGTATTACATTACTTTAATTATTATGGGTATTATATGGGAACTTTTTATCCCAGAGAACACCTTAATTCCGGGTATGTTATTCTTAAACAAGCAGAACACTACTTAGACGAAAAAAAACGTAACATTTTAGCAAGAGAATTTGTTATCGGTGCTACTAAAAATATACGACAAGTTCTTAAGTATTATAATGGAAGAGGCAAAAGTGTTGAGGATTCTCTAAATGGTATTGAAAATATTATCCCCGCAATAAAGAATGCCCCAGATCAATCGGCCTTAATGGCTTTAGAAGGCAACATTCGAGAATATTACTATAAAGCCTTTGATAAAATTATTTCGAACAAAGACTTTGTATTTGTAGAAAGGACTAGAAGACCCCCTAAAAACTATTTAAATACTTTAATCAGTTTTGGTAATTCCCTGTTATATACTATTTGTCTTAGTGAAATATATAAAACACACTTGGATCCTAGAATTGGCTATTTGCATTCAACAAATTTTAGAAGATTTAGTTTAAATTTAGATGTTGCTGAAATATTTAAACCAATTATTATAGATCGTTTAATATTTTCTTTAATATCTAAAAAAATGATAACCAAAAATGATTTTGAAAAACATACCGATGGAATTATGATGAAGGAAAAGGCAAGAAAATGTTTTGTAGAAGAATTAGAAGACAAATTAAAAACTACTATTAAACATAGGTCTATAGGTAAACCTGTATCTTATCGAAGATTAATTAGATTAGAATTATATAAGATCATAAAACACATAATGGAAGAAAAACAATACAGTGCATTTATAGCAAATTGGTAATCTGCTTTTTTATTGGGGTGATTAAAGCTGTTTGTTATTCTTGTTTATGATGTTAATCAAAAAAGAGTAGCAAAAGTATTAAAAAAATGTCGTGAATATTTGACATGGATACAAAACTCTGTTTTTGAGGGAGAAATATCGGAAGCAAATCTAAAAAAACTTAAGTTGGAGTTGCGTCGAATAATAGATGTTGAAGAAGATTCAATTATAATATATGATATGAGAACAACGAAATATTCAAGTAGAGAGATTATTGGATTAAAAAAAGGAGGTTTTGAAAATATTCTTTAAAGCTTGTCGTCGATTAGTAGTAGCGTATAAAATCCTGCTTATGGACGACAAGGATTGAAAATTGGAAAAACTTAATATTACAGGTTTTATCGATGTCTCAATTAAAACTAATGTTAAATATTTTAAAATATGCAGTGATATTATAGCCTTTTTTTAATAGGCTTTTAATGGGTTTATAGACTACCTATAAGGAATTGAAACTATTCTCATCTGGTCCTTGTCCAAGCGTAGCAGGGTTTATAGACTACCTATAAGGAATTGAAACATACAGCCACCCTCGTCATAGCATCCTCTTTCACAGGTTTATAGACTACCTATAAGGAATTGAAACTTCCCCCCAACGGTTCCCATAATTCTATTTTGTACTCTTCGTTTATAGACTACCTATAAGGAATTGAAACATACAGCCACCCTCGTCATAGCATCCTCTTTCACAGGTTTATAGACTACCTATAAGGAATTGAAACTTCCCCCCAACGGTTCCCATAATTCTATTTTGTACTCTTCGTTTATAGACTACCTATAAGGAATTGAAACATACAGCCACCCTCGTCATAGCATC
>CAYUXS010000004.1:0-4998 GCA_964448915.1 uncultured Peptococcaceae bacterium
GTCTACTATTTTTAATAATAGCCATTTTATTGCTTTTTTATGATAAAATTGGCAAAATAATTTATTATTTGAATCCCTGACATTGGCCAAGACTACCATGTAGGTAGCATCCTTGTCCAGGGTAACCCCGGGATTCAAATCAATTGTCAATGTGTAATTTGCAGCATTATATGTGGCGGTATAATCTGCCACCGGAATATCGGCTACCGGAAGCGGGGATACCCTGCTGATAGTAATATTTGTTTTATCCAAAGACGCTGCATTCATTTTGCGGCTGAACTGTATGGTAATACTTGGTTTTTCAGATATATTCACAGCAGATTCTGCAGGGTAGGTTGATAAAATTTTTGGTTCTATGATGTATGAAAATTCCCTGTATGTTATTTGTCCGCCTACATTTGACTCTGCAGTTAATATGCCGTCCTCATCTATCCTAATTTCATCCCCGTCATTATAAGGTATAACTGGTACAGTAGCCCTGTTGCTAAAAGAATAAGTAATTCCGGTGCCTACCCCGTTATTTAAAACAACATCCTGGTACCGGTCATACGTGCCCCCGGCAGGGCTGGCCGTTAAGTCCGCAGCTGCCCAGGACTGTTTAACATTATTTAAATTAACAACTGACAGGAATAAAATTATTCCCAGCAGCACTGATACAAACTTATTGAATAACCTGTTCATTAATAATCCCCCCACTATTTATTGAAAAAAGAATATATAATAAAAGTCGTAATAACATAATGTTTTCTTTAGCAAAAAACGGGCTATTCCAAAAGAAATGCCCGTTTACCAGTTCATATTCAATTAAAGGAAGCCCGGATATTTTTTTTTAATGGCAGTTATTGCTCCCCGTCTTGCTGTACGTCATTTTGGCCCTTTTTATTTTCTTGCCCCTGCTGTTGTTCATTCATTGATTCTATCTTTTTAATTTCGCCGTCTATTTCTATTTCCATTGTCTTACCATCCTGAGTGGTTACCCGCAATTTAGTCTTTTTGCTTTGCTCACCCTGCGGGCTTGTGTTTTCAGGTTCCTGCTTTTGATCTGATTCTTGCTTTGAACTCTGGCCGGATGCTTCAGACGTTTTATTATTTTTTTCATTTTTTTTGTTCCATCTTTCAGATAATAAATAGACATTGCCGGCTTCAACAATTCTTACCGGTGTAATCCTGGATGGCACGGAATAATTACTGTTTTCTGTTTCACTTGAATACTGCCAAAAGCCTTCTTTTGCAAGCTGGACGGCCGCTTCCAGGGCATACTGGCCAAGGAGATCCGGCCTGGTATCTATTTCCGCATCGTGTTCGCCTTTTGCCAGGGCTTCAGCGGCTTTTTCACTTGCTCCTACCCCGGCTGTGAGAATGCGTCCTGTCAACCCAGCGGTTCGAAGGTAATTAACCGCTTCCATAGCCAGCAAACTGTCTGTTGCAATAACTGCCTGTAGTTTATCACCCTGTTCTTTTATTGCCTCCTGCAGGATAATATGTATCCGGGATAAATCTGAATTTGTTACAACCGCCTCACCCAGCAATTGGGTTTCAGAGCTGTTTTGTATTACAGCCTTTGCAGCCGTGGCAATTTGCCTGGTAGAATTATCCTTGGGATCCCCGCTGATTAAAAAAACCCCCAAAGGCAGCCTTCCCGTTATTTGAGATTCAGGGGGCAATATATTCGTGCCTTGGCCCTGCCGGCTTTGGCCTTGTGTTTCATAATCGGCGGAATTTGGTTCTACAGGCATACCCGCAGCCTTCCGGGCAGTCCTGATAACAAACTGTCCCAACAGCTTTCCAGCCAATTCTTGATCAGAAGCCACATAAGCGTCCACTGGGGCATCCTCAGGAAGTGTTTCCAAGGCAATTATCTTTATATTTTTTTCCGCTAATTGTCGAATTAAATCCGGCCCTGTTATTGGGTTAACAGGCTGGAGGACGACAACTTTGACATTTTGCCCGGCTACTTTTTGCAGTTGCTCGGCCTGCTTAGCCTGATCATTTTCTGCATCCAACCAAATTATATCGGCTTTATCTTTGTTTTTTCTGCTTTCCATTACTTTTTTTACTATTTTATTGCTGTCCCGCTCCATATCAGCCAAACTAACAGCAATTTTTACCGGTGGTTCCGGTTTTTTTACCTGCTGCTGGTTTCCACATCCAGTTAACATTGCCAGGATAATAAATATATAAATAAAAGCTGGGAGCCTCAATAAACCACCCCCATGTTTAAATTTTATTAGTTCTATTATGCTTAGTTGAAACTATAAATATTAATAAGAATATATTGTAATAAAACCAATAAATATTTTAAAATAGCACATTTTGTCCCGCTTTTTTTATTAGTCAAAAGACAAAATATTACAAACCGGCACCTTGAATACCATTTATTTACTATTATATTATTAAATGGCAATTGTTTTTTGGGAATATATGGGGGGCGGTAAAGTGAATCTGATAGAAAAGCTTAAACAGGCAATACCTTATCAGCGGGTTAACCAGTGGATTAGTATGATATCTTCAAAATACGGCGGGCAATCCGACGAAGAGCTTTTAATCGCTTCTATTAATAAAACCCTGTATGAATGGAAAAATGCCCAAAATCAATATAACCATGCCAGCCCTGCTTTAATTGATTATCTGGTTTACCGGCTGAATGCCACAGAGCGGCATTATATAGCTCTTTTGGCTTTGGCGAAAGAGAAAGGTTTAAAAATATGGCCGGACAATCTTATTGAACCTGTAAAAAACCCTGATTTTGAACTGGAATATGAAAAAACAAAAGTAAGCCAATTGGCTTCTTACAGTTAGCTGCCAGTAGTGGCTACCGGCTTCCAGTTGCTAGCGATTATTTCTTATCAGCATTCCCGGTAGATTGGGATAAATATGAACATGAATAAGTAGAGACAGAAAAGGGCGGCTGTAAACAGCCGCCCCTACACAACTGGTTATTGGTAAAATGGATATTGGTAATTGGTATTTTGCAAGCGGTGAAGTATTACCTGCCACCCTGCCACGGGGACTGTCCCCATGGCTGCATAGAACCGCTAATAAAAATGCTGTAATATTACAAAAGCTGGCGACTCGTAGCCAGCCGCTAAAAACTGTTAGCTAGTTTTCTTCTTTCTCCAACACTATCCTGTGATCAACCAGGGCAAGCTCAACAATTTTGGCTTTGACAATTTTCCTGCGCCCAAAAATATCTTCCAAAAGCAACCCGTCTTCCTGGGGAATTACTTTATCTACCGATTCTAAAAAAAGCTCCTCCTCTCCTTCTTTACGAAGGTATGCATTTGCCTCACACATTAAAAACACCTCCATGAATTAAAAAAAATTGACCACAATATTCTATGAAAAACAAAATAACTGTGGTACTTTCAATATTTTCTGTTACCGCCCGGCCTTGCACAAATTATAAAATGGGGCTTATAAGCTGTCAACGCTTATTTTTGCTCCTAAAACGAGACAATATACCGGGCAGTAACCCCGGCGGGTTAATGTCCACGTAAGATTTATAATCAGCCTGGGAAACCAATAAAACACCCAACCGCTGGTAGCGGCCGGAGCAATTAACCAGCCCTCTCATAAAATGCTGGTTCCTCCCATGCAAATACTCTATTTCCGCAGGACTATAATAATTCTCTGCAATACTTTTCAAATCCCAGTGGTTATATACTCTCTCCCCACCCATTGAGATAATTATATCCCCGGATCTGATCCCAGCCGCCCAAGCGCTGGAACCGGGTATTACTTCCAACACCCGTGCCCCGTATTCAGACGGGGTATAATACGGCTTCCCAGCCAGCTCTATTTTCCTGCCTATGTAAATTACAAGCTCATGGCCAGCTGGAGAAAAAATTGCAGCCAACCATACTAATGGGTAATAATGTTGTGCCAATACAGCAAAAGCAAAAAGAAGCATACTGTACAACAATAATAATATAGCCGATATTTTTCTTTTTTCATTTGGGGTCCGCGCGATAGCCAAATCACCATAGCCTAAACCTGCAACTACAGAAACCAAAGCAAACCCTGCTATGGGATAGTCGCCGCCGGGTTTAATTAGAGGCCACCAATCAGGCATATTAACGGTAAAACTTGGGGCGCCCGGATATCCTAAAGTAACTAAAACAACAAGCGGTATAGGCCAAAACTTTTGCAGGGTGAACCCCCCTGTAATCTGTCCCGAGCTGTTCTTAAAAAAAGTAGGCACCGCCCCCAAATGCCCGCTGAAAAAAATAAGCAGGCTCTCCACCATATGCAGTAAAGCCACCAAAGCCAAGATTTGATAAACATTCACAGATGGTATGCCAAAAATTATATTGCTTAAACTAATGATTCCCCCGGCGTAAGCAAAACAAATAAATCTTGGGTTTACCAGCATTAAAACGACTGCTATAAACAATACCAGGATAAAAACATTGCTCGAACCGCTGAGGGGAAGCCCTGCCAAAACGCTCAATATACTGCCGGCCAACCCACCGGCCAGTCCCCAAAAAACTGCATACAAAGTATCCTTCCAGTTTTTTCCCGGCTCAATATTAAACATTGCGGCTCGTATTGATTCAGCCCTTTTATATTGCTGGTTAACCAAAAAAACAACAACTATCATCAGCAATAGGAAATCTATATTAGTAAACTGCAGGAGGAAACTTTTTATAACCTCATGTACTGCTTCAACCAGCACAAACACTTACATCCCGCCCAAAACAGGAATGCTATAACCTAAGCGGCTGCCCTGTAACCATTTTTCTGTTCTATGACTTCAATAGCTTTTTGCAGTTGAATATCCGGTCCATCCAATGACTGTTCCACAACAATATCAGGTACAATTCCTTTATTGTTAATATCATGTTTTTTAGGTGTTAGATACCGGGCTGTAGTTAGTTTAAGCCCGGCACCGTTACCAAGCTCAAAAACCATTTGAACAACACCCTTACCAAAGGATTTTTGCCCTATAATTGTACCTGCCGAAGTGTCTTTAATAGCCCCCGCCAGTATTTCAGCGGC
>CAYUXS010000004.1:5008-7750 GCA_964448915.1 uncultured Peptococcaceae bacterium
ACGGTGTTCTTCTTGTCTTCCTCCCCGGTATTCAATAAACACCACCGGACCTGCAGGCACAAAATACCCTGCGACTTTTACGGCCGAAGTTAATTCCCCACCGGGATTTCCCCGTAAATCAAGGATAATTGACTTCATATCCTGCTTTTTGAGCCTGGATATTTGCTCTTCCAACTCCTCAGGTGTTTTCTCAGTAAATTGTGCAATAGTGATACGAGCGATTCCTTCTTTGATCATAGCGCTTTCCACTGTTGGCACGGTAATTTCCTCCCTGGTCAGGGGCACTTCAAAAGGTTTGGGAACATTTGCACGGAGGATAGTCAGGGTTAACTTTGTGCCAACCTGGCCCCGGAGTAAATGCAGGGCGGTATCCATATCAATGCCGGTTACATCTTTATTGTCAATTTTTAGTATGACGTCACCCGGTTGAATGCCTGCACGGTATGCCGGGGTGCCCCTGTAAGTCCTGGCAACTGTGAGCTGGTTGCCTTTCATGCCCACCAATACACCGAGTCCGCCAAAGGAACCTTTTATTTGCTCACGCAACTGCTGGTAAGTAGCCGGTTCCAGGTAGGCGGAATATGGATCATCCAATGACTGTACAATGCCTTTAATTGATCCTTCCATTAAAGTATCGTAACCAACCGGATTTAAATATTGTGTTTTTACCAGGGTAACAACCTTAACCAGGTTTCCCAATTGCTTATAGTTTACAGCTATTAAACCGACTAAAAGCACCCCGATAATTATCAGGGCAATGGCCGCACCTTGAAAGACTTTTTTCATGGTATTATCAAAATGAAATTTTCCCAATTTCAAAACCCGGGCTCCTTCCGTCTACTGATTCTTTTCATCGCACGTCATGATAATTACGCATCCCAAATATTATACTATAAAAATGGTATTTTTATGTTAAATGGAACTTTTATTTACTATAATTATCCAACAAAATTGCTTAATATGAAACCTGTTTTGACACCTTTAAATCTGCGATAAGCATTCCTGCCAAAATAAGGGCACAACCGATCAGTTGAGGAACGGTCAGTACTTCTCCGGCCAGCACGTAAGCTGTTAAACCGGCAAAAACAGGTTCTGTGGTAAATATTATTGCCGTGTGGATCGGGGAAGTGAATTTTTGAGCTTTGTTTTGTACCAAAAAGGCCAGAGACGTAGCCGGAATCGAAGTCGCCAGCAACGCAACCCAAACGGGCCCGGTAAAAGACTGGGGAGGGGTTTCCAAAATGATTCCAAAAAGAATACTGGTCAAAGATACTGTTACAATCTGGATAAATGTTAGATTAACCGGATCCAGTTTAATTGCATATTTGCCAACCATAATTATTTGCCAGGCATAACAAATAGCACAGAAAAAAACTAATATATCACCGTAATTTAAAGTTAACGTCTTGCCAAGGGATAACAATGCCAGGCCTGTCAGAGCAACCAGGACTCCAATAGTGACAAACCCCGATGGCAGCCGTTTGGATGTAACGGTAACAAAAAAAGGGACCAGTACCACTGCCAACCCTGTAATAAACCCGGCGTTGGCCGCCCCCGTATACTTAAGGCCAACAGTTTGAAACGCATACCCGCCAAATAAAAATAACCCGATAAAAAACCCGGCCTTTATTTCTTTAACTGTTATTCCAATCAATTGTTTGTAAAAAATGCCCCCCAGAAAAATTGAGGCAATTGCAAACCTACAAGCCAAAAAATAAAATGGGCCTATATCATTTAACGCATCTTTAACTACTGTAAAAGTAATCCCCCAAACAAAGGCAACTATTAGCAATGCCAAGTCTGCCTTATACTGCCTTATCTGTTCTTGCTTCATTCCTTTTCACCTTTTCATGCCAAACCCTGAATATTCTCTCATAACTTTAGTTTAATCTCAACCTGTTTGTAAATTAAGGAAACTAAAATAATATTAACAAAAAAACTTCTTTGGCGCAGGATTTTTTAAAAAATGGTCGAATGCTTAAACTTGTACTTATTTAGTATGCAAACATTATCTCTATTTTTAGAAGGGGAAAAACTTTGAGGAAAGTATTAAAAACTTGCATAGTGGCTTTGGTAGTGGCATCCTTAGCCATTATTGCAGTTGGATGTGGAGGCAACTCAACTCCGGGGCAAACCGAAAAGAAAAAGATTGTAATTGCGTCTGATACAGCCTATGCCCCCTTTGAATTTCAGGACGGAACAGGAAATTATGTCGGATTTGACATTGATTTAATAAATGCGATCGGCGAGGTTGCTGGTTTGGATATTGAAATCCGCAGCATGAACTTCGATGGCATTATCCCGGCCCTTGAAACCAACAGCGTAGACGGGGCTATTTCAGCTATGACCATAACTGAAGAGCGCAAAAAGAAAGTTAATTTTACAGTACCATATTACCGCTCGGGCCAAAGCATAGCAGTCCGCACAGATAACAATGAAATAAACGATTGGGATGACCTGGAAGGCAAGAGTATCGGTGTTCAAATTGCCACAACCGGTGCCGATGAAGCCCGTAAGATTCCCAACACCAAAAAAGTAACTGACTATAATACAATCAATGAGGCATTTTTGGCATTAAAGAGCGGCGCTATAGACGCTGTGGTAAATGATTTCCCTGTATCCGCCTATTTCGTTCAACAGAATAAAGATAATGATGTAAAAATAGTTGGTGATTTAAAAACCAGTGAACATTATGGCATAGTTTTCCCGAAAAATAATACCGAATTGTTGGAAACATTCAAT
>CAYUXS010000004.1:7764-32937 GCA_964448915.1 uncultured Peptococcaceae bacterium
AGACTCTTAAAGAAAATGGCAAATATGATGAGATCTATAAAAAGTGGTTCGGCGTAGAACCCCCAGATTATTTGCCCGGCGAACCTCCTGCAAATTAAGGGTTCATGATAACTGTAATAAGGAGAATATGCGTAACACTGGCTGTGTTACGCATATTTATTGTAATTGAGGTGATAATGTGGACGTTGTGATTAGAACTTACCCCGTGTTGCTTTGGGGAGCTTTGGCTACCCTTCAAATCAGTATCATATCAATAATTATCGGATGCATATTGGGGCTGACCATAGGTTTGGCCAGGCTGTCCAGCGTAAAACTTGTAAGATTAGCAGCTACCGCCTACATTGATTTTTTCCGGGGAACACCTCTGTTGGTGCAAATTTTTATCGTATATTTCGGTATACCCCACTTGTTAAGGCAAACTCAAACATACCTGATGGATACTTTTAATATGCCCCAGTACCTTACTCAATTTGCCCTGCCGGTATTTTTAGCGGCTGTGATATCCTGCAGCTTAAACAGCGGTGCCTATATAGCCGAGGCTTTCCGGGCAGGGGTACAGTCAATTGAGCGCGGCCAAATGGAAGCGGCAAGATCTTTAGGTATGACCAGCGGACAAGCTATGAGATATGTAATACTGCCGCAAGCTTTCAAAGTTGTTATCCCTCCTCTGGGAAATGAGTTTATTGCTTTACTTAAAGATACGTCCCTGCTTTCAGTCATTGGTTTTGAAGAACTGACCAGGAAAGGCCAATTGACGGTGGGTTGGAGTTATGCCGCTTTCCCAATTTGGATAACCGTCGCCTTTCTTTATCTGATCATGACCTTCTGTTTCAGCCGGCTTGTAGACTACACCGAAAGGAGGTTAAATATTGATGATTAAAATAGAAAACCTTCATAAAAGCTTTAAAGACCTGGAAGTTTTAAGAGGTATCAACTGCCAGATTGCCCCACAAGAAGTGGTCGTCGTTATTGGCCCGTCAGGATCCGGCAAAAGTACTTTTTTAAGGTGTATAAATTTGCTTGAACAACCTACCAAGGGAAATATTTACATTGATGGGGTATCTCTTTTAGATCCCGGGACGGATATTAACCGTGTCAGGGCTGAATTAGGAATGGTTTTTCAGCGTTTTAACCTTTTTCCACATAAAACAGCTATTGGAAACATAACCCTGGCTCTTACGAAAGTCAAAAAAATGCCTGAAGAAGAGGCTAGAAAGATTGCCCTTGACCTTCTGGAAAAAGTTGGTTTAAGCGATAAAGCCGATGCCTACCCAAGCCAACTGTCGGGCGGGCAGCAGCAGCGTGTTGCTATAGCCAGGGCTCTTGCTATGAACCCAAAAGTCATGCTTTTTGACGAACCAACTTCAGCTCTTGACCCGGAAATGGTAGGTGAGGTGTTGGCTGTAATTAAGGATTTGGCCAGAGAAGGCATGACTATGGTAGTTGTAACTCACGAAATGGGGTTTGCCAGGGAAGTTGGCGACAGGGTCCTCTTCATGGATGAAGGTTTGATCGTAGAAGAGGGAACTCCGGAAGATATATTTTTTAATCCCCAAAACAGCAGGTTAAAAGCTTTCCTGAGCAAAATATTATAGAAAAGTTTTGGTGATACCAGTATATGAAACAAGAACATGCCGGCGCTGTCCTGGTGTTCTCTGCCGCCATATGTTTTGGACTAATCGCTATCTTTGTTAAAATGGCCTATGCCGGCCAAATAAATATGATAACCTCTTTGTCCGTCAGGTTTATCCTGGCGTCAATATTCATGTGGGCAGTAATATTGTTAACCGGGCAGGCCATTTATCTCACTGTTAAAGAAATGGCTTCCCTTTTCCTGGTTAGCCTGCTGGGTTATGGTGGGGCAGGCACCTTTTATTTCGCTTCCCTTCAAACAATACCGCCTTCCCTGGCATCATTGCTATTGTTTACTCATCCAATATTAGTAACATTGTTTGAAATTATTTTTTACCGCTACCCGGTGACAGCTAAAAAATTAACAGCATTAATACTATCCAGCGCAGGCATTTTTTTAGTCTTAGGCAACATAAGTGGGGACATTTCAATCAAGGGCATATTATTGGCTTTAGCCTCGGGGGTTTCTTATGCGGCATATCTTTTATATGGCAATAGGACGGTCCAGGGCCATCCTCCTTTGGTTACCACTACTTTTGTACTGACATTTGCCGCAGCCGGATTTACCCTATATGGGTTGGCGGCAGGAGATATCAGCTTTGATTTTCCACTAAGATCTTGGATTTGGCTGCTGGCTATGGCCTTGATCTCAACCTGCCTTGGAATTATTTGTCTTTTTGCCGGCCTTAAACGCATTAATGCCGGTATAGCCTCAATTATTGGTACTTTCGAATTAGTGGTTACAGTCATTCTGTCTGCACTTATCTTTGGGGATATACTGACAATGCTGCAAATAGCCGGGGGAATATTGATTTTAACAGGAATAATCATCCTCCAGGTTAAACCAAGCCAGGAAGAAAAGGAGCGTTTTTGCTGCTTCCTGGCTAAACACTAGCTGCCGGTTAAAACTATTTTTTCATCTCCCCTGGGCCGGGTAACAAAAAGGAAGCATGGGATTCTCCCCATGCTTCCTTAATTTCCCTTTGGTTATAAATAGTTCATCGGGTTGACAGGTGTGCCGTTTACCCTTACTGAAAAGTCAAGGTGCGGACCGGTTGACATTCCTGTGCTTCCAACCTTTCCTATAACCTGACCTTTAGTTACATTGTCACCTACCGATACAAGCTGGGCGGATAAATGCGAATACAATGTTGTCAATCCACCGCCATGGTCAATCATTACCACATTTCCATAACCGCTCATATAGCCTACATTGATAACTGTGCCGTCTTGTGCGGCCACAACTTTAGTCCCTGATGGCGCGGGTATATCTATGCCGTTATGGAACCTGACCCCTCCCAATATTGGATGGTTCCGGTTTCCGAATGGTGAGGATATGTTGTTATAACCCGGAACCGGCCAGGCAAATGGGCCTGATTTTGCAGGGCCGGGACTTGAGGGTCTTCTCCTCAGCATTTCCCTGATAATCTGTTGTTCCTGCTGTTCCAAGGCCGCAGCTTCAGCTTCAAACCTTTGCAGGTCCTTATTGGCACTGGCCAATAATGCTTGCTTTTCCGACTGGGTATTTTCCAATTCACGCTTGTTATGTTCCAATTGGGCATAAAGTGCGACTAAACTGTGTTTTCTTGACTCAATATTGTTTTTTTGGATTTCCATATCCTTCTTTTTGGCTTTTACTTCGTTTACTATTTCTATATCCCTGTCAATTATCCGTTTTAGCATTTCAGCCCGGTTAATAAAATCAGAAAAATTTTCAGCTCCCATCAATACTTCGAGATAGCTTACATTTCCTGAAATATACAGTCCCCGTACCCGTTTTTTAAAGGCCTCGTTGCTTTTTCTAAGCTCTTCTTCGGTCTTTTTTAATGCTTTCTCCGCTTTTTTCAGTTCAGCTTGTACACGCTCCAAATCGTCCTCTATTTTTTTAGATTGCTGCTCCCTGGCCTGGATACTCAACTCAAGATCCCTAATCTGATTCGCATAGCTGTTGACAGTCTTGCGGCTAGATTCTACCTGCTTTTGTGTTTGCTTTAATTTCTGCCTGGTTTTGTTAAGTTCATCCTCCAGTGGATCGGCAAAAGCAGAGCCAACCAAAAGCAACGCAAGAAAGACACTTAAACCAATAACCAGCAATCTCTTTAACTTACTACCCAAACACAAGAACCCCCTTGAAAATATCTTGATTTGGTATCTTCGTATTTCACCTGCCACAAGAACCGTCCCCTTGGCAGGTCCCGTGGCAAGCCGGTACAAACTGGCTTTATACTTTAAGAAATTTTCTTATTGACATCGAACTTCCTAATGCGCCTATAATTAACCCCACAGCAATAATCCCGCCTAAAACCATAAATATAGTTTGTTGTTCAGTTATCAGGCTGACAAAAGGCAAGTTCTGTTCCAAATGATTAATTAATGAGAAATAACCCATCCCTACAACTACACCTGCGATTACAGCGCCAATAAAACCTAAAAGCATGCCTTCCAATAAATAAGGGAAGCGCACGAACCAGTTGGTTGCCCCAAGAAGTACCATAATACTTATTTCTTTACGCCTGGCAAAAACAGACATCCTAATGGTAGTTGAAATAAGGAAAACCGTGGCTAAACATAGCACACCCAATACTACGCCACCTGCTATCCTTACCCATCTCGTGGCTTTAACTAATTTCTCTACAAAACTCTGTCCGTATATAACCTGTTCAATCCCATCAATTTTTTCTACTTTTTCAGCTATCTGGGGAATCTGTCCCGCTTGTTCAGCTTTTACATTAAATGAATCCGGCAGTGGGTTTTCCTGTTGCAGCCCTTCTAAAATTTCCTTGCGGTTTTCAAGGCTTTTTTTCATTTCTTCCAAAGCCTGTTCTTTAGAAACAAACTCAACAAAAGAAACACCCGGTATCTTCATCAAGCTTGATCTGATCCGGTTTTCATCTGTTTTGTCCAATCCATCCTCAAGAATTGCTCTTATTTCAAGTTCGGACTCAATCCCGTGAGTAAATTGGTTGGCATTAAGCACCACAAGTGTAAATACCCCGACTATCATTAAAGAAACAGCCACTGTCCCAATTGACGCAAGGGATAACCAACTGTTTCTTGCTATTGACTTAAAAGCCTCTCTCCAATAATAAACTATCGTCCTAAAGCTCATTGCAGTAAACCCCGCATTCCTCATCACGGGTAATTTTTCCCTCAGATATTGCGATTACGCGTTTTTTCATCTGGTTAACTATTTCCCTGGCGTGAGTGGACATTATTACCGTAGTGCCGGCTTTATTGATATCATCTAACAGTTCCATTAAACCCCAGGCGGTGTCCGGATCCAAATTGCCCGTAGGTTCATCAGCAATTAAAACCATTGGCCTATTCACCAAAGCCCTGGCAATACAGACCCTTTGCTGTTCCCCGCCGGACAATTCTGTAGGCATTACATTGAGCTTATCTTTTAAGCCTACTTGCTCCAACACTTCCGGAACCCTTTTCCTAATCTCCCTGGTTGAGGCACCGGTAACCTCCAAAGCAAATGCCACGTTTTCCGCAACAGTTTTCTGGGGAAGAAGCCTGAAATCCTGGAAAACCATACCTATTTTTCTTCTTAAATACGGAATTTCACGCCCCTTTAGCCGGGCAACATTCTTGCCTCCAAAAAGCACTTGCCCTCTTGTTGGCAACTCTTCCCTGAAAATAATCTTTATCAATGTTGATTTACCAGCACCACTGGGGCCTACTATAAAAACAAATTCCCCTTTGCAAATACGCAGCGAAACATCATTTAAAGCCCTTACCCCATTGGGGTAAAGCTTGGTAACATTGTAGAAGTTAATCATTATGCACCTCTGGCTATAATGCTTGGAACATAAATACCTTATTAGTTCCGATATTTCGACAGTTTACCCAAGAAGTCCTTTTAATTGGTGCAATAAAAAAGGAAAAAAAACCATTTTAAGCGAACTTTACTTTTTAATGGCAGTTTGTACTACAATACAATTGCCTAATTATGGAACTAATTGTTTAAGCTTTACGTCTAACTTATAAGTAATTATTGGGAGGTATCCAAACATGTCTATAAAGGCTTTCCGAATAATACCGGTTATTCTTATAACAGCCCTCTTGCTTGTCAATCCTTGGACTGTTGGCTCAAGCTCTGCCGCATCCTTTACAGATACTGTTAACCACTGGTCGGGCCCTGTGGTGGAAAAAACATACGCCCTTGATTTAATGAAAGGATACCCCGGAAATGTTTTTAAGCCTGAACAACCGGTAAGCAGGCTGGAGGCAATTGCCATTATCATTAGAGCCATGGGCTTGGAAGAAAAGGCAAATACCCTTGACTGGAAAAATAGCAACATTAAGCTTCCCAGCGGTATGTTTTGGGGGCAAGGCCACTTGGTTCTCGCTGCTGAGCAAGGGTTGATTCATAAAGATTATGTCAATCAATTACTTTACACTGATCCCATCACCAGGGCAGAAGTTTCAACCTTGGTTTCCCTGGCTTTAAGAGACAAACTAAAAGTTAAAGGCGATCCG
Organism: uncultured Peptococcaceae bacterium; assembly: GCA_964448915.1. Lineage (GTDB taxonomy): Bacteria > Bacillota > Desulfotomaculia > Desulfotomaculales > Desulfocucumaceae > JAAXTT01. The sequence goes on from CAYUXS010000004.1 coordinate 13,882, forward strand.
GCCAAACTTACTTTTTCTGACACCAATAAGATCAGCCCTGATTACAGGCAATTTGTTGCTGACGTAACTCAAAACGGTATTATGCAGGGCATTAGCGCTACCGAGTTCGGCCCTAATGATAATATGAAGAGGGGCCAAATGGCGGCACTTATGTTCAAAACTACTCAAGACGGCTGGTTCACCTACCGGAGCAGCAACCTGCTCACAGGCAAACTATCCAATATTGATCCAGCTTCAAATATTATGACTATTACCAAAGACGACGGTACCCAAGTTTTTAGGCCATTAAGTTCAAAAGCCATTTACTATAATGATTCCAAAGAAACTGCCTTGTCGGACTTTAGCGTTGGCGAGCGGGTACTGGCAATTACTGATAACAGCGGCAATATTATTTATTTGGAAAAATATTCAGGCACTACCCCTGTTACACCTCCAGACTCCAGTGGAACCGAACAAGTGATAACAGGTAAAATCATTGATCAGGAATTAACCGGGTCTAATACTATCAGGATACAGGACAGCCTGTACAACACCCACCAATACCCACTGGCTACTGCAGTTGTAATTTCATCAAGCAGCGGGAACAAAGATTTATCCCAGCTTACCAACGGGAAGTATATAACAGTTAAAGTAAAAGACAATGAAATACAAAATATTACCATCTTGGATCAGCAAACCTGGGAAGGGACAGTAAGCCATATTTTAAGCGGCCAAATAATATTACAGCTCCAGTCCGGTGAAAACAGGATTTTTACTGTTGATGAAAGCAAACTAAAAATATTAAGCAACGGCAGCAAATTACCCTTTAGCAGCTTAAAAGCCGGGGACATAGTTGAACTGGTTACAATAAACGGCAATGTCCAGGAAATTACGCTTCAAAGTTATGAAAATGAAGCTGAGATTAGAGCAATAGATGATTTTTACTACATGGTTACTTTACTGTTTAATGACGGGACCAGAAAAGAATTTGAGGTGCAAACCAATGCTTTGATAATAAAAGATGGTGAAAGGGTCAGGTTGGACGATTTGGCGCCCGGCGATGAGATAACTTTTAAATTGGGCAGTTCCGGGAGAATTAACGAAATCACAGTCCGGGACGAAGAAGGCGATGTTACCGGAGAAGTTACAAGGTTGACTTTTGGCAGTACACCCCGGATATATGTTGATTCCAAACGTTATGATGTGGACGACGATGTTGAAATAACCCGTGACGATGATGAAATTGATTTGGAAGATATTATGATTGGCGCTGAAGTAAGCTTGGACCTAAACTCCAAGGACGAAGTCATAGGCATTAAAGTGCTTAATGATACCGACATTACTATAGAAGGGTTTATCACCGATGTAGATGTTAAACGCAACCGAATTACCATTGAACAATCCAGCGGCCAGGAATTTACCATACGGGTTTCCAGCAGGTGTGTTTTCCGGGATTCAACTTCCTCCGGCCGTACGGTATCAGATATTGATGATTTGGATGAAGACTGGGAAGTACGTATCTACCTGGAAGACGGTATAGCTGAAACAATTAGGGTACTGGAGAAATAAAGAGAGGCAATTGCCTCTCTTTATTTCTTCAAGAACTCAGAAGTCAGGATTCAGAATCCAGAATTCAAAATTTTGGACTGTTCTATAAGTAAAATAAAGCCTTTGCTAGTAGCTGACAGCCGGCCACAAAGGATTAACCCTTAGCCTTAATCGCTTCTTTAACCGCTTTTACTATTGCCTCCGGTGTCAGCCCGTATTTTACCAGTAAATCACTGGGTTTGCCGGACTCTCCAAAAACATCCTTCAATCCAACCCTTTTAACAGGAACCGGGCAATTTTCACAGACAGTTTCACATACCGCACTGCCCAACCCACCGATTATACTGTGCTCTTCTGCAGTAACCAGTGCTCCTGTTTCCTTGGCGGCCGTAATCACTGCTTCTTCATCCAACGGTTTGATCGTATGCATGCTAAGCACCTTTGCCTCTATACCTTCGGCTGCCAAGCTTTCTGCAGCTTCTAAAGCAAAGGAAACCATTATCCCGGCCGCTATTATAGCCGCATCCTTCCCTTCTCTAAGGACAATAGCCTTTCCGGGAACAAACCGGAAATTCTCACCGTGGACTGAAGGGACTCCGGAACGCCCAAGCCGTATGTATACAGGCCCGTCAATTTCTGCGGCAGCCTTTACCGCTGCAGTGGTTTCCGCCTCATCAGCCGGGACAAAAACGGTCATATTGGGCAGGGCCCTCATAACGGCAATGTCCTCCACCGATTGGTGGGAAGCCCCATCCTCACCAACTGTTATACCTGCATGTGTGGCTGCAATTTTCACATTTAGTTTAGTATAGGCAACTGAATTCCTGATTTGTTCAAAAGCCCGCCCAGTGGCAAAAACCGCAAAGGTACTGGCAAATGGAATTTTCCCGGCGGCAGCCAATCCGGCCGAAGTACCAATTAAGTTTTGCTCGGCAACGCCCATATTAAAAAACCTTTCCGGGTAAACAGCAGCAAAATCAGCCGTTTTGGTAGATTTAGACAAATCCGCATCCAAAACCACCACTTGCTTATTCTCTGCGCCTAATTTAACCAAAGCTTTGCCATAAGCCTCACGAGTCGCTACCCTCTTGCTCACCTGCTTTCATCCTCCTCACTGTCAATACATAAACTCAATTCCAACAAAGCAACTTCCACTTCATCCGGCTTTGGTGCAACACCATGCCAACCCACTTTGTTCTCCATAAAAGAAACGCCTTTTCCCTTTATGGTTTCAGCAATAATCATCTGGGGCTTTCCCTTAACCTTGCTTGCTTTATCCAAAGCATCCAATATCTGCTTAAAATCATGGCCGTCTATAACCTGGACATCCCATCCAAAAGCGCGCCACTTTTCTTCAACAGGTTCCGGTGACATTACCTCAGCTATAGGCCCGTCAATCTGCATACGGTTGTGATCCAAAAAAGCAGTAAGGTTGTCCAATTTATAATGGGCAGAAGACATGGCGGCTTCCCATACCTGCCCCTCTTGTATTTCCCCGTCTCCCAAAAAAACATAAACACGATAATCACGCTTGTCCAGCTTTCCGGCCAGAGCCATACCACCGGCGACTGAAAGTCCCTGTCCCAATGAACCTGTAGACATCTCCACACCCGGCAGCTTTTTCATGTCGGGATGCCCCTGCAAACGGCTCCCCAATCTCCGAAGGGTAGACAACTCTTCTCTGGGGAAAAACCCTTTGTGAGCCAGCGCCGCATACAGTACCGGGGCAGCATGCCCTTTGGAAAGGACAAACCTATCCCGGTTGGGGTCTTGCGGGTTTTTTGGATCAATCCGCATTACTTTAAAATACAAAGCTGTAACAATATCGGCAGCTGACAAAGAACCTCCAGGATGGCCCGAACCGCATCCACCCAGCATACTGATAATATCCTGGCGTATTTTGGCAGCCCGGGATTTTAGCAATTTAATTTCACTATTGTTATTGTTCATCCAACAACCTCCGTTAATTTGCTCTTAATGCTTTTATATTTGTAATTTATAACCTGCTTTTTTTACGATTCCTGACCGGTTCCTGGGAAGACAATGGCTTAAAACCTTCACCCAGCACTTCATGGACATTGGTCTGGATGACAAATGCCCGTTTATCCAAATTATGTATCAAGTCTTTTAATTTTGAAACCTCAGCTCTGTTAACCACCACCAGCAAAACATCCCTGCCCTCGCCGGAGTATGCACCCCTGCCTTTAAGCACGGTAACCCCTCTTTCCAGGTTATAGAGCAGCGCATCGGTCATTTCCTCCGGGTTATTGGATATAATAAAAAAAGCTTTGGCATAACTGATACCTTCCTGCACTATATCAATAAGCCAAGCTGAAACAAAAATTGTGATCATTGAATATAGCGCCAATTCCCAAGAATGGAAAGACAAGCCGGTTAACAATACCACTGACCCATCCATTAAAAAGAGGAGTTGGCCCACGTTTGCCCCCGTATAAGTCCGGATGATCGCAGCTGCCAAGTCTGTACCGCCGGTAGTCCCCCTGCTTTTAAACACCAAACCCAAACCCAGGCCCACCAATACCCCGCCATATAAACAGGACAGCAGCGGGTCCGTAGTTAAAACCGGTAAATATGGAGCCATGCCGTCAATAAACACGGATAATATTATTGTCCCGTACAAGGAACGGAAACCAAACCTGGGGCCGAGCCGGTAAATACCCATAATAAAAAGGGGCACGTTAAATGCCAGCATTGTCATACCCACCGGGACATGGATAAGATAATGGAGTACAGTGGCTAAACCACTCAATCCTCCAGCGGTAATTTTCGCCGGGATAAGAAAAAGATCCAACCCTAAAGCTGTTAAAAATGCTCCCAGGGTTACCCCTAAAATATCAATGGTCATTCTCAAAAATATGGTCATGATCTCACCCTTTATATCATTTCCCTAACTGAGAATGTTACAAGCAGCTATTGATTTTTTTTGGCATTTTCTTTAAGATACGCAGAAATGAAAGGATCAATCCCCCCATCCATTACTGCGTTTACATTGCCCAACTCAACACCGGTCCGGTGATCCTTAACCATACTGTACGGGTGAAACACATAGGAACGGATTTGGCTGCCCCAAGCAATCTCCTTTTGCTCACCCCGTATTGAAGATATTTCAAGCTCTTTTTTCTTAATCTCCAAATCTAACAATTTTGCCATTAGCAGCTTCATGGCAGTATGCCGGTTATAGATCTGGGATCTTTCACTCTGGCACTGGACTACAATACCTGTAGGCAAATGCGTTATCCGCACGGCAGAATCGGTTTTATTTACATGCTGCCCGCCTGCCCCTCCGGAACGGTAAGTGTCAATTTTAAGATCTTCCTGCCTGATTTCTACCTCCAAATCATCCTGAACCTCAGGGAGGACGTCCACAGAAGCAAATGAAGTATGCCGGCGGCCGGCAGCGTCAAAGGGTGAGATTCTCACCAGCCGGTGCACGCCTTTTTCAGAGCGCAGGTATCCATATGCGTTAAAACCGGTTATCAACATTGTAACGCTTTTTATACCGGCTTCATCACCGGGAAGCATATCCAGCACCGTTACCTTAAAATTATGATCTTCCGCCCAACGCATATACATTCGCATCAGCATTTCAACCCAGTCCTGGGATTCCGTGCCCCCCGCCCCGGCATGAAGGGATATAATCGCATTATTGCGATCGTATGGGCTGTTAAAAAGGACCTCCATCTCCATAGAATCCAAAATTTTTAATATCCCTTTAATCTCTTCCTGGATCTCCAGGGCCAATTCCTGGTCTTCTTCTTCCTTGCCCAGTTCCAAAAGCACACGAATATCCTCTCCTTTTTCTTGGAGAGTTTTAAATGCCGCCACCGTTTCTTTTAATACCGACATTTCCTGGGTTACCTTTTGCGCTTCTTCCGGATTGTCCCAGAACCCATCGGCAGACATCTTTTCTTCCAGAAGCTTTATCTTTTTTTCTTTTTGAAGAATGTCAAAGAGAAACCCTCAAATCTGCAATGCGTTTTTCAATAGACTCTAATTTCTTTTCCAATTCGGAATACAACTGCATCACCTCTTTGCTCATGGGTATTCCTTACAGGTCAGAAGTCAGTAGCCAGAATAAGACCTAAAAAAGCTAATTCTACTTATAAGGCAGGCTTAAAATTCTGGATTCTGACTCCTGAATTCTGACTTCTGACTCCTGTCCCAAAAGAAATACCTGCATTAAAATTAGCCGCAGCATTTTTTATACTTCTTGCCGCTGCCGCAAGGACAGGGATCGTTTCTGCCCACCTTGCCTTCTTTGCGGATTGGTGTTTTCGGCCCTTCCTCTTGATAGCGGTTTTCCACCAGATTCCTTTGTTTTGGCAGGCTGTCTTGAGCTACCAGGTTCACCCTGAATATATATTTGACTACATCTTCTTGAATTGAAGCTATCATGTTTTGAAACATTTCATAGCTCTCAAATTTGTATTCCACCAGGGGATCTCTTTGCCCATAAGCTCTAAGGCCGATTCCTTCCCGCAGCTGGTCCATGGCATCCAAGTGATCCATCCATTTCTCGTCTACAACTTTAAGAGTAACCATCCTCTCAAGTTCTCTCATCACTTCAATGCCCAGTTCAGCTTCTCTTTGCTCATATGCCTCAAGGGATTTTTCCAAAAGTAAGGAGTAGAGCTCTTCCCTGCTGAGACCTTCGATATCTCCAGTTGTTATCCTGTCGCCCGGGAGAAAAACTTTTCCTGCGTACCCAACCAGGCCGCCCAGATCCCATTCTTCCTGGTGGACTCCTTCCGGACAGTACGTATTGACAGCTTGAGATATTACATCCTCAATCATTGTTATAATACTGTCCTTCAAATCCTCACCTGTAAGGACCTGGTGACGCTGTTTATATATAATTTCCCGTTGCTGGTTCATAACATCGTCATACTGGAGAACATGTTTTCTTATTTCAAAATTCCGGTTCTCCACTCTTTTTTGGGCATTTTCAATAGACTTGGTAATTAACCCGTGCTCAATAGGCATATCCTCGTCTATACCCAGTTTATCCATTAAACCGGATATGTTGTCCGAACCAAACAGCCTCATTAAATCATCTTCAAGAGAACTGAAAAATTGGCTGGAACCGGGATCCCCCTGGCGCCCGGCACGACCCCGCAGCTGGTTGTCAATTCTGCGGCTTTCATGCCTTTCAGTGCCGATTATATGAAGGCCTCCAAGTTCCACCACTTTCTGGCGCTCGACCTCGTTCACCGGATTGCCGCCCAATAAAATGTCAGTCCCGCGGCCTGCCATGTTGGTTGCAATGGTTACCGCACCCAGCCGGCCGGCTTGGGAAATAATTTCAGCTTCTTTATCATGGTATTTGGCATTGAGCACTTGGTGGGGAATGCCTTTTCTTTTAAGCATACCGCTGATTATTTCAGACTTTTCTATCGAGATGGTGCCTACCAGGACCGGCTGCCCCTTTTTGTGCCTTTCCTCAATCTCCTTGATTACCCCTCTGAACTTTGCCATCTCAGTCTTATAAACCACATCAGGCAAATCTTTTCTAATCATCGGTTTGTGGGTAGGTATAACTACAACATCAAGGTTATAAATATTTCTAAATTCATCTTCCTCAGTTTTGGCCGTTCCGGTCATCCCTGCCAGCTTTTCATACATTCTGAAATAATTTTGAAATGTAATGGTTGCCAGTGTCTGAGACTCTTTCTCAATCTTTACGCCTTCCTTGGCTTCTATAGCTTGATGCAACCCGTCACTGTAACGGCGGCCGAACATCAACCGGCCGGTAAATTCATCTACTATAATAACCTGCCCGTCTTTAATAACATAATCCCTGTCCCTTTTCATCAGGTTGTAAGCTTTTAGGGCTTGAATCAAATGATGGTTCAACTCAATATTGGAATCATCAAACAAGTTATCAATGCCCAGCATTTTTTCAACTTTTTTAGAGCCCTCTTCAGTAACGGTTACCGAATGAGCTTTTTCATCCACCGTAAAATCAACGTCTTTTACCAGTTTGGGCACCAACTTGGCAAATGTATAGTAGAGATCGGTGGCCTTATCGGCCTGCCCCGAAATAATCAAGGGGGTCCGGGCCTCATCTATAAGAATGCTGTCAACCTCGTCAACAATAGCATAGTATAGCTCCCTTTGCACCAACTGATCCGGGTGGACAGCCATATTGTCCCGCAAGTAATCAAAACCAAACTCATTGTTAGTACCATAAACTATGTCGGACGAGTATGCGGCACGCTTCTCAGACCAATCAAGCCCATGGACAACAAGCCCGGTACTGAGCCCCAGGAAATTGTATACCTGCCCCATCCATTCACTATCCCGGCGGGCAAGGTAGTCATTCACTGTAATTACATGTACGCCACGGCCGGTAAGGGCATTAAGGTATGCAGGCAAAGTGGCAACCAGGGTTTTTCCTTCCCCGGTTTTCATTTCCGCAATACGTCCATAATGCAGCACTATCCCGCCAATTAATTGGACATCAAAGTGCCGCATCCCCAATACCCTTCTGCTGGCTTCCCTGACTACAGCAAAAGCTTCCGGCAGTATATCTTCCAATGAAGCACCATTTGCCAACTTATCTTTAAAGTAACCTGTTTTTCCTTTAAGCTCTTCATCTGACAGCGAAGATACCTCATTCTCCAGCTCATTGATGTGAGCAACAACCTGATTCATTTTTTTTATATCCCTGGCATTGTCATCAAGCAAATTGCGTAAAAACCCCAACATTTATCTATCAGATCCTTCCAGCTTCCAAAATAAAAACCGGCCTATTACCCGGCAGTGTTTTTTTATTACAAACAGATTTTATCAGAGCCCAAAAATACATGCAAGTAACACTATTTATGTGAAAAAGCCCGCCGGTTATGCAGCGGGCTTTTTACTGCCTCGGTTATGTTCTTTTTATTAAAAGGTTGGCTCTATTAAGCCGTAATTACCATCCTTACGCTTATAAAGCACATTAACCTGCTCAGTTTCATCGTTCGTGAAAACAAAGAAACTGTGGCCCAACAGGTTCATCTGAAGCACTGCTTCATCAACTGCCATGGGTTTAATGGGGAAACGCTTGGTCCTGACAATTTGAGGCTCCTCGTTTTCTGTTGCTTCGCTGTTTTTAGCCCCAATAGCGCTTTTGCCAGAACGTTTGGATATTTTCCCTTTATACTTCATAATCTGTTTTTCCAATTTTTCTGCAACCAGATCTATTGAAGCATACATGTCTTCGGATGACTCTTCACCGCGAAGTAACATCCCGTTGATTGGTATGGTCACTTCTATACGGTGTACATCCTTAATCACCGACATGGTAACTTGTGCGTCGCCTAACTGATCGGAATATTTTTTCAGTTTGCCCAAGCGTTTCTCAGCATACTCCTTCAATGCTGCCGTGACCTCAATATTTCTTCCACGCACATGTAACTTCATACTACAACAACTCCTTTCAAGCCTTATTAGTAACCTTGTTCTTCAGAAGAGTTGTATTTGTATAGGTTTAAAAACCCCAGTTATTAACTGGGGTTAATTTTTACAGTTTGATCACATTAGCAGCTTGAGGGCCGCGAGCGCCGTCCACAATTTCAAATTCGACTTCTTGTCCCTCATTTAAGGTTTTAAAGCCTTCATCTTGAATTGCTGAGAAATGTACGAATACGTCCCCTCCATCCTCCCGTTCAATAAAACCATAACCTTTTTCGGCACTGAACCACTTGACTCTTCCCTGCACAAACATTCCTCCTAAAAAATATAAATCTAGAGTACCTGAATGCTATCATAATCCATATGATAAGTCAAGTGTTTCCAATTTCTATGCGACCCGCGGGTATATGATAACCTTATGGCAAAATGTAATTTTTTAACATGGAATATATGCTCTGTGGACTATAAACCTGTGGATAATGTGGATAAGTCTGTTAATAACGCATATTTAAAGGGTTGTTATGTGTGATTTCTTTTTAATATTGGTTGCCCGGCTACCCTCCCGGCTGTTGCGGTTATACAAAGCACCCTTGATGCACCGCCCCTCTTATTAAAACTTCTGAAACACAATTTAAGGTGGAGCCGGTAGTAACAACATCATCAACCAAAAGGATTGTTTTCCCTTCTATAAGCTTTTCTCTGGTAAGGGCAAAGGCACCTGCAAGGTTTTCTTTTCTTTGAACCCTGTTTAAATCAGCCTGGGGAAGGGTATCTTTGACTTTCTGGATAACCGGCAGTATTTCAATTTTCATTTTGTCTGCCAGGTAAAATGCCAAAAGCTCGGACTGGTTAAACTCCCTTTGCCGGTATTTTTGGGTGGAAAGAGGGACCGCAACAATAGCCTGGACTTTTAAATATTGGGGATAATCTGAAATTACTTCAAACATCTGTTGGGCGATAAATGGGGCCAGCCCTTTTTTCCTGGAATACTTAAGCTTGTGAACCGCACTTTTTAATACACCTTCGTAAGGGCCGGCCGACCTGGAAAAAATAAAAAACCGGTTCTCCACAATGCATTCCCGGCAATATAAAAACTCATTCAGCACAAATGGATTATTGCAGTCAACATTTTCTTGAAAGTACCTGCCGCAATGGAAGCACACCGGTTCCCGGCGGGACTTACGAATAAAATCCAGGCATTGGTTGCAAATCTCAAGTTTTTCCTGGGGATTGCTGCAAAAAGGGCATTCCTTACGGGGAGGAAAAATAAGATCCAATAAACCATCAATCAGACTCACGTAATCCAGTCACTCCTCCCAGTCCAACGAGTCCTGAGGTCAGTGGCCGTAATTATTTGATCCCTGCCTTTTTTTTTGGCGGCAGCCAAAGCATTTGCCGCAGATTTTAATAATTGATCAAAATTCGTTCCATCTTCAGGGCCAACCGCAAGCCCGATACTGAATTTTATTCTTAACAAGGGAAATTCATCGGAAAATTGGTAATCAGCCAAATCTTCCTTAATCTTTGACAACAGCTCCAACGCCATATCTTCATCATATCCCAGCAGCAAAATGGCAAACTCATCATCAGCAAAACGACCAATTAAAATATTATTTCTTTCAAGGGATCCCAACAAATGCCCAAGCCTGGTGATCATGGCATCACCGACATGTTGCCCCCATCCTTCATTTATATGCCCCAAGATGTCAATATCAAGCAAGGCCAAAGCAATGTGCGTTTCCCCCAACTCCGATAACCGCTCAAAGGACTGGCATCCCTTAAGATAGATAGTGCGGCGGTTTAACAAACCGGTAACCGGATCCCTCTTTTTTAAAATTTCCAGCTTTTCATACAATGCTTCGTTAACCAATGATACAGTTACCCTGCCACACAGGGATAGTGCTACCGATAAATCCTGTTCTGTAAAAGACAGCTTCTTCTTATCTCCCAGTACCACCAGCCCTAGAGTACCTATTTCCCCTACCAAAGGAATTACCAGTAATGAGCGGTATACCTGGGGCAATCCCTGTTCATCCTTTACCCTTGGATCAATCCTGGAATCAAAGATTATCTCAGGGTCCCCGTTATTTATTACCCATCCCAGGAACCCTTCTCCCGGTATAATCAGATCCTTTTCCAATTGCTCTTTATACGGGCCGACAGCACAAACACAGTTAAAAAATTTCCCTTCCGGATCTTTTAGATAAACTACCCCGGTATGGAAGGAAATAGCCCTGCGCATTTCCCTCAAAAGAATATAGGTAATCTCATCTACACTCCTGTTGACCCCTAACGCCTTGTTAATCTCATACACTGACCTTAATTCCCGGTTAACCAGCTCTGTCCTTATATACCTGCGTAATATCAACTGTACGGTCAAAACCGGTATTACCAGCAAAACCATTGATGCCAAACCGATCAAGTGATAAAGAATAGCCATAACTATACCGAAAGGAGTAGTAAAAAAATAGCTAAATGCATCCCAACGCAAAGTATCCTTCCATGAATGCATTCTTAAACCTTCCCTGCCGGGCAGGGTATAAAAGTAAACCAGGATATGGTTGATAATATAATAAAGGGCTATTAAAAATAATAAATAAAGGGCACCGCTGTATGGGTTTGACAGTAAAAAAGCTGAAGTAAGTTCAAAACCCCAGATATATTTGGCTGCTGTTACTGCGCTATATAAGGTTATGACCTGCTGTGACATATTAAATGCTGAAGTGCGGATAGAGTTTTCCCTGCTGATGATACTGCTGCTGATAAAAAACGCCACTGAGCTAATCCACACAGAGGCATTAAGGTTATAAATTAATAGTGATGATAAAATCAGAGAAAAAATGCCGGTCAACCGGCCCAGGGGAAAATCTACAGCAAAAGATTCCATAAGAATACCGATTATTATTAAAACAAAAAAATCTGTAGATTTATCCAAATCCAAGCCTTCAAACAAAACAGCAAGCAAAAACAAGCCAATTAAAGTAACAACCAGAGAATAAATCGAGTGAAGAATGTTTTTTCTCGCTGTTGCCCGCATGCTTTTATCCTCCCCTTAAGTATTATTTTTCGACATAATGGGGGGATTTTCCTTTTTTGCCTACAGGCTGCCAATACTGTTTAGATAGCTTTCCAGCAGCTTGCGACTGCTTAAACCTCTTACGTCATAATATCTAACCGCCGGGCTTTGGCTCTTAATTTCCTGTGCTTGGGACGGGCTTACCCTGGCAAAGCCCTTTTTGAACAAAAAAATTTCCACGATTTTTTTAGTGTCATCCCCTGCTCCATCGACTTCCACCGCCAAAGCCAGTCTGCCGTATCTTATTCCATCAATACCAAATATTTTTTTTAGTAACCACTCCGCAATATCCCCCTGGTTGCCCATGTGCAGGTAAACCAAAGTTTTTTCATTACCCCATCTTCTTTGGCTGTAATAATAAAAGCATACCCTGCAGGTAATATATCCTATCCAGCCAACCAACAAGGCAATTATCAACCATAGCCCATCCATTAAACATCACCCCGCATGTTAAAAGATATGCGGGAAAGCTCAATTATGCTAAAGGGTATTCCTTACTGGTTGGAATCCAGAAATCAGGAGTCAGAATTAAAGAAGATAGAATAAAAAAAGAAGGGCGGCCATCGGCCGCCCTTATACATTACGCTCTTATATTATTTTCAAACCTATAGAATCTCTTGGAAAAAGCTGGCAGTTGACAACTGACAGCTGACAGCTAATAGCTGATAACTGACAGCTGACTTATAAAGACTACCTTAAAGCCAGGGCTTCCTCCCTCAACACCTCTGCCTTATCCGTTCTTTCCCATGGGAGATCAATATCTGTCCTTCCAAAGTGCCCATAAGCCGCTACCTGCTGGTAAATCGGCCGCCGCAGGTCCAGTGTTTTAATAATCCCGGCAGGCCTTAAATCAAAGTGTTTGTTAATTAATTTGATCAATACTTCGTTGGAAACCTTGCCGGTATTAAAAGTATCAACCATGATTGATACCGGCTTGGCCACCCCAATGGCATAAGCCAGCTGTATTTCGCAACGGTCAGCCAACCCGGCTGCCACAATATTTTTGGCAACATAACGTGCCGCATAACTGGCGGACCTGTCTACTTTGGTGGGATCTTTTCCCGAAAAGGCCCCGCCGCCGTGGCGGGCCATACCGCCATAGGTGTCTACAATAATTTTCCTGCCGGTAAGGCCCGTATCCCCCTGGGGGCCGCCAACAACAAACCTGCCTGTGGGATTCACCAGAAACCTGGTTTTCTCATCTAAAAGATTCGCCGGTATTACTGCCTTAATAACTTTTTCAATAATGTCCTTGCATAATTCCTCATAGCTGACCTTGGCATCATGTTGGGTGGAAATAATAACAGTATCTACTCTTACCGGCACATTTCCATCATACTCTACCGTTACCTGCGACTTGCCGTCCGGCCTTAGATATGTAAGAACCCTGTTTTTCCTTACTTCAGCAAGCTTGAAAGCTAATTTATGAGCTAAAGCTATAGGCATAGGCATCAGTTCCGGGGTTTCATTTGAAGCATAACCGAACATCATTCCCTGGTCGCCGGCACCAATAGAATCTATATCATCTTTTGAGCTGCCCTCTCTAACTTCCAGGGCGGTATTAACTCCAATAGCTATATCCGGGGACTGCTCATCTATCGAGGTTATAACAGAACATGTATCACAGTCGAAACCATATTTGGCCCTTGTATATCCTATTCTTCGAACCGTATCCCGGACCACTTTGGGTATATCAACATAGCATTCAGTGGTTATTTCTCCTGCAACCATCACCAAACCTGTAGTACAAAGAGTCTCACAAGCGACCCTGGCATTGGGGTCATTTCTTAATATCTCATCTAAGATGGCATCTGAAATTTGATCCGCTATTTTATCCGGATGCCCCTCAGTTACAGATTCTGAAGTAAAAAAAACCCTTCCCATCAAAAAACACTCCTTTATATCAATACTAAAAGAAAAACAGACCCCCTTGAGGTCTTAAACAAAATTGCAGTAATCTTCAATAATCCACGATATTTTAACATTATCACCATTATCTTGTCAAATATTAATGTTATGTGCTTCTTCAAGCTCCACTAACACTGTATCCAGTCCCAATTTCTTAATATTTTGCCAGGGCACCAGCACGTCCTTTTTTGAGGAGAGCAGTTTAAAACGGCTGGAGCCATTTAAAACAAAGGCTATCACTTTGCCGGTAGCCGGATCTATATGTATATCTTTCACTGCCCCGAGCTTCGCCCCGTTGGTTAAATTAACAATATCCCTTTTATTCAGCTCCGATATTTTAAACATATATATCCCCCCTGTTTTTAGATTCCCATTATATTCAGGGGAGTTAAAAATGGTCACTGGTTTTCAAGATTTTTTGTTAAAGAAATTAGATATTCAGTAAATTTGCCGGAAAGATCCGGCCTATCCAAGGCATATTCAACGTTGGCCATTAGATAACCAAGCTTATCGCCCACATCATACCTCTTACCGGAAAAAGCAAAACCGTACATTTCTTCCTGGCGGCACAAAACTTTAAGTGCGTCTGTTAACTGGATTTCCCCGCCCGCACCCGGCCCGGTGTTTTCCAGGATATTAAACACCCTGGGAGTGATAATATACCTACCCATAACCGCCACTCTGGAAGGTGCATCCTGGGGTGCCGGTTTCTCCACCAAATCCTTTATTTTAAAAAGCCCATCGCTTACAGCATCAGCTTTTAATATGCCGTATTTGGACACATCCATGGCCGGGACCTCTTGTACGGCTACCACCGAACCTCCTGTTTCCTCGAAAATGCCTACTAACTGCCTTAAGCAAGGCACATCGCTTTTAATTAGGTCATCACCCAAAAGAACCGCAAAGGGCTCGTTTCCGACAAACTTCCTGGCACAAAGAACTGCATGACCCAAACCTTTAGGGTCTTTCTGCCGGACACAGTGAACCTCAACCATTTCCCCTATTTGGGTTACCATATCAAGCAGGTCATATTTTCCTTTATTCTTAAGGTGTATTTCTAATTCAGGAGAACGGTCAAAGTGATCTTCAACCGGCTTTTTCTGGCGGCCGGTAACCAAAAGAATATCTTCGATACCCGAGGCTACAGCTTCCTCAACTATGTATTGAATTGTAGGCTTATCCACAATTGGCAGCATTTCCTTCGGCTGGGCTTTGGTTGCCGGGAGAAATCTAACACCCAATCCTGCAACCGGGATAACCGCTTTACGGACACGCATCATTTTTCCTCCACTTAAAAGTATTCCTTGATAATACCTACTATAACATAACGCTTTGCCGGCTGCCAGAAACCGGCAAGGACGCCCAATGGCGTCCTTGCTTATAAAGTAACTAATTCAAAACAAACTAAAACCTTCTATTTGAAACTTCCTGGGAACGGTAATTGGTTTTTTTAACTTCAGGTACTTTAACCCTTATCTTATTGGTTAAAACAATAGTCAAAGTAGCCAGGATAAATAATAACACCATTGACTGGTTGGGAGTGATTAAACTCATTACAATAGCGCTGGTGCCAAGCACCAAGCCTACCGCATAGATTACCAGTACAGCCTTGCGGTGGGACATGCCCCTGTCCAGCAGTTTATGGTGCAAATGCTCTCGATCAGCCTGGAAAATCGGCCTTTGATCATAAAACCTTCTGATAATCGCCATAAGCACATCAAACAGCGGTATACCCATTACAACTACCGGGATAATAACCGAGATTGCAGTTGCACTCTTGGTCAAACCCAATACCGAAATAACCCCCAAGCAGAACCCCAGCAGCATAGATCCTGAATCTCCAAGAAAGATGCTGGCCGGGTAAAAGTTGTATTTGAGAAAACCAAGAATGGCAGTAGCCAGTATCAAGCATAGGAAAACAATCTCAAGCTGCCCTAAATCACCGGATTCCTTAAATTGAAAATAGGCAATCACAGCCATGGTTAAAGAAGATATGCAGGAAACCCCGCCAGCCAAACCATCTAATCCGTCAATTAAATTAACAGCATTGGTAACTGCCACCAACCAAACTACTGTTACCGGAATAGCCAGCAACCCCAGGTAAATAAGCTCATTATTTACCGGGTTGGTGATAAAGTTTACTTTAACCCCGAAAGGTATTACCGACAATGCCGCCAATACTTGACCTGCCAATTTAACCCGTGGTGTTATGCCTTTTATATCATCCGCCATTCCCAACAGCAAAATAATAGTTCCACCCAAAGCCAAACCCAGTACGGCCAGATCCATAGAAGTACTGATAACTGCTACCGGGACAAATGCCAGGTAGATGGCCAAGCCGCCCAAGCGAGGCATAACCTCCTGGTGGACCTTTCTTTTGTTGGGATAATCAACTGCTCCCCAGACAAGCGCCTTTGACCTTACCCATGGAGTTAAAACCAGTACCAGTATAAAGGCTGTCAGAAGAGGCAAAAGTTTAATCAATTATATTACCCCCGTAATAAATATACCTTAATCAACAGATATAATTCTATCATTTAGCCAGTTATAAGGAAAAAGTGCAAATAACAGATATGTAATAAATAAAAATACCGTAAACAAAAAATAACTTAAAAAGGCTATGATGCACATTTTTTCACGCTTTATCGTCATTTTAAACTATTTTTTGCTATCCTGCAAGGCAAACATCAACTCTACTTCAGCTGCTACTTTGCCATCAACAGTAGCTACCCCTTTACCCTTACCTATTGGCCCCCGGATTTTAATAATTTCCACTTCCAACCGCAGCTGGTCCCCGGGGATTACTTGCCTGCGGAAACGGGCACCGTCTATTCCTGCAAAAAGAGCCAGTTTTCCTTTCGATTCGGGCATCATTAAAATAGCTACTGCTCCCACTTGGGCCAAAGCCTCAATGATCAACACACCGGGCATAACGGGGTAACCCGGGAAATGACCTTGAAAGTAGGGCTCATTGCCACTGACATTTTTTATGCCAATTGCCCTTTTGCCCGCTTCAACTTCAAGTATCCTATCTACCATCAAAAAAGGGTAACGATGCGGTATTACCTGCATTATCTCATTAATATCCAAGATTCGCCCTCCTGTTACCATTATCGACTAAATTTGCAAAAAGATCCAGTAATTTTAAAAAATTTCTATATTAAACCAGTAAATCCTTCTAAAATGAATACACCTTTTTATTTAAAACGACGGGAAATATTATAATTGATTGACCTATACATGTAAAATACTTATACTTTTATAGTGAGGCTCCAAAATTATTGACCCAATTCAACAAAGGGGATGAAACTTTGAGGCTGATAGACGAAAAAGGAAAGATATTGGGCCTGATTAATATTATTGACTTGATTGTACTGGTTTTAATACTTTTGGTAGCAGCCGGGGTAGGCTACAAGTATACCCACAAATCCCAGCAAGCAAAAACAGTCACTGTGGAATTCCAGGTTATGGTCCCTCATGTAAGGCCTGAGATGGCTCAAGCGATTAAAGTAGGGGACAAGATGGTCCAAGGCTCAAGCTATACACCGGTTGTTGTCAAAGACGTAGAAATAAAACCCGGCTATTCTGTAAACGTAGACGCCAAAGGTCAAAGAGTAGAATCATATGACCCCTACCTGGTTGATATCTATGTTACCAACACCGGGCAAACCACCCTTTCCTCCGCCTCCATCGTTATGGGCGGCCAGGATATACGGGTAGGCAAGGACTATTACGTAAAATCCAGGGATTATGAGTTTAAAGGGACAATAATCAGCGTGAACGTAAAAGAATAATCTGTCCGGCAGGTTTATTCTTTTACGTCAGAAGTCATAATCCAGTAGCCAGTAGTCAGAAGTTTAAGAGAAAAATAATAAGCAGCTGTTTTGCGAACAGTAGTACTGGTCATGGGGACAGTCCCCGTGGCTGGTCGTATTTAAAAGTGGTTGTTTACAAAGCCTTAATTTTGTAAACAACCACTTTATTTGTCTTCTGAATTCTGACTACCGGCTACGAGCTTCTTTCCTTGCCTCCTGCCCAAGAGCAATATTTATGAACTGGATCATTCTCTCCAGCCTGTTCTCCCATGAATGTTCCCGGGCTATTTTAAAGCGCTGCTGTTTCTTCTCAGGGCTCTCGAGTTCCAGCGCTCTTTCCACAGCCTGCAGGAAACTGTCATAATCCCCGGCAATTTCAATTATACCGGCAAACTCCGCCACCCCGGGCATGTCCACACTGACCACAGGGCGTCCTGCGGCCAAGTACTCATATAGTTTTAAAGGATTTACACTTTGAGTCAATTGGTTGATTTTAAATGTATTTAAACAAACATCAAATGCTTTTAAGTATCCCGGCAGCTCTTCTTTGTCCCGGTGGCCCAGGAAAATAAGATTAGGGATTTCTTTATACGAATCTATATTCACCCCGGCTCCTACCGGACCTATTAAAACCACGGTCCATTCAGGCCGTTGGTTGGCAAGGTAAGCTATTAAATCCAGATCTATCCAGTGATGGATTACCCCGACAAAACCCAAAAGAGGGTGCGGCAAGCCGGAAACATCATCAGGCACATTAGTTTCTTCCAGCACTGCCCGGCCAAACAACTTAGTATCGGCAGCATTTGGTATCAAGTGAATATTCCCGGCGAATTCCTTTTTGGACTGGTAAAGCCCGGGAGCACTTGTAAAAACCACGTCACTGTTTTCCAGCAGCTCTTTTTCCATTTTAAGCACTGCCTCTTTATTGATTAAACCGGTAAACTCGGAATGCTCGTCCACACAATCATAAACCAACAAGCTTGGCTCCAGCCTTTTGGCCAACTCCAAAGAACCGGGCAGATATGTCCATACTATAGGTTTCTCAAAACCTAAACGGCGTTTAATCCTTTTGACAAAAAACGAAACCAACCATTGGTTTAAACGGTTTACCCATGGATACATGTTCCCAAAGGGCAATACCACTGGCGGTGAATAAAGGTAAATATTTTCTGCAGCAGGCCTGGCACCCCTCATCCACAGGACCCATTTATACCATAAACTGCGATCTTTAAAAGCCGACAATAAGGTAGCAGGAGGCTCTATATAGAGAACTCTATTGGTTTCAGGCATCCTGGACATCAGTTGTTGAGACCT
>CAYUXS010000005.1:0-22357 GCA_964448915.1 uncultured Peptococcaceae bacterium
CCCACCAACGTTTTGAACTCCACTGTTATTCATTACATAGGCAATAGCAAAAAATACCGCCGCTGATATTGTAGGCCTTGGCGCCCTTTTAAGCCACTTGGTCAAAGAAGTTTTAATAATACTCTTGTTTGGCTTGATAATAAAACCGGCCAATAATGTGGCAACAATAACCCACGTATATGCATTCCAAAGCATTCTGGTTTTTATTACTTGACCAGGAATTACCGATACCGGCATTTCAAATACGTTAAATAACAACTTAAATAAAGGCTGGTAAAAATTAATTAAAAGCAATACAGCTACCAGTACAATCCAGGGAGAAAAAGCTTTTAACAAAGACATTTCTCTTTCTACCGCCAAATCCGCTTCAGACAACACAGACCTGTCGATAATAGGCTTGTTCAATATCTTCAAATACAACAACATAACCAATATAGTGCAGGCACCTGCAACTACCCCGGTCAACACTACACCGTTTTTTAAGAACGGTATATAGCTCATGGCAATAGCAGTGCCCCCGTTGGTAACCCCTGCTATGATACAAGGGATTAACCCCCTTCTCACAAACTCTAAACCACCCACAAGCCACAACATACCAAAACCAATCATGGTCGATATAATTGGCAAATACATGGCAAAAATCCTTGCTGAATCAATTAAAGACGTACCCGTTAAATCAGCAAAAACAACCA
This sequence comes from uncultured Peptococcaceae bacterium, assembly GCA_964448915.1. Classification (GTDB taxonomy): domain Bacteria; phylum Bacillota; class Desulfotomaculia; order Desulfotomaculales; family Desulfocucumaceae; genus JAAXTT01. Next base: position 693 of record CAYUXS010000005.1, read on the forward strand.
GTGGGGCTCCAAGCAGGGAAAAAGTACAGAGGGCATCAAAACCGATTGCCGGCAAAGCAACGGCAACAAATGTCGAGTACCCTAAGGAAAGCAATATGGGGGGCAGGATAGAAACCGGGGTTGCACCTACTGACACCAATAAAGTACCGGCGCCAACATTTAATAACATAATTTGAACAACTTGCTCTGAAGGTGCCAGTGATTTTACAAAGACTACAATCCTGCGCAATGCACCGGTAGCTTCCATAAAACTTATCTGCAAGATAGAGGCCAAAACCATTAACGACACAGGGAAAGACGCAATAATACCGGCTAAACTTGAACGGAAGCTTACTTCAAAGGAGGTGCTAAAAAACAAATAAGCTACAGAAATTGCTAACAACCATCCTATAATGCCACTTAAATCTGCTGAAAAACTCCTCTTGACCATTAACACAAAAATAACAATAATTGGCAACAACGTCAGCAAAACAGGTAACAACAACCTATCCATCCTCCCGTGCTAAATTCTCTCAACTCTACCTTTATATCATAAAATTTTATAGTTTATCAACTAAAACTTATAACTTACTGCTTTGTCCAACCGGCTTACTATGATATACTATTAAGAAAAATTAACGAGGGAGAAAAATGACTAAAATTATATTTGTTTTGGGGATATTATTTGCTATGTTTTTATTTAGGCCAAGAAAATAGCCTTTATGGATATAATGCTATAAAGGCATTACAGTTTGTTAATATTATACAATTATAACATTTAACCGTTCTTAAAAGAACGGTTATTTTATATATTCATTTATATTATCTTTATAGAAATATTCGTTAATTATATATTATTTTTACATAATTCTTGTATATACTTAATCATAAGATAGTTATTACCGCTGGATAGAGTTAAGCAAAAACTTAATATCTATCTAAAGTATTAATATTAAGGAGGTTTTATTATGGTTACTACATTGATAGTGGTTGGAATCTTTGGACTATTTATTTTATTTATGACACTTATTACACCGGCAAAAAGAGAGGATACAAACGCATAGACATAATAGTTAAATATCCTTTATGCATATTAAGACCGTACAAAGTCGGTATATTGCCAAATAAAGCAACTACCGGTAATTGTACGGTCTTTAACTTTGAACTTCTAAAAAAACAGGTTTTAACACAGGATACTGGACAATAAAAAAGTGCAGTTTTGAGACAGCACTTTTTTGCATGGAGCTGGTGAGGGGATTTGAACCCCTGGCCTATTGATTACGAATCAATTGCTCTACCACTGAGCTACACCAGCAAAACCGCCATAATGCCTGTTTTTACAGGCTTTTTTCTTTTTACTATTTTATTTTTTTGAACCTTTTGTATCCGTTACTAACACACCACTAACATATACTTAACTTTTAACTGTTTATATTATCTTTGCAGACAATTATAGCACGTTTAAAAACAAAAGAAAAAGCCCAATGTTTAAAGGCATTAATGCCTATTTATAATTCCCATGCCCCTCCAGGCACAAAAGCTTTCTTTTCCAGTCCAATCCACTGCCAAACCCTCCCAAAGTACCGTCCCCGGCAATTATCCGGTGGCATGGGATAACTAAAAGAACCTGGTTAGCCCCTACGGCCCCGCCAACTGCCCTCGAGCCTCTGGGGCTGCCTATTTCCCTGGCTACCTGCCCGTAACTTGCCAACTGCCCCCAGGGAACTAAATAAACCCTTTGCAAAACTTGCCTTTGAAAATCCGTGTAATAACTCCAATCAATTGGAAAAGACAATTCAACCCTTTCACCCTGAAAATACTTTTTTAACCGGCTTTCTAAATCAAGAAAATCCAAAACCTGTTCCGGATTGTTGCCCGGCGATTTAACTTTCAAGTTACTAACAGCATCATCCAACTTTGTTTGAGCTTCCACAACATCTGCTAAAGGCAGGTTTAAAACTGCCAAACCACTCTTGGTCCAGGCAGCCCCAATATAACCCCCGGCAGTATGAATCAAGGCCTTGTTCACATGGCACCTCCCAAACCGGTATTAATCACAGCCAAAAAGGCCCCGGCTTTTTGGCAGGGGCCTTTTTTGCATTATCAAGTTACATCATTCCAGCATTGCCGGCATCAGCTTCTTTATCGGCAGGTTTTTCTGCTACCAATGTTTCTGTGGTTAACAACATGGCAGAAATGCTGGCTGCGTTCTGTAAAGCGGAACGTGAAACCTTAGCCGGGTCGACTACGCCGGCTTCAATCATATCCACATACTCGCCGGTAAGAGCGTTGAAGCCAATTCCTGAAGCTGAATTACGTACTTTTTCAACAACAACCGAGCCTTCCATACCGGCGTTATTTGCAATCTGGCGTAAAGGCTCTTCAAGGGCACGGCGGATAATATCAATCCCTGTTTTCTCATCAAGGCTTGAAGCTTCCAGGTCTTCCAGGGCATTAATTGTTTGAACGAAGATCACACCGCCGCCAGGTACAATGCCTTCTTCTACAGCAGCCCTTGTAGAGTTTAAAGCGTCTTCAATACGCAGTTTCTTTTCTTTCATTTCCACTTCTGTAGCAGCGCCAACCTGAATTACCGCAACCCCGCCGGCCATTTTTGCCAGGCGCTCCTGCAGCTTTTCACGGTCAAAATCAGAAGTGGTTTCTTCAATTTGCTTTTTAATCTGGGTGACACGGGCATTAATTTTATCCTGCTGCCCGGCGCCGCCAACAATAATGGTTTCTTCCTTACGTACCCTGACTTTTGTTGCACGGCCGAGCATTTCTATAGTAGCCTTATCAAGCTTGAGGCCCAAATCCTCGGTAATTACAGTACCACCGGTGAGAATAGCTATGTCTTCCAGCATGGCCTTACGGCGATCACCAAAACCGGGAGCTTTTACGGCAACACAATTAAGTGTGCCACGGAGTTTGTTCAGTACCAGGGTTGCCAGTGCTTCGCCTTCCAAATCTTCACAAACTACCAAAAGCGGCTTTCCTGATTGTACCACTTTTTCAAGGATTCCCAGCATGTCTTGCACAGCACTGATCTTTTTATCAGTTATAAGTATAAACGGCTCTTCCAAAATAGCTTCCATCTTTTCGGTATCAGTAATCATATACGGTGAAATATAGCCGCGGTCAAAATTCATACCCTCGACTATTTCCAAGACTGTATCCATACCCTTTGATTCTTCAATAGTGATAACCCCATCCTTGCCGACCTTCTCCATAGCATCAGCAATTAATTGACCTATAGAGTTATCGTCGGCCGAGATGGCAGCAACCTGGGCGATTGCAGATCTGCTTTCAACTGTTTTAGCTGATTTCTGAATAGCTTCTACTGCACGTTCAACAGCCTTCTCAATACCACGCTTAAGAATCATGGGGTTTGCACCGGCTGCTACGTTTTTAATACCTTCACGCACAATTGCTTGAGCGAGGATGGTAGCAGTAGTGGTGCCGTCACCTGCAACATCATTGGTTTTAATGGCAACCTCTTTTACCAGCTGTGCACCCATATTCTCCAGCGGATCGGACAGTTCAATCTCCCTGGCGATAGTTACACCATCGTTGGTAATCAAAGGGGCTCCAAACTTTTTCTCCAAAACAACGTTACGGCCTTTTGGCCCCAAGGTCACTTTGACCGCATCGGCCAAGGCGTTTACGCCACGCTCCAAGGCCCGCCTTGCGTCCTCGTGAAAAACAATATCCTTACCTGGCATTTTTTAACCTCCTCATCGCTTTCCGGACAAATTATTATTCTATTCAATTACACCAAGAATGTCGGCATCACGCATAATAAGGTATTCAACATCGTTAATTTTTACTTCATTGCCGGCATACTTGGAGAACAAAACCCTTTCTCCAACTTTTAAATCAATAGGAACCCTTGTCCCATTATCCAAGAGCCTGCCTGAACCGACAGCCACAACTTCGCCCTCTTGGGGTTTTTCTTTAGCTGTATCAGGGATAACAATGCCTCCCTTAGTAACCTCCTCACTGGGCAGGGGCTTGATAACTACCCTTTCACCTAAAGGTCTAATCATTAAAAAAAACCTCCTTTTGTAGATTTTAATTACTTTTTATTTGTTAGCACTCAATAGTAGTGAGTGCTAATTGTCAAGTATAATAATAATTGAACGAGAATTTTCAAAGCAAGCATGGCTAGAATGCAAAAATTCCTTATACAGGCGATTTAGCATAAAAAAGTCTAATTAGCTTTGAAATTCTCCTTCTCTTCTACAATTATGCTTTATAGAATTTTTGCGATTTCTAGAAATATTTTCTCCTTCGCTAAAAATTTTTATACTTTTTTTCTAACTTTATCCAGTCCTTCAAACCAGCTTAAACCCGGCTTTTTTTATTTATTCCCGCAGTCTCCACCTTTGCCGCTCAATACTTCCAATCCATGGGGCAAAGCACCCATAATGGCTTCCAAGCATTCCTTTACTGCTTTTTGGCTGCCGGGTAAGTTTACTATAAGTGTGCTTTTTCTTATCCCCGCAATAGCCCGGCTCAGCATCGCTGCAGGTGTTTTTTGCAAGCCGGCTGCCCTCATCGCCTCAGGGATTCCAGGCACCTCCCGGTCAATAACAGCCCTTGTGGCCTCCGGTGTTACATCCCTGGGTGAAAAACCGGTCCCCCCGGTGGTTAAGACAAGATTGACCTTCTCATGATCAACCATATGTACCAAAGTGTCGGAAATGATATCTTGTTCATCGGGAACCAACTTATAGCAGGAAACCTCCCATCCGGCTTCCGATATTGCCTGCTTTATAACACTGCCGCTCAGATCTTCCCTCTGTCCCAAAAAACCCTTATCGCTAACAGTCAATATACCTACTCTAAACATCTTTAAAACACCCCATTTAATTGGTTTGCACAATATAAGTCATTATGGTTAAATAGATTCAAAAGTATTTCGGAGGTACTATGGACAGGTACCGCAACATTCGGGTAAAAAAATACTCCGGGCAACTCCATAAAATCGTCGAGGATCAGGTGGCAGCGGAATCTCCTGTTACCATATTTGTCAATGACATTGAACTGGCCACACTGGTCTGCACTCCCGAGTACCTTGAAGAATTGGCTGCAGGTTTTCTCTTTAGTGACGGCTTAATAAACAGCCCCAAGGAAATAAAAAGCATCAAAATCCACCCGGAAGACGGGTTAATCTGGGTTGATACACACCAACCAATACCTGCCGCCGAAAATTTTTTAAAAAGATATATAACAACTTGCTGTGGTAAAGGCAGGCCTTCCTTTTATTTTATTAATGATGCCCAAACCATTTCGCCAATAGATAATGAAACCTTATCTTTAACCCCGGGGCAGGTACAAAAACTTATTTCTGCCATGGAAGAACGATCTGTTCTTTTCCAAATCACCGGAGGGGCACATGGGGCGGCTTTGTGCAACCCGGAAAATTTGCTTGCATTTTATGAAGACATTGGCCGTCATAACGCTGTAGATAAGATTACCGGTTACTGCCTTCTAAACGGGATTAACCTAAAAGATAAAGCACTTGCAATTACCGGTAGGATATCTTCGGAAATCCTCATAAAAACTGCCCGGATAGGTATTTCAATAATTATCTCCCGTTCAGCTCCTACCGATCTGGCTGTTGCACTGGCGGAAGAACTGGGGGTAACACTGGTTGGCTTTGCCAGGGGAGAACGGTTAAATGTTTATACCCATCACGAAAGAATAATTTAAAGTTGTCAAAAATTATAATAACATAATTAACCTGTTCTCAAAAATTTTTAACAAATATTATTGGGGGTTGTAATGGAGATTACCGGGATAATTTTAGCCGGCGGGAAAAGCACCAGGATGGGTTATAACAAGGCATTCCTTGACCTGGGAGGCCTATTCTTAGTTGAAAGGGTGGCCAAAACCTTATCTTCAGTTTGCCAGGAAATAATAATTGTGGGAAACAGCAAGGACGAATTGGCGGACCTCGGTTATCCCGTAATCACCGACACTTATCCCGGATGTGGGCCCCTGGCAGGAATCCATGCGGGGTTGAAAGCGGCAAAAAACTACTATAGCTTTATTTCGGCATGCGATACACCATTTATTGATGAGAAAATAATTTTAAAGATGGTTGAAGAATCAGACGGTTATGATGCTGTCATTATGAAGCACCGGGAATACTATGAGCCCCTTTTTTCTTTATACAGCAAGGCATTTATTCCTTTTGCAGAAAAAGCATTAAAAAACGGCAATTATAAAGTAACCGCGGCGATATCCGCAGCCAAGTGGAAACCGGTTGTTTTTAACCCGGAGGATATCCCGTTGTTTGATAAAAAAATATTTAACATAAATACCCCGGGAGATTTTCAAAAAGCAAAAAGACTGGACAAAAGCTAAGGGCGGCCAGCACAGCCGCCCTTTGGCATTCTTTAATACCGGTAGTTACTTATCCTCCAGTTTATTTATTCTTTCCAAGACATTTTCCAGCCCCAAGGCCTCCGCCCAAGATACTTCTTCAAAGGTAGAGCCTTTTTTCAGTTGTGGGGTATTGGGTTTTTCACAATATAAGAGTTCCATTCCCAGGCGCCCTTTTAGGCATAAAGGCCTTCCCGGTCCGGGAGAGGCAGCGGTCACCCCAATAACCCGGCCGTTTTTTTTGTTCAGGTAGAACTTGCAGCCGCTTTCACAAAAGCTGCAAGCAACCTGCTCTTTGGCAATCTCCCAGGTCCTGCCCTTGCCCGCCATCGGTTTTGGCACTAAAGCGCCAACCGGGCAAACACTTACACAACGATAACAATACACACAATCAGATTCACTTAGGTTAGTATCCATGGGCGGGGCCACTTTAGTATTAAAACCCCGGTTCACAAAATCTATAACCGCTCTTCCTTCAACTTGAGCACAGGTGCGGACACATTTCCCACACAAGATACACTTGTTCATATCCCTTATTATATAAGGGTTATCTTCATCCAACGGGTAATTGCACTTTTTGCCGTGAATACTACTCTCCTTAACTCCATACATAAAGCAGTAATCCTGGAGAAGGCATTCACCGCTTTTTTCACAAGTCAAACAATCCATCGGGTGGTTAGCCAGGATAAGTTCCAGCAATGTTTTCCTGGCTTCAAATACCGCCGGTGAATCAGTCAAAACCTCCATCCCCTCGGCAGCTTCAGTCACACAAGAGGCTGCAAGGTTGCGCATTCCTATTATTTCAACAACACAAATACGACAGCCGCCATAGCGTGAGAGCTCAGAATCATAACAGAAAGTAGGAACAAAGTAGCCTGCTTGAGCTGCTGCTTTATGGACAGTAGTCCCTTTTGGCACCGTTATCTTTTTATTGTTGATAGTTAAGGTGACCATGTCACTCACAATATTTTTCCTCCTTTAGTTCAGGCATTAACAATGGCACCAAATTTGCAAGCAGCCACGCAGCTTCCACATTTGATACACTTAACGGGATCAATTACATGGGGCTGCCTTTTTTCGCCCGTTATGGCGTCAGCCGGGCATACCCTGATGCACATCCCGCAACCCACACACTTTTCCGGAACGATCCGGTATTCCAGTAAAGCTTTACATACCCCTGCAGGGCAATGCTTATCACGAATGTGTGAAATATATTCATCCTTAAAATATCGCATTGTTGAAATAATGGGATTTGGGCAAGTCTGTCCCAGGCCGCAAAGAGATGTGCTGCGTACCACCCTGGCCAGGCGTTCCAAAGTATCCAGGTCAGCCATCTTTCCTTCCCCATCACAAATCCGGGTTAATATTTCCAGCATCCTGGTAGTACCCTCCCGGCAGGGAGTGCATTTGCCGCAGGATTCAGACTGGGTAAAGGAAAGAAAATACCTGGCGACATCAACCATGCAAGTGGATTCATCCATAACCACCAACCCGCCTGAACCCATCATAGCGCCAGCTGAAGTCAAAGAATCATAGTCCACAGGCAGATCCAGCATTTCTTCGGGCAGGCAGCCGCCGGAAGGACCTCCTATCTGAACAGCCTTGAATTTTTTACCGCCCTTTATACCGCCGCCAATACTGAAAATAATATCCCTCATGCTGATGCCCATGGGAACTTCTACCAAGCCGGTGTTATTCACATTACCGGTTAAGGCAAATATTTTAGTCCCTTTGCTTTTCTCAGTACCGATGGAAGCATACCAAGCCCCGCCATTGCGGATAATGTGAGGCACGTTGGCGAATGTTTCCACATTATTTAAGCAGGTTGGTTTTCCCCATAGCCCGCTTTGAGCCGGGAAAGGAGGCCTTACCCTGGGCATGCCACGATTGCCTTCGATAGAAGTCAATAAGGCAGTCTCCTCCCCGCAAACAAAGGCCCCGGCACCTGCTTTAATATTAATGTTAAAGTTAAAACCTGAGCCAAGGATATTATTGCCTAAGAACCCGGACTCCTCTGCCTGGGCAATGGCAATTTTTAAGCGATGGATAGCCAATGGGTATTCTGCCCGCACATAAATATAACCTTCATCCGCCCCTACGGCATAACCACAAATCAACATACCTTCCAATACCGCATGGGGGTCACCCTCAAGAACGCTCCTGTCCATAAATGCTCCGGGGTCGCCTTCATCAGCATTGCAAACCACATATTTTTTATCACCGCCGGCTTGGTGCACAAACTGCCATTTCATGCCCGTAGGGAAACCTGCACCGCCACGTCCCCTCAAACCTGATTTTTTTACCTCTTCTATTACCTGTTCGGGAGACATTTCGGCAACAACTTTTTTTATTGCCTGGTATCCCCGGTTGGCAATATAATCGGAAATCTCTTCGGGATCTATATGCCCGCAGTTTTGAAGCACCAATCTCTGCTGCCGGGTATAAAACGGCACTTTTTCATAGGTGGCGGCATACTCACCGGTAACCGGATCCCGGAAAAGAAGCCGCTGGACCACTTCACCGCCCAACAAATCCTTCTCGACAATTTCTGGAACATCTTCCTCCTGGACATGAGTATAAAAAGTCTTTAAAGGCTCTCTGATCATAAGCGGGCCTTGTTCGCAAAAACCATGGCAACCGGTAATTTTAACCTTTACTTTTCCAGCCAGGCCTTTGGCTTCAAGCTCATCACGCAGTCTTTCAACCAACCTGGATGAGCCTGATGAGGTACAACCGGTTCCTGCGCAGATTAAGATTTCCCTGTTTGAACTATTATCCATTTTACCGGGACCCCCTCTCCCTAATCATATTTATCAATGTTTTTGCTTGCTTTATCGGGAGTTAGCCGCCCATGGGTATCCCCGTTGATCGTCATTACCGGCGCCAAACCACAAGCTCCGATACAAGCTACAGTTTCAATAGTATAACGCAGGTCTTTAGTTGTTTCATTTTTTGATATGCCCAGCTTTTTGGATACCGCATCCAACACTTTTGAAGCACCCCTGACATGGCAGGCAGTCCCCTGACAAATCCTGATAATATTGCGCCCCCTGGGCTTTAAATGGAACTGGGCGTAAAAAGTGGCCACCCCGTATGTTTTGCTGAAAGGGATGCTTAAAGCTTTTGAAATTTGCTGCATAACAGACTTGGGCAAATAACCGTAAATTTCCTGAGCTTCCTGCAATAAAGGTATGAGAGAACCTTTCACACCCTTGAATTTTTCAATAGCCTTTTGTAAAGCTTCCTGCTGCTTTATTGGATTATCTTGTCCGCACTTACAAGTCACAGTATATGACCTCCTAAAGCAAAAAATATTACAAACGGGAGGAATAATAATCCTCCCCATAATATAAGAAGACAACTCTAAAATAAGGGCGACTGCAATTTACCGGCCCTGCCGGAATAGAGAATCCTCTCTTCAGTAAAGATTAAATGAACGGGCACATCATGGGCATCCGGAAAAACATCCTTTACCAACTGCATTTCAAAGCAGGGGGCGATAAATATTGCCCCTGATTTAGTCCCGGGCAAAAAACGGTCATAAAAGCCTGCTCCATAGCCCAGCCGGTTTCCCTTGGGATCAAAGGAAACCCCAGGGACTACCACCAAGTCTATATCACCCGGATCAACAGGGCGGACCAGATCAGGTTTTGGCTCGAGTATCCCCCAGGTGCCGGGAGCAAGATCCCCAGGATAAGCCAAAAGCATTGAAGGAGTAAGTTTTTTTTCTTTTATGCATGTAACCGGCACCGAAACCTTTTTATTGTCCGCCAGGGCACGGGTGATCAATTCTCCGGTCTGCACTTCGTTGTTAAAATCCACGTAAACCATGATGCTTTCTGCTCTTTTATAAGCATTGGAGGATATTATTTTATCGACAATTATCCTGCTTTTTTGTTCAACGAATTCAGGAGAAAGCCCCATCCTGGCCGACAAGATGGCCTTCCTTAGTTCAGCTTTTCTGTGCAAGCATATCCCCCCAGTAATAACACACTATGTCATTTCAAAAGGGGCCTTATAACGAATATACTTTGGAATTGTTTAAAACCCTAATACCATTTGCTTCCAGCACATTGACAGCTTCATCAATCTGCTCCACCCTGAAAACCACCAAAGCTTCCTGGGAGGCCCTTTCAAGGAAGGCATAGAGGTATTCGATATTTATACCGGCATCCCTTAAAATCTCCAAAGGACCGGCCAAACCACCAGGCACATCGGGAATTTCAACAGCAATAACATCGGTTATATTCACTGAGCAGCCGGCTTCCTTCAACACTTTATAGGCAGTTTGCGGATCATTAACAATTAGACGGAGTACCCCGAAATCGGTAGTATCGGCTATGGACAAAGCCCGGATATTAATATTGTTATCTCCCAATATACGGCAAACCTTAGCCAACCTTCCTGACTTATTTTCCAAAAATACTGAAATTTGTTTGATTCTCACCGCTGCGCCTCCTTTATCCAAATTGTTTTATGATAATCCAATATCCTGGCTTACTTATTATCTTTATATTTCACGGCGGTCTACTATTCTCTGGGCTTTACCCTGGCTGCGGGGAATAGTCATAGGTTCAACCAATTTAATTTTGGCATTGATACCCAGGACACTGCCAATACGATGCCTGAGCCTGTATTCAATATCTTCGAGCTGGCTGACCCGGTCACTAAACCACTTTTCGGAAAGCTCAACCCATATCTCAAGTACATCCAAATTACCTTTGCGATCAACAACCAACTGGTAATGGGGTTCGGTTTCCCCAAATTCCAGGAGGACGCTTTCAACCTGAGATGGGAATACATTAACACCCCGGATAATAAGCATATCGTCGGAACGCCCGGTAACCCTCTTCATGCGGATATGAGTCCGCCCACATGGACAAGGCTCATCGGTAAGTACTGTGATATCCCTGGTACGATAGCGGATTATCGGGAAAGCCTCTTTGGTCAAGGAGGTAATCACCAGTTCTCCTTGTTCCCCGTAAGGAAGTGTTTCACCGGTATCCGGATCAATAATCTCCGCCAGGAAGTGATCCTCAAAAATATGCATGCCTTGTTGGGCGGAACATTCCATAGACACTCCCGGCCCGATAATTTCACTAAGCCCGTAAATATCATGAGCTTTTATATCCAACCTGCTTTCCAGTTCCTGGCGCATTCTTTCCGACCAAGGCTCCGCACCGAAGACACCCGCCTTTAACGGCAGTTTCTTAAAATCAATTCCCTTTTTTTCGCCTTCCTCAGCCAGATACAATGCATAAGAGGGAGTACATGTAAGTATTGTGGTTTTAAAATCCTGCATGATCATTAACTGCCGGTCGGTATTCCCCCCGGAGATAGGAATAACAGATGCCCCCAGAAGCTCCGCACCATAATGTATACCCATGCCGCCGGTAAAAAGCCCGTACCCATAAGCATTTTGCACTATATCGCCTTTGTGCCCGCCAACCATAACTAAAGAACGGGCGATTAACTGGGCCCACATTTCAATGTCAGCCTTAGTATAACCAACTACAGTAGGTTTTCCGGTAGTTCCTGAGGAAGCGTGTACTCTTACCACTTGATCCATAGGAACTGCAAATAAGTTAAACGGGTAGTTGTCTCTCAAGTCCTGCTTAGTAGTAAAAGGAAGATGTTTTAGATCATCCAGGCTGTGCAAATCACCGGGCCTAAAACCGTGCTCGTTCATAAGTTTTTTATAAAATGGCACATTATTATAAGTGCGTTCTACCGTAGATTTTAAGCGCTTAAATTGTAATTCCCTTAATTTCTCCCGAGACATAGTCTCATTCTCTTTGTCCCAGTACATAATAATCCCCTTTCCCAGTTTAAAATTTTATGAATAAAAACAGCCAAATTTAAAAAGCAAGTTTTTGTATTTAAATCCTTCATCGTATATTAATAGATCAATTAATTGTTATCAACTAAAAATTTAATAACTTTATCATAGGGCCGTTATCCTGCTTAAGATCTAAATAACTCCGGCCGGTAATATCTCTTCCACTGGCATCAAAAGCTCTGCCGGGCAAAATCGCCAAATCCGCCCCAGACCCATATCTTTCCAGCGCACCCATAAAATCAGTCACTGTAAGCAGTCCTGCACACCCAATAGAGCCACCGAAGAAACGGTTTTTAACCGGCACAACTAAAACCCCCTCCTTATCATGATCATTGCACATTTTATCCAAAGCCAGTTTAATTGCCGGGTAACCCATTTCCGAAGCCAACAGCAGTGTTTTTGATGCTTTTTCCCTCCTGATTGCCGCAAATATTTTATTAATAATTACAGGATCGAAGTCATAGTCAAAAACCAAACCTGATGGGCTGTTTTTTTCCTTGCTTAATTTATTTATATATATATCGCCCTGCCGGCGATATTCTATAATAGGATCCTTTGATTTTAAAATCCGGCGGAAAGCGTCAACCCTGGACACCACGCAATCTCCATTAACTGCTGTTATTATGTCTCCCGGTTTCATCCCGCACTTCGAAGCAGGTGAATCCCTCATTACCCCGGCAACCCCGGCATTAAGGTCATCTATCAAAGGCGGTTCCAATGTTACGGGTGCCGCAACCCGCTGCCTCATATGATCGATAAAATTGCTTAACCTCTCTCTAAAATCCTTGGAAACCTTAAGTTCAGGGGATGAGTAGCGTGTGTATCCCGGCGAAAAAACCCTGATTGTAGAAGCACCATGTCTATCCAAATACTCAATAGTGTCAGATAAATCATCCCACCCCGTTATCTGAGGCATTGCTACAATACTGCCATGATACGGGATGCAGGCTTCTTGAAGCAAGACCGGTGATAAAACGGCAGTTTCCGCCAGGCTGTCATTCATAAGATGTCTTCTTTTTTCTACATTGGCGCTATTAATAGATAAGGTTACCACCAGGTTATCCAATGAAGAAAGAAAATCGATCTTTTTTTTATCAAGCAAGTTGCCGTTAGTAGTGAGCCTTATTTCAATACCCGGATACCGGCTGTTTATTTGCTGTAAAATAATATCGAAAAAAGGGTGAACAAGTGGTTCCCCTTCCATAATTTTAGTAACAGATTCACCAATAACTACCGGTTTTCCAGGGTTTATAAGCTCTATAGCCTCTTCTGCCAGATCCAGGGAAATAGCCGGCAAACTCCAGGATTCGACCCCCGGGGGGTTCTGAAAATGACTACAAAATCTGCATCTTACATTGCACGAGGAGGTTAATGGTAAAATATTCCAGAGTGCTACACACTCCAAAACAATGCCCCATAAATCCATATTTTGTAAATTTGACCTTGAAAATTCGCCCACAGATTTAAGTCCCTTCAATCAAGTTATTAACAGACTTATCCACATTATCCACAGGTTTTGCAAAAAATTTTTTTATGAACTATGAGCACGGATAGGGTCAAAATGTTTGAAAATTAAGGTTTTTTACAAAATTAAAGCTCAAAAAACAGGTTTTCAAAATGTCAATAGTTTAATAAAAAATTTTTTATAAAATATGCAAACTTTTTTCCTGGAGTTACTAAACCAGTTCTAAATTTGGATATGCATTTAAAGTCAGGCCGGCAAAATCGCATCTTAAATACTTGTAATATGCGGCACATGCAATCATAGCAGCATTATCGGTACATAATATGCCTGGCGGGTAAACCAACTTCAATCCCTTTTCAGCTGCCGCTTCTTCCATGCGCGAACGGAGAAAGCTGTTTGCCGCAACACCTCCGGCCAGCATAACTGTCTTGGTATTAAATACCCTGGCGGCTTCCATAGTTTTATCAACCAGCACGGTGACTACAGCCTGCTGGAAACTTGCAGCCATATCGGCAGCATTAATTTCTTCACCTTTTTGCTTCTTGTTGTGAATATAGTTGATTACCGCAGACTTTAGGCCGCTGAAGCTAAAATCAAAGCTTCCCTCCTCCAGGTAGGATCTGGGCAGGGGTATTGCCTCCATATTACCGCGGGCAGCAAGCTTATCAATAAGAGGACCCCCGGGATAACCCAAACCCAATGTCCTGGCCACCTTGTCAAAAGCCTCGCCTGCAGCATCATCCCGTGTCCGACCGGCCATCCGGTAATTACCATGTCCCGACATGACCAGCAAATCGGTGTGTCCCCCGCTAACTACCAGGCAAACCAAAGGGAATTCCAAATCCGGGTTTTCTATAAAATTAGCATATATATGCCCTTCCAGGTGATTAACGGCAATAAGTGGAATATCCAGTGCATAGGCTATAGCCTTTGCTGCGGATAAACCTACCAATAAAGCCCCTACCAAACCCGGGCCTTGTGTAACCGCCACCGCATCCAACTCTCTAAATCCCACACCCGCAGTATCTAAAGCCTCTTTAATCACACTGTTAATAAGCTCCAAATGTTTTCTGGAAGCTACCTCAGGAACTACCCCGCCAAATTTTTTATGAACCTCTATTTGAGAAGAGATTATATTTGACATAATTTGAACGCCATCTCTGACAACGGCTACCGATGTTTCATCGCAGGATGTTTCAATTGCCATTATTAAAGCCATTAGCCTCACCCGTTTATTTCAATCAATAAAATAAGGTTATTATAGCATAAATATTAATCAGATAAAATTCGGGGGAAAGAGCTGCCAGCCGGCCTATTAGGAATATTTTAAAAATAGAAAAGCAACCGGCAAAAATACCGGTTGCTTTTAAAGCAGCTTTACCTAATCTTCCTGTTCTTCTTTAACCACCTTTGTACCGCAAAAGGAGCAGTATTTACCACCAGAAGGCAAATCAACATTGCAGTCCGGGCAGGTTACGCCTTTCGGCTGCAGTTTTTCAATCTGGTTTTCCAAAGTATTTATATCTTCCTCTAATTTGGCTGTACTCTGTAAAAGTCGTTCAATTTCTTCATCCACATCTGTAGCCCCTTTGTACTTCTGAAAGTACAGGGCACCTAATCCGGCCAGGTTATTTTCCATTTCCTTTTCGAGTTTTGCCAGGTCAAACTTAATCCTTGTCACCTCAAGAAGATCTCCCGACCTGCGGGTGGCTTCTTTAGCAAAACCGCCCAATCCTTTAGCTTTTTCAGTCACCTTTTGTAGGAAATCCATATGGCTTCACCTCCCAAAATTACTGGCCTACAAAATTGATATTATTTAATAAGATAAAACTTTCAACCTGTTTTTGGTATAATATGCTTTATTAACATGATACCATTTTTTGTCTTTTATATACAATAATGTTTAACTTATGGGGGGTTATTTTTTGAGGAGTTTGTATAATTGTAACTGGCATACCATAGTATACTATAACGAAAATAAAAGGCTTATCGGCAAAACCACATACCTGTCAACTGAGATAGAGTGCGGCATTAAGATTGATTTGGACCCTGCCAAATATACTATCAACAATGCTTATTGGGAAATTTTCAGGGGAGCGCCCGGGCCTTTGTCAGTCGAGATTAAAAGCATTAAAGGACTTGAGGCTTACCTAAACAGCGGAAAAGCGCTCAAGCAGGCAATTATGCCGGAATACGGGGAACAAGTCCTGTTGCTGGTCCTGGACACAGTAAGGGGCTTTATCCAATCGGAGTCGTTCTTATTTCGTGAAAGAGGCTACCAGGATCCTGACAGCCATATTGAATATTGGAAAAAAGTATATGCCGGCTCATGTAGGTATTTCAGCAACCTTGATAAGGTTGACCCCCATAACACATGGATAAACCAACTGTCACAGCATAACCGTTATGACGATTTGTATAACCGTTTTAAGAACGTACTGATAACCGGCGATGAAAATACCTTGCAGGCAAACGCAGGTTTATCAGACTCCTTCCACGAAGTCGGATTAACCATGTCTATAAATAGAAAAACCGGCGAGATTACAAGCTATCAAGGAAACCTTATAAGGGCGCCATACTCGTTATGTTATGAGGCAGATGAATTTACACCAAACCTTCTGGGCAAAAATATTGAAACCCTTTCAAAAAAGGATACGGCAATGGCTTTAGGAGGACAGCAAGGCTGCGTGCATATAATAGACCTGAGCTTTGATGCGGTGAAAGCACTTAGGACAGTGTTAGGTTATAGGTTATAGGTTTTAGGTTTTAAGTTTTGGACGTTCAGTCAGGACCGTTCAGTCGGGACAGAGGTAACAGAAATGGTTCAAGAAATAAGTAACACTTCTTTAAGGCTGAACACTACAGGCCGGCCAAAGGCCGCCATACTTATTGGCAGCGACAGCAAAGGGCGGCTGTAAGCAGCCGCCCATGCATAGAATATATAGCTTATAACCTATAACACTATCTGAGAATCATCCATAAATGTTTTTCTTGTAACACAATTACTTAATCCATATAATATGACTAGTTAATATTTTGTGTACTAATTAGGCGGGTGGATTAATGCCATTTTCAACGCTGGAACTGGACACTCCCAAAGGGCAGGTTTATATTGAAGGGCCTATGGAGGCTTCCGAACTGGAAAACCTTAATATGAACCAGGGCCTAAACAATTTCCGTCCCTCAGAAAAACAAAAACAAGCCATTATTAATATTGCTAAATTACCTCAAGGCATGGTGTATATCGTACGTCATCACCAAGAAATTATTGGCTATGTCACTTTTCACCCTATGGACAGTTTTACGCGCTGGCATAAACACCCCAAAATTATTGAAATGGGCTGCATAGAAATATCCCCTTCCTGGAGAAATTGCAAATTGGGGGAAAAATTGATGGCCCAGGCTTTTCAAGATAAAATGCTGGATGATTATATTGTTTTAACTGTGGAATATTGCTGGCACTGGGATTTAAAAAACAGCAAGCTTAATATTTGGGAATATCAAAAAATGCTTACCCGCCTTTTTGCCAAAGTGGGGTTTGAAAAGGTTGATACCAATGACCCCGAAATAATGGAGCACCCGGCTAATGTGCTTATGGCAAGGATAGGAAAAAACGTCTCTCCCGAAGACATAAAACTTTTTGAATCCCTGAGGTTTTGTTGATAGAAGCCCCGCCAACCGGCGGGGCTTTTAATATACGGGTATTTAGCTTACTTTTTTTATCCTTTCCTTAAATTCCTCCAAATGTGCTCCAAACTGCTGATCTATCTGCCTTACTACACCGGCCCATTCCTGTTGGAACTCCATTCTTTCAGCCGCCATTTCCTGCTCGGATTGAGCGGTGTTGTATTTTACCCTATTGGCATAATCTTCCTTGAATTTTTCCATTGTTTGAGACATAACCTGTTGGTAATATTTTAAAAAGCTGTCCAGTTCACTCAGCAGTTGCCCTGCGGTGGGCTTGTCCTCTTTAATAGCCATAATACCTTCCATTGCTTTGTAGTCATTTTCAAGAGCAGTTTCATTACCGGGTAAAACAATATTGGCTAATAACACTTCCTGTACCCCTGTGAGTATATGCTTTTTTATGTCACTGGTAAATCCCGAAACAGCCCCTGTCAAATCAAAATTTTCCTCATTCATATAAGAAGCTGCGATGCCCTTTCCCTGAGGAACGTACTCAATACTGGCAATGCTGTCCTGGGTTACCTCAGGCAAAGCCGCAGCCCTCTCCAAGGCTTTTTCCAGTGCACTTTTTATTTTTTCCGACATTTTTATCTCCTTCCGGTTACCTACCAATCTAATTAATACAATTTTTCTTATATACTATAGAATGTAATACTAATCCTGCCGCTCAAATTATTTTATCAACTTTACCCGGCTTTTTTACCCGGCTTTTTATTCCTGAGATGCTTTCCCTGCAAAATATTGAACAAGGCCACAATAAATAGAATAAGCCATCTTGCTTTGATAAGCGGAATCCAACAACAGTTTTTCATCTTTTGGGTTTGACAGGAAACCCATTTCAACAATAACGGCAGGTACCTTGCTATTCCTGATAAAAAAATCTATTTGTTTAGGATTCCTTACTGTATCGAGCAACCTCTTTAATTCTCCATGGATACATTGAGCCAGCAGCTTGCCCTCCTCAGAACCCGGTTGTGAAAAAACCTGGGCCCCCCTTTTGCTTGGGTCTGCTGGAAAGCTGTTGGCATGAATGCTGATAAACACATCAGCACCCTTATTATTTGCAATATTAACCCGGTTTAGCAAATCAGATCTTTTTTTATGAGGGGCATCCGGATTAGCCAGCCATACATCCGCCTCCCTGGTCATAATTACGGCAGCCCCGGCTTGTCCCAGCATAAAAGCAAGCCTTTTTGAAACCTCTAAATTTATATCTTTCTCCAATGTACCGTTTTTGCTCTGAGCACCCCTATCTTTACCGCCATGGCCGGGATCAATGACTATGATTTTTCCTGCCAAGGCAGTTGACAGCGTTTCAATAGTTTTTTGTTCTACTGAATACGATACATACTTTAGTATGGCGAATAAAAAGCCCGCTAAGACGAACAGCAATAACAAATGCGGGAACCTGATTTTAAAAACTTTTATAACTGCCACGCAGACACCCCCAGTAAGATTAAAAAGGTATTAACCTATAAACCATACTGATGGATGTATACGCATTAAGCAGGTATTTTATGTAAAACGTCCAAAAAAATCCTGCAGGCTTTTATGTATGAAACTATCTTACTCTCCGTTAATGGGACTGCCCCAACAATGTACGGAGAGCCAGAAAAAGGAGAGACAATACAGCCCTGCTGTAATGCTCTCCTTATATTGGTTAAACCTGTCTTTAACGCTTGGAAAACTGCGGCGCTCTTCTGGCCTTTTTCAAGCCATACTTCTTTCTTTCCTTCATCCGGGGGTCTCTGGTGAGATAACCTGCTTTTTTCAATATAGGGCGCAGGTTTTCATCAGATTTAATTAAAGCCCTGGCAATGCCAAGCCTTGTTGCGCCTGCTTGGCCGCTAATCCCCCCGCCGTGGGCCTTTACCTTAATATCGAAACGTCCGCTGGTGCCGGTTAATTCCAGTGGTTGTTGAACCAACATTTCGAGCACCCTGCGGCCTAAATATTCACTCAGGCTTTTATTATTTATTGTTATGTTCCCTTCACCGGGATAAAGATATACCCTTGCGACAGCATCTTTTCTACGGCCTGTACCGTAAAATTTCACTTGGGCCAAAATCCTTCCTCCTCTCCTATTAATTACAGGGACCATACTTCAGGCTTCTGGGCCTGGTGAGGATGTTCCGCACCTGCATATACCTTAAGTTTCTTGGCCATAGCTGCGCCTAAACGGTTATGTGGCAGCATGCCCACCACCGCTTTCCTAACAACCAGTTCAGGCTTTTTACTCATTAAAGTATCATAACTAACGACCTTAAGCCCGCCAGGATATCCACTATGTTTAATATATTTCTTTTTTTGCAGTTTATTTCCTGTAAGTACAACCTTATCAGCATTAATAATGATAACATGATCGCCTGTATCAACATTTGGAGTAAAAGTCGGGCGGTGCTTGCCACGTAAGATACTGGCTGCTTCTGTAGCTAAACGACCCAGGACTTTTCCTTCAGCATCCAGGATATACCATTTTCTATCGATTTCACCTGGTTTCACCATATAGGTTGTTTTCACTTTTTAATCCCTCCTGTCAAGCTGGGGAACATAACTATCGTCCAGCAATCTGTACCAAATCAATATACGCTATTTAAAAACATGCCATATTAAGCCGCGGGGCTCAATCGCACTTAATATTGCATGTATTTTGCAATTATTAGGCATATACAAAAGCTATTTTAATACGCCTGGCATATAGTGTCAAGGAAACTCTAGGCTGCTCTATTTCAAAAAAATTTCAAGGCGTCAGTAATATATTTCAACTAAAAACAATCCTCTGGCCTGCCAAAGGCCTTTTCCCGGATTCCAAAACTTTCTTTACCCAAGCAGGAGGATATTTCCCTAAACCT
The DNA here is from genome assembly GCA_964448915.1 of uncultured Peptococcaceae bacterium. GTDB lineage: Bacteria > Bacillota > Desulfotomaculia > Desulfotomaculales > Desulfocucumaceae > JAAXTT01. The sequence goes on from CAYUXS010000005.1 coordinate 20,905, forward strand.
ATATCCAGCAATGTCCCGGTAAGAATTCTAACCATATTATATAAAAATCCATCCCCGGTAAAGACCAAATCTACTATGGGACCGCTTTTATCAATATCAATACTAAATAGAGTTCTTACCGCGCTCTTGACCGGAGTACCTTCTGCTTTGAAAGCGGTAAAATCATGGGTTCCTTTTAAATATTCTGCTGCTTCCCGCATTGCTTCCAGGTCCAAAGACCTGGCCTCAAACAAACTGTAACGCTGCATAAAAGGATCAGGTATACGGGAATTGTAAACTTTATATTTGTATTTCTTGCCTTTGGCACTAAACCTCGCGTGAAAGTCGTCACCAACATCTTCAGCCTTTTTCACAACAATATCGTCAGGTAAAAGACTGTTAAGTGCCAAGGGTATCCTCTCTGTTGGAATTCCCCATCCATAACCGTTAAAATTTACAACCTGACCCAAAGCATGAACCCCGGAATCAGTCCTGCTGGCTCCGACAACAGTTATTTCCCTTTTCATTTGCTTGGAAATAACATTCTCAAGTATTTCCTGGATAGTGGGCAAACCTGTGCCCGACTGTTTTTGAAAGCCGTTATATCCTGTTCCGTCATATGAAACAGTTAACTTTATATTTCGCATAGCTTTCCTTTTTATATGGCATAATATCAGAAAAGTACGGCAAAACTTCCGGAGGCACACATGGTACTGATAAAGTGTGCCTCATATATTAACATAAGGCTTTTACACTAATTCCAATATAGCCATAGGAGCGGCGTCACCCCTGCGGTAACCGATCTTTATTATCCTGGTATAACCGCCCGGGCGATCCGAATATTTGGGCCCCAATGTATCAAAGAGCTTTCTTACAACTTCTTCATCGTAAATATAAGCCAATGCCTGGCGACGTGCCGCCAGATCCCCCCTCTTGGCCAAGGTGACCATTTTTTCAGCAATTCTTCTTACTTCCTTAGCCCGTGTTTCGGTTGTTTGAATGCGGTCTTCTTTAATCAGGGAGGTAACCAGGTTTCGCAAAACAGCCTTGCGGTGGTTAGTTGTCAGCCCTAATTTTTGGTAGCTCACCGTTTATCACTCCCTCAATCATCATCTTTTCTCAATGAGAGTCCCAATTCACTAAGCTTATTGATAACCTCTTCCAGGGATTTTTTCCCAAGGTTTCTTACTTTCATCATGTCTTCTTCATTACGCTGTACCAGTTCTTCTACAGTATTAATACCTGCTCTTTTCAGGCAGTTATAAGAACGGACTGAAAGATCGAGCTCTTCTATGGTCATCTCAAGGATTTTGTCTTTTTGCTCTTCTTCTTTCTCAACCATTATCTCAACATCGTTGACGGTTTCTGTCAGGCCTATAAAAAGTCTCAGGTGCTCGCCCATTATTTTTGCCGACAAGCTAACAGCTTCATCAGGCCTAATGCTGCCGTCGGTCCAAACTTCCAGGTTTAGCCT
>CAYUXS010000005.1:22367-28902 GCA_964448915.1 uncultured Peptococcaceae bacterium
TGTAATCGGTACGCTGGCCAACCCGTGTATTTTCAACAGTGTAGTTTACTTTGCAAACCGGCGAAAATACCGAATCAACCGGTATTACCCCAATGATATGATCACCTTTTTTATTCCTCTCCGCAGGGACATAGCCCCTTCCTTTGGCTACAGTTATTTCCATATAAAGCCTTGCATCTTCTGCCAAAGTGGCTATGTGGAGTTCCGGGTTCAATATTTCTATGTCCGCATCATGAATGATATCTCCAGCACGTACAACAGTTTCTCCCCGGGCATCAATATACAAAACCTTTTCCTCGTCAGTGTGCATTTTTAAACATAAATTTTTTAAATTCAAAATTATATCTGTTACATCTTCTTTTACTCCAGGTACTGAGGAAAACTCATGTAAAACACCGTCAATTTTCACCGAAGTGACTGCAGCCCCGGGTAAAGAAGACAGTAGTATCCTACGCAGCGAATTACCAAGAGTAATTCCATATCCTCTTTCCAGAGGTTCTACCACAAAGCGTGCATAATTGTTCTCCTCGTCAAACTCAGCACATTCAATTTTCGGTTTTTCTATTTCTAACATTTGGTAACCTCCCCAAAGGGCGAAATGAGCCGCTGAACACTACGTTTACCTGGAGTATAGTTCAACGATAAGGTGTTCTTCTACCGGAACATCAATCTGTTCCCTGGTTGGTAAAGCAACAACCCGCCCTACAGCCGGTTCTGCTTCATATTCCAGCCATGCCGGAGGGGTATTTTCCGCAGCCCTTGACATAAGCTCTTTTAAACGGGGAGACTCCTTGCTTTTCTCCCTGATTTCAATTACATCCCCAACCTTGACTAAATATGACGGGATATTTACCTTCCTGCCATTTACAGTAAAATGCCCATGCCTTACCAGTTGCCTTGCTTCAACCCTTGATGAACCAAGGCCCAGGCGGTATATAGTATTATCCAGCCGTCTTTCTAAAAGACGCAATAAATTTTCACCGGTAATTCCTTGCTGGCGTTCAGCTTTTTTAAAATAGTTGCGGAACTGTTTTTCCAATATACCATAAATGCGGCGGCTTTTTTGCTTCTCACGCAGCTGAAGCCCATATTCACTGGTTTTTCTCCTGGACTGCCGGTGCATGCCCGGGGGATAGCCTTTACGCTCTACAGCACATTTACTGGAATAACAGCGATCACCTTTTAGGTAGAGTTTCATACCCTCCCTACGGCAAATCCTGCATTGAGCTTCCGTATACCTTGCCATTTAAATCAGTTACACCTCCTATACTCTCCGGCGCTTTGGCGGCCGGCACCCGTTATGTGGAATTGGAGTTACATCCTTAATCAGGCTAACCTCTAGCCCTGCTGCCTGCAGCGAACGAATAGCCGCTTCCCGGCCGGCTCCAGGCCCTTTGACCATAACTTCAACTTCTTTCAGCCCATGTTCCATGGCCTCCCTGGCAGCTTTATCCGCCGCCATCTGGGCAGCATAAGGAGTGCTCTTCCTGGAACCTTTAAATCCTACCCCACCTGCACTTGCCCAAGACAATGCATTGCCGTTAGTATCGGTGATAGTCACCAACGTATTGTTAAAAGTGGATTTTATATGGGCTACTCCACGCTCAATATTCTTTTTTTCACGTCTTTTTGTGCGTACAGCGCGACGTGCCATCATCCAGCCTCCTCACTATTTCTTACGGCGTACTCCGACTGTTTTCTTTACACCTTTACGGGTACGGGCGTTTGTTTTAGTCCTTTGCCCTCTCACCGGCAATCCACGCCGGTGTCTTAAGCCCCTATAAGCACCGATTTCAATTAGCCTTTTAATATTCAGGGCAACTTCTCTTCTCAGGTCACCCTCTACCTTATAATTTTTTTCAATAGTTTCACGCAACTTGTTGATTTCTTCTTCAGTAAGGTCCCGCATCCGGGTATCCGGGTTGATCCCGGTTTCCTTCAGTATTTTATTGGACGTGCTCCTGCCAATTCCATATATATAAGTCAGGGCAATTTCTACCCGTTTATCCCGGGGCAAGTCGGCTCCTGCAATACGTGCCATTCTTCAGTGCACACCTCCCATTAAATTTAAAATATTTTGGCCCATTAACCCTGCCTTTGTTTATGTTTAGGGTTCTCGCAAATAACCATAATTTTGCCGCTACGACGGATTATCTTGCATTTTTCACAAATTTTTTTAACCGACGGACGTACTTTCAAAAATAAAACCCCCTTATTATCACAAGGCTATTTATAGCGATAAACTATTCTGCCTCGACTTAAATCGTACGGGGATAACTCCACCATCACCTTATCGCCGGCCAGAATACGAATAAAATTCATACGAATTTTACCCGAAACATGAGCTAACACTACATGCCCGTTTTGTAATTCCACACGGAACATTGCGTTTGGCAAAGGTTCAATAACAGTACCTTCAACCTCAATAACATCCTCTTTTGGCATTTAGTTCAAACCAACCCCCTTACAAGGAAATTCAACTTTTTTCTTTATCTTCAACAGTCTTATTGTTGTCAACAACCAACTCTTGAATAGCCCTTTGAACATCTAAATCGGTTATCTTTATACCATTAGTGATTTTTTCATGAATTGTTAAGGATTTTTCCGGAAATGCTTTTAGATGCTTACAATTTTTACACTTGGGTTTTGCAACCTTTCGCATCCGGCCATCAACTACAAAAACCTGTCTATGGTCAATCCTTCGCAGTATAATGTAGTAATTGCCCTTGTCTCTGCCTGCGGTAGAAACCACTAATTGCCCGGGTTCCCAGCATCCCTGCAAACCAGTTACCTCCTCGCAAACTATAGTCGAGTAAGTATTTCCGGCTTACCGTTGGTGATCGCTATGGTATGTTCAAAATGGGCCGATTTTTTCATATCCTTGGTGACAACCGTCCAGTTGTCAGGGAGTGTTTGCACCTCATAGGTGCCCATATTCACCATTGGTTCAATTGCCAACGTCATTCCAGCGCATAACCTGGGCCCTCTGCCCGGTTTGCCAAAATTTGGTACTTGAGGCTCTTCATGCATTTTAGAACCGATACCATGCCCCACATAATCCCTTACAACCGAAAATCCATTCGCTTCAACATGCTTTTGTACAGCATGGGAAATATCAGTTAAGCGATTACCTTCCACCGCTTGCTCTATGCCCAGATATAAGGATTCTTCGGTAACATCAAGTAAACGTTGGGTTTCTTCATCAATTTCGCCGACGGCGTAAGTAACAGCACCATCTCCAAAATACCCGTTAATTTCCGCCCCAACATCAATACTAATAATATCACCATTTTCCAATGCCCTTAAACTGGGAATGCCGTGTACTACCTGCTCATTTGCGGATGCACAGATAGTAGATGGGAAACCGTATAAACCTTTAAAAGCAGGCTTAGCTCCTTTTGCGTAAATAAAATCTTCTGCTATGCGATCCAACTCAACAGTGGTTATCCCAGGCTCAATGGCTTTAGCCAACTCCTGGTGCACACCGGCAACGATCCGCCCTGCATCCCTCATATATGACAATTCTTTTTCTGTCTTAATGGTAATCATTTATACGTCCCCTTACTTAATAAAACCATGGTAACTGCGCATTAACAAATGAGATTCCATTTGCTTCATGGTATCCAATGCTACGCCGACTACGATCAGCAAGGATGTGCCACCAAAATAAATATTCGGTATCTTTGTAGTTATCAACACAAAGTTTGGCAAAATAGCGATTAAAGCAAGGAAAACAGCGCCTGCAAAGGTAACACGGCCCATCACTTTACTGATATAATCGGCTGTAGGCCTTCCAGCCCTGATCCCGGGTATAAATCCACCATATTTCTTGATGTTGTCGGCCACATCAAGTGGGTTCATAATAACTGCCGTATAAAAATAAGTAAACCCAATAATCAAAAGTGCATACACAATAGTATGGAATGCAGTTCCCCAACTAAAAGCAGATAAATACCATGCGGCAATCTTACTTGTCGGGAAGAACCTTGCAATTTGTTCAGGAAACATCATTAATGATGATGCAAAAATTACCGGAATAACCCCAGCCTGGTTAACCCTGATTGGCAGGTGAGTATTTTGGCCTCCATAAACCCTCCGGCCAACAACCCGTTTTGCGTATTGCACCGGAATCCTTCTTTGGCCTTCCTGGACACATACAATCCCGGCAATTACCACTGCAGCAATTACAACCAGCAAAAGCAGGCTGAAATAATTTATCGTCCCTGTACGCAAGTACTGCACCAAACTGGTTAACGCACCCGGCAACCTGGATACAATACCCGCAAAGATCAGCAAAGATATACCGTTTCCAATTCCTTTTTCAGTAATCTGCTCGCCTAACCACATAAGAAATGCTGTCCCGGCGGTTAGGGTTAAAGCAACCAAAAGGTAAGACCAGATTGACGGTTTTACCATAGCCTGCTTTAAAGCCGCAGTAGTTCCTATTGCCTGTATAAAGGCCAAGACCACTGTAAAATACCTGATATATTGAGTTATTTTTTTACGGCCCTCTTCCCCTTCCTTCGAAAGCCTCTCCAGATGGGGAATTACTATGGTAAGCAACTGCATTATAATTGATGCGTTAATATATGGGGTTATGCTCATGGCAAAAACTGAAAAGTTTTTAAAAGCGCCCCCTGATATTACGTCAAAAAAACCAAACAGCATATTGTTTTTTACTAAATCTGCAAATACTTTGGCCTCCACACCGGGAATCGGAACGTGCGCGCCCAGCCTAAAGACAAAAAGCAATGCCAAGGTAAAAAGCAGTTTCCTTCTTAACTCATCAATCTTCCAAGCTGCCTGCAGTGTGCTGATCATTTTAAATCACCTCAGCCTTACCACCGCTGGCTTCAATCTTTTCAACGGCTGATTTGCTGAAGGCGTGGGCTTGTATGGTCAACGCCCGGTCAATACTTCCCCCGCCAAGTATCTTAACGCCATCACCGACTTTATTGATTATTCCCTTTTCTAGAAGGAGTTCGGGAGTAACCACAGTACCGGGTTCAAATTTATTTAAGCTGTTAAGGTTTATCGCAACTATATGTTTCTTGAAAGGAGCGTTGCTAAAACCACGCTTTGGCATTCTTCTATGCAAAGGCATTTGGCCGCCCTCAAATCCGGGACGCACACCCCCGCCTGAACGGGAATTCTGGCCTTTTTGGCCTCGCCCTGAGGTTTTGCCTTTACCAGATCCGATACCCTGGCCTTTACGGATGGGCTTTTTACGAGAGCCCGGATTTGGCCGCAATTCGTTCAACAGAACCATAATTGCACCTCCTTAAGCTTCCTCCACACTCACCAGATGAGCAATCTTATTTATCATTCCAATGATTGCGGGGTTTTCTTCCTTAATCACAGTACTGTTAAGCTTACCAAGACCAAGTGCCCTTGCAGTAGCTCTTTGCTCTTCAGGTCTACCTATGAGGCTTTTGATCAGGGTAATTTTTACTTTCGCCATCTTTACCACTCCTAACTATGCCATACGATAAACCATCGAGTCAAGGACAGTTTGTTAAATACTGCCTGCTTGAGTGTTCTACCCAAGGATCTCCTCGACTGTTTTACCTCTTAGCCTTGCTACTTCTTCCGGTGTCTTTAATGCTTTCAAGGCAACCATGGTAGCATGTACCATATTGTTGGCATTGTTTGATCCCAGGGACTTAGTCAATATATCGCGCACTCCGGCAAGTTCCAATATTGCCCTTACCGGGCCACCGGCTATAACACCTGTACCAGGCGCAGCAGGTTTCAAAAGCACCTTGCCGGCTCCAAATTCTCCAATTATTTCATGAGGAATAGTTGTTCCGGAAAGGGGAACTTCTATCATATTCTTCTTTGCGTCCTCTATTCCTTTGCGGATAGCCTCAGGTACCTCGGCAGCTTTTCCCAACCCGGTACCAACATGGCCGTTTTCATCACCGACCACTACCAAAGCTGAAAAACTAAATCTCCTTCCACCTTTAACCACTTTAGCTACCCGGTTTATAAACACAACTCTTTCGGCTAACTCGAGCTTGCCAGCATCAATCCTGGACACCTATTTCCCTCCTTTTGCCGGTTTTAACAGCTAAAATTCCAAGCCGCCTTCCCTGGCTGCCTCGGCCAAGGCTTTTACCCGGCCATGATAAATGTAGCCAGCGCGATCGAAGACTACTTTTTTTATACCCTTTTCCTGTGCTGCTTTAGCCACCAACCTGCCCACAACTGCAGCAGCTTCTTTATTACCGCCATTTGTTATCTGATCTCTTATTTCGGGCGACAGTGAAGATACGGTTAATAAAGTGACCCCTTTTTCATCATCTATAAGTGAAGCATAAATATGTTTAAGACTGCGGAATACGTTCAGCCTGGGGCGTTCCCCGGTGCCTGATATTTTTTTGCGTACTCGTATCCGCCTTTTTTCACGTAATTTCTTACGGTCAGGCTTACCGATCACCTATTTTCAACTCCTTCGCCACTTACTTCTTAGCTTTTGCGCCAGCCTTACCAGCTTTGCGGCGAATAATCTCGCCTGCATATTTGATACCTTTAC
>CAYUXS010000006.1:0-27980 GCA_964448915.1 uncultured Peptococcaceae bacterium
AAGCAGCTCGGATATTTACGGTGCCATCTTATACCTGCAATCAAGCTCTCCGTTGCAGGCTTTCATCGCCACCTGTATTTCACGCCTGTCATTAAACTGGTATATTTTTATTTCCCTTACAGGAATCCCCAGTTGCCTAAGTTTATGCTTTAATGTAGTATCGGTATTTTCACAGGCACATTGCTCCAGGTTAAAAACATCAGCTAGATTATCAATTACCGAGGACAAGCCTTTAAGCTGCTCACCAACAATGCCTTTGCCTGCAGCAAACTTACTTCTCCAATAACTGCCAACTTTAAAGGTCTCATATAAACAAGCGGCGGTTGCAGCCAATTCCCTTAAACGGGTACAACGAAGTTTTAATTCATCGGGAATATCGCTAATCTTTAAACGCCCATATAACTCGGACAAGGTAAACATGTCCAGCATATTCTGGTAAGTGCGATAGTATTCTTTTTCCCAGCATAAAGAATACACCGGGCATCCGGTACAAACTTTTTGGCTTATCTCGCTTAAAAGGCGCTTAATCCCATCTTCATTGTCTTTCTTTTCAATTAATGGGTTGTTTTCTCCAAAAACCCTGGCCAGTTCCCTGAAAATTGAAGAATACTCTCCGAGTTTTTCCTTAAAAGCCCTGGACATATACTGGCGCTCATAATCATCCTGCCCCTTGTTGACCTCTCGCAGGATTGATGAGGATACCTTTTGGATTATCCCCTCGGGAACCATTAACAAAACCAGGCAGGCAACCACTGTTTCTGTAATTACTGTTACCATAACGGCAGTATTGTTAAAATACAAGGTCAAGATAACATTTGAGGCTAAAAATGCTATGGCTACCCCTATCTTGCCAAGAGACCTGCCAAATCCGGCCAACACACCGGCAAAGGAATGGGCCCCTACCAGGGAAGGAGTAACCGTATAAGCCATGCCGGGAATTATTCCCACCAGTGCCCCTGCTGCAGCCCCTAAACCAGCTCCTCCTGCAGTAGCTGCCAATAGTATTATTATTTTACTCAAAAGGCCCTTGGCTGAAATATGCCATATTTGAATATCGCCTGTCCCGGCTATAATGCCCGCCATCAGCAACAGCATGCAAACTGTTTCTTCGCCACCCAAAGGCTGGACAACATCAAACTTTTTGGCGGATGATAATGAAACCAAGCAGGCAGACACCAATACTGCAGCAAGCACCGACTCAAAAAAAACATTTATGTAGTCGTAAGGTGTAGAATTGGCAAAAGCTAAAAAGGCAGACTTTACACTAATAGTTAGACCAAAAATGATCGCCGGGATCACCAGCTTGCGGTTTGAATACTTGCGAGGCAATGCATTGGCAAATAAAAAAGAAAATACCACCAAAACAATATTTGTTGCCAATAACTGCCCACTTAACACGGTAGCCATTCCGGCACACATAAAAACAACAGCCAGAAAACCGCGCCTACCGTAAGATACTGCTGTTGCAGCAGCAAAAGCAGGAGCAAATGGAAGCAACTCACCCCAAAAAACTGCCCTGCTTAGAAAAAAACCAACTATGCTTGCAAGCACTAAACCCAAGCTTATATTCCATTTTACTGCATGAAACAGGTTTAATACTTTCTGCCCTTTGTTTCTATATTTATTGCTTTCATAAAGCGGGCTTTCCACAACCCGTTTATAGGTGTACATACCAGTCCCGTCGATCAAAAACTCACCCCAGTACTACCTAAATTAAATCCATTATATGCCATTAATAGCTTTATTTTACAGGCTGTCCCTTGATTTAAATTATAGTACAGGGTAACAAGATAAAATGTAAAATTATGTTATTTAGGGTTTAATTTGTTTCGACAGCTTACAGCCTCCAACGCCAGGCCGTACAACAAATCAGCCTCAGAAACCCGGATAAAGTCAAATTTTAGAGTATAAACGATTTCTTTAAGTATCATTATCCCGGCTATTATAATATCTGCCCTGGCCGGCTGCAGCCCCGGCATACTCTTACTACCTTCCGGGCCGGCTTTGATTATTTCTTGAAGAAGAAATTCAATTTTTTCCTTCTTAAGTAAATAACCATGAACCTTTTTCCAGTCATATGGCTCCAGCTTCATATCCATAGCCGCCAGGGTGGTGATAGTGCCACCGGTGCCAATGATCATTTTGGGCTTATCACCCGCAACCTCACCCAGGACAGTCTTTAAAACTCCCGCTATATACCGGCTGTCATAACCTCCTTCAGTCATCCTGACAGCTCCGGCATTTACACTACGGTTTATTAAAACACCATCCCTTTTCCAAGTAAATTCAGTGCTTCCTCCCCCGATATCGACAACCACCGTCCCGTCCAAAACATCGTCGAAACCGGCTGCCACACCCACAAAACTATAATAAGCCTCTTCTTCACCCTGCAATACCCTTACTTTAACACCTGCCTCACGATAAACTTGCTCAATAAACCATTCCCTGTTATTTGCGCCTCTCACAGCTGAAGTAGCTATAGCTATTGTTTTATCCACCCGTTTCTCCCGGCATAACTCTTGAAAATCTTTAACTGCCTTTAATGTCCTGTTTACAGCTTCCGGCAACAGCTGCCCCCCTTCAATACCCTGGCCCAGCCTGGTGCTGTTTAACCCTCTATAAACAGGCGCAACCCTGTTATTGCCCACGTCGGCAATCAGGAGCCTCACCGAATTAGTGCCAATATCGATTACACCTATCCTGTTCAAAAAAACACCACTCTCCTACCTGAAATATAAAAAGCATTCCATAATTGGAATGCTTCTCCTTCTTTATTTTTAATAATCACTTCTCCGGCTGGGGCCGCCCCTGCCCCCTCTTTTGGCGTCGGTATTACGGCGAAGTGACTGTAATCTTTCTTCACTATCTTTCATAAACCGGGCCAACCGCTCTTCAAAAGTAAGTTGAGAGTTTTTATGAGTCGCTGAGTTACTGGAATTTGTTTTGGTCTGTTTTATTGATAATCCAATTTTGCCCGTGGAATCAATAGATATAACCTTAACAGATACCCGATCATTGGTTTTTAAAAACTGGTTAACATCCTTAACATATTCTTCGGCTATTTCCGATATATGGACCAGTCCAGTTATTCCCCCGGGAAGTTGAATAAATGCACCAAAATTTGTTACCCCCGAAACTACGCCTTCCAGGATACTGCCTACTTGCACCGGCATGTTGAGTTGATGATCCTCCCTTATTTCTTGCGAAAAATTCTGATTAATTATATTCAAATAACTTCTGAAGTGTCAAGATATGTTTGCTTCTTCCCATTGTTAATTTATAACAACCTATCCTTTTTATTCTTCATTATTTTGTGGGGATGTAACGATTCTTGATTCCCCAGGTTTAACCAGACCCAGTTTTTCCCTGGCTACCTGCTCTATGTATGCGTCTGACTGGGCCTGCTTAAGCTGCTCTTTCAATTCTTCATTTTTGGCCCTCAATTCTTCAAGCTGTGATTCGATCTCTCGTATTTCACCCTGGAGTACACTTAACTTTTGAAAATGGGCAAAAAAAGATGCGAACAGCAATATTATAAAAAACACCGCTATTAATGCAGGGAGCTTTCTGCCGGGCCTGAATACCTTCCGCTTTTTTACGCTCCTCTTTGGTTTTAACCTGTCCTGGATATTATTCACATTGGAATAACTGTTCATGTTAATTCCCCTTCGGTATCTTAATGCAATAATTTCTACATTGAAAAAAATTTACCTTCTTTGAATAAATTTAAAAATAAAGCTATCCCTGGCCCAAACCCAGGGATAGCTTTATTAGCCGCCTATGTAGCTTTGTTGTTGTTTGATTAATAAGTAAATGTAAAAGCACCCAGTTTTGCAGCTACAGTCCTTGCATTAAGGAATTTATTTTTTACCCAAGATTCCCAGAAAAACAGGGCTCCACCGGTGGGATCCACCCCATTTAACGCATCCCTGGCCGCTTTTTTGGCAGTTTCACTGGCCGGGCGGTTTATCCAGCCGTTTAAGACCGGTTCAAACTGGTAGCGCCCACCCTGATCGACCTGGTATACAACCCCCCTGATTGTATCCGGAAACAAAGGGCTTTTTACCCGGTTAAGAATAACGGCGCCTACAGCAACCTGAGTAATGTAGCTTTGATTTTCGGCTTCCGCTGTTATTATACGGGCAAGGGTATCAAATTCGGCAAATGAGACTGACCCATAACCCCTGCTGGTTGAAGCCTGTCCACCGGATTCAGGGATATACATCTTTTGCCCGGGGTAGATCATATCTCCTTTTAAACCATTGGCTGATTTCAGCTTGTACACTGTTGTGCCAAATTTTTGACTGATTTTCCAAATACTATCCCCAGGTTTTATAGTATAAACGGCGGCTGATGCCACGCCGCAAAGAGGCAAAATTAACAATAGCGACAAAGCAAAAGTAATAACACCCTTTAAGCAGGCACGTGATAAATTTTTCATTTTTCCCCTCCCCGGCCTCCGAGGTTAGTTGATGGGTTAGGGTTGAGGGTACCCCTCCGCGACAAATAATTTGCTCCTTAATACACCTCCTTGTGCTGCGGATTCACCCCTTTGTATTTTTATTCCCCGTACCCAGCACCTGCTGGGATTCGGCCACAAATTAATAGCTAAATACCTCCATTCGGAGACTATTATAATTGCCTGCTAACTGGCTAGCCAAGCGGTAATATATTCCAAGGCAGTAAAGTTAGGATGGCGGTCCGAACCTTTTGGCAATTTTTTCTGCCAAACTATGAACCCTCGACCTGATCATACTTAAATGCCTGCCTGTTACCCTGCCGGTAAAAGTTTTAACCGGAAGCAACAGCCTTCCCGCCAACTGCACCGGATACTGGAGAATCCCCAAGATCACTTTAAAAGGGAAAGATAGGACTTTCCATATATAATAAAAAAGCAAAGCAACCAGATTTATGAGCCTTATAATAAGGAAAAAAAACTTGTTAATTAAAATGTGTGAAATACCGGCCAAATATTTAGCATATACCAGTATGCCAAATAGCAACCCGACAAAAAAATACAACCGCAGCTGCCCGTTATTTGCTTGAAGCAGCAGGGCAAAAGCTATAATTGTAATTGAAATGCTAAATATAATGTCCCCGGCAAACGTACCAACCCTTTTTAGTTTTAACTTCTCCTTGATTACCCCGTATACTTGAAAACAAAATCCTGAAAACATACCAATCAGTACTGTCCACACAAAAGCCAGCAACTGCTCTGCCAGGGGCATATTAATCACTCCCCACTAAAAAAAGCGCTTCTGCGCTTAAAATATAAAGAACCAGGCCGTATCTACTTCATTATACGGCTGAGAATATTTTTACCCCTGGTTCGTGCAGATTTAACTTCTTTATACTCAATAGAATTTATAAACCCCTGAATACTTACCGTACCATCATCCAAGTTTAACTTGGTTATATGAAGGCCTTCTCCCTTAAGATAAAGAGTACCCAGATTGGTATCCAGCACAATTTCCTGCTCGTCAAAATTGCCTACATGGCGAACCCCTTCCAATTCTAAATACTTTCTTTCAAATAAGGACAGTTTTTGGTTACCCCTTTCCTCCATTGCACTACCCACCCTTCCTGAACTTATCTTATTTTTTATATATGCAATATATATAAAAAAAAGAATTAAGATTCAGGATCCGGTATATAAATTAGTTAGTGCACCTCCAAATGCAGCATCTGTGCTTAACATACGGGGTGCACTACAATTGCGTTTGCCGGAAATTATGCCCGGCTATTCCCAAAGATCCGCTATTTCTATATTTTTAAAATAAAAATAAATTATTTCATGAGGTGTTTTACCGTTCCTGGCCATTAAATTAGCACCCCACTGGCACATGCCAACGCCATGTCCAAAGCCCCTGCCGGTTAAAACTACATTATTATTTGATACCACAACACTTTTCAAAAGCATCGACCTAACCTGATCACTTCCTAAGGCAATCCTTAATGCAGGCCCCCCTATTTCAAGGTTATTGACCTTTAAAGTTTCAGCCCTTCCGGACGGACCTCTTCGTCCAATGGATACTGAACGTACCGGCCCCGGGTCATTGCCGTTAACCTGCTTGACGGCCTGCCTCATCTTTGAGAGGGGTATAACTGCTTTCCATTCCTTATTTTCTCCAGTAGTAATTGAAAGGCAGTTATCTTTGACCCCGGCATTGACATATGGGGTTGGCGTTTTGGTATAAGAAAGACCTTCTTTTGCAGATGCCGATACTCCCCCGTCACAGGCAGAAAACCAGGCTTTTATAAATTCCCCGTTACTTAAGACTACCTGCCCCCGGGTCAACTCAACTGCTTTCCTCACATTATCGTTAATCCGGCTGGGATCATAAGCTTGAAATTCTTCCACACTGGTAGAAGCATCCGTACCGTGAAGTTTCCTCACCCTTCCCGAGTTGATATTCTCAAGGGTAAAAGTCCTTGCCAGAATTGCCTGGGCTGCCAGGGCGTTGGTAGGCCACTTGGGATCCATTTCCGCCGCAACAACTCCGGCTAAATACTCCTCTAACTTAATATTTTTTCTTTCCCCGGTTTCATTGATAAACAAACTTATAACCGGTTCGGTATCATATTTCATTGGAGCCGGTTTTTGCTGGGCCCTGCATGATACCAGGAGCGTTACCGCCACAAGGGCTGTTATTCCTAACAAAATATAGTTTTTTTTCACTTTAATCCCCCCGGAATAAATTCTTGCATTGTTATTTTTACCGGAAGGGATTATTATATTCCGCTTAATTTATGATTCGATACAAGCTTGAAGCGTCTTTTGCGGCTACACTGTCTTTTACTTCCAAAACCTCCAGTCGTATTAACCTTTCACCCAATCTAATTTCTATCTTGTCCCCGGGTTTTATTTCAAGTCCGGCTTTGGCTACTCTCCCATTTACCGAAACATGCCCCTGATCACATATTTCGTTGGCTACCGTACTTCGTTTTATTATTCTTGAAACTTTTAGAAATTTATCCAGCCTCATAAAAATCCCCCTACAGCCTTAAATATATAGATAAAATAAAATCCACGCTTAAGCGTGGACTTTGAGTTAAAGATTATGCCAATTCATCTAAGCAAATTTTTTTAGCTTACAGCATCACGCAATGCTTTCCCTGCTTTGAATACGGGTACTCTTGCTGCAGCAATCTTAATTTCCTGACCAGTCTGCGGGTTGCGCCCCTTACGAGCTGCCCTGTTTCTGATCTCAAAAGTACCAAATCCAACTAATTGAACCTTTTCTCCACCGGATAAAGCATCCTCAATACTAGACAATACGGCAGCTACAGCCTTTTCAGCATCTTTCTTGGTAAACTCTGTTTTTTCAGCAACCTTCGCAATCAGATCAGCTTTGTTCATAATTACCCCCCTATATGTTTAGCAATTTAATGCTTTTACTATTCGCTATTTCTCTTTATTTTCCTGCTACCAAGAAAATTATTCCTCTTTTTTTATTCTTTTTCACCTTTTTTTGATTCTTCCCACCAAGCATCCATTTTTTGTATTCCAATATCTTCCAGGTTTTCCCTGTTTTTAGCTGCCTTTCCCTCTATGTAGCGGAACCTTTTTTTAAATTTTTCAACAGCACCACCCAAAGCAACCTCAGCATCTATATTCAGCAACCGGGCCAGGTTTACCAGGGCAAAAAGCACATCTCCAATTTCTGACTCTTCCTGCAACCGGTTATTGCTTTTTATAGCCTCCTCTACCTCGGTCAATTCCTCATAAACCTTTGCCAATGCCCCCTTATAATCATCCCAATCAAAACCGACCCGGGAAGCCTTGGACTGTACTTTTTGAGCCTTCATAAGGGACGAGAAGCTATTAGGGACTTCATCCAGTATACTTTTTACTTCACCCGGTTGTTTCTCGCATTTTTTAATGGCTTCCCAATTCACAGTTACTTCTGCGCTGTTTTCCACTTTAATATTTCCAAAAACATGGGGGTGGCGCCTGATCATTTTTTCCACAATGGTATCCACTACGTCATTGATATCAAAGTCCCCGTTTTCAGAAGCAATCTGTGCGTGAAAAACTATTTGTAATAATAAGTCTCCCAATTCTTCACAAATATTATACATATCTTGTTTAATCAAGGCTTCAACCAGTTCATAAGCTTCTTCAAGAAGGTATTTTCTTAAAGTAATATGGGTTTGTTCCCTGTCCCAAGGGCATCCCTCAACACCCCGCAGGGTTTTCATAACATTCACCAACGGATCCAATGGATAATTGCATTGTGAAGAGCCTGCCTCAAGGTTCTTTATTGGCGGGATGTAAATACTGGTCAAATGATTTACCGTTTCCACCCTGTCGAGTTCATACAAAGGGCAATTCACTATCTTTTCCTCTCCCGGCACACCGGCTGCAGTCACCACCATTACAGGATGTTCATCCGGGTATATCTCCATAAGGGTCAGTTTTATATCAGACAAAACCATCCTGTTGTGGGCCTGTATCAACACCGTGCCGGTTGTAGGATGCAAATCCTTGGCTTTAAGACGCAACCCGTCCAGTATGTTAAGCCCTTCTACCGGATCCAGCCTAATGGCAGTTATCATGGCGTCTAAAAAGCTGACCCCCGGTATTATTTTAATCGCCAGCCCTTTAGCTTCCGCCTCTTTAATAATTAAATCCACTGATTCTTCCGCCATCAACGGGTGCCCGGGCAAGGCGTAAACTACATTTTCAACCCGGCCCAACTCAATAATCTTTTGTGCAATTATTCTATAAACCTGCTGGAAATCAACGGCTTCCCGATAAACATAGTCAAAAGTCCGGTACTTTATACCCTTTTCTTTCAACCAGCTTACTGCAGGATGGACCTCTGTGCGCAGCCAGACCGGATTGTCTCCGGTCAAAGCCTCTACGGCAGCCAATGATATCATTCCCGGATCGCCCGGGCCAAGCCCTACCAAGGTAATCATATTGCCCAAAATTTATAACCCTCCATTAACAATCGCTGTGCCTCTTACTATATTCCGGTAATTTGGTGTTCATTATACCATAAGCCAACTCCCGGCAAAAACAGGCAATAAATAATAAAAGCTGTTGACTGGGACCTCCAACCAACAGCTTCACAGTTTATTATAATTTATTGCTCCATCTGCTTGGCCAAAAAACCGGCAGCAGTTTCAGCCAATTTTAATTCCATTTCTCCCATTTTGACATCAGGTTCCCTGGAAGCCAGTATAACAGCTCCTATCGGATCACCCTCTGCTATAATGGGGGCAATTACTTCTGCGTAATATTGATTGACACCATCTTCAATAATCATGGCGCCTTGATCCTTTCCATCATTATTGAAGATTACTGCTTTCCTGTCTTCCATCGCTTTTTCTACTGCAGGGCCAATGGATTTATTGATAAACTCTTTTTTTGGAGCGCCGGCTACCGCAATAATAGTATCACGATCCGCAATGCAGGCTATATGGCCCAAAGCCTCGTACAGAGAATCCGCATATTCTTTGGCAAAATCTCCCAATTCACCTATTGGAGAGTATTTTTTAAGAATTACTTCACCTTCTCTGTCTACAAAAATCTCCAGGGGATCTCCTTCTCTTATGCGTAGCGTTCTCCTGATTTCTTTGGGTATAACCACTCTGCCCAAATCATCGATACGGCGGACAATACCCGTTGCTTTCATCTATCTATCCTTCCCCCCTCTATCTGCAAAAATAAAATATTTCACAGATAGTATATAGCAGCGGGAAAGCATTTATTCATTTTTTACCAACGAGTAAAAATTTTTTTCAATTTTCGTGCTACTTCTTTTCTGAATCATTATTATTACCGGAGGTATTATCATCTGCCGCCTTTTTTAAATAGTTCTCTATTTTAGCTTTTTTCCTTGCTTCTTCAATAAAGCTGTTAAACTTTTCCTGTTTCTTTTGATCGGTAAGCAGGGTTGCAATCTCCGGTTTAACTTCTTCAAAACTCTTTTGTTTCTCGGGAGTTACTTTTTCCAGCTTAATTATATGGTAGCCATATTGGGTTTTAACAGGTTCTGCAGTCATTTCCCCGGGTTTTAAAGATTTAACGGCTGTTTCAAACTCCTCTACCGCTTCACCCGGGCTAAAGGTATAAAGCCCTCCCTGGGCAGCAGAACCCGGGTCTTCGGATTTCTGCTTTGCCAGCTCTGCAAAGTCGGCACCCCTCTTTAGCTGTTCCAGTATAGCTATAGCTTGAGACTTGGCCTCGAGATCTATCTTGGCGGCATCCCCCTGTTTGCCTTCAGTCATTATTAGTATATGGCGGACTTCATAACTGGTGGGGATGATATACTGGCTCTTATGATTATCATAAAACTGTTTAATTTCTTGTTCTGCGGGCGGCTTGACATCTGCCAGGACTTTTTCCTCCAGCTTGGAAATAATCATTTCAGTTTTAAGCAAATCCCTGAATTTTGGCTCAGTCCAACCGTTGGCCGCCAGTGTTTTCTTATAATCTTCTTCTGTCATCTGTTCCTTATACTGGTTAATTTCTTTATCAATATCGCCCTTGGTTACAGTAATCCCCATTTTTTCTGCTTCTTGCAATAAAATTGTTTCAGTGATTAATTGGTCAAGTGAAGTTGACTGGAGCTCGTCCAAAAATTCTTTATCAGTATTGTCGTCAATGTTTAAACCCTGGGATTTATAATAGTTTTTAATGATATTTACTTTTTCATCCAATTGCTGCCTGGTTATTTCTTCACCATTTACAACGGCTACAACTTTTCCTTTCCCACACCCGGCAGTAATTATAAGTGCCGGTAACAGGACCAAAATTAAAAATACTTTTAAAGTTTTTTGCAAAATTTTACCCCCCCCTAATTAACACACCATATCGGATGTGGCCCTTTGCCCAACATTACGATTATAAGCCTGTTTTCATTAAACCGCAACCCACAAGGCAAATTAACCATTTTATGGTATACGACATAATAATTAAGAAGCCGGCGCTTAACCGGCCAAATCCCTGATAAAGGTTTCCAATTCTTTAAGGTAGTGGTTTACATTGGCTTTTTCTTTGGGAGAACGCAGCCTGATTTCAAAAGCTTCTTCAGAATTAATAAACTTAATCCTGTTTTTATATTCACTGCTTATATTGACCAGTTTTTCCGCGGATATTTTATGATCCGGAGATAATTGCAGTTTAAAATAACCTGTCTGATCAGATATACTTTTTATCCTGGCCTTCCCTGCAATTGCCCTTATCCTGGCTACCTGCAACAGCCTTTCCACCGGCGGGGGCAGATCCCCAAAGCGATCTACCATTTCTTCAGCTATTTCCTCAAGGAGGGCTTCATCGGAAATTGCGGCCAGCCGCCTATATATTTCAACCTTCTGGTTGCTGTCACTGATATATTCCTCCGGTATAAAAGCATCCACCGGCAGTTCTACCGAAGTATCAACAGGTACTTCGGACTGGATCCCTCTTTCCTCCCGTACCGCATCTTCCAGCAACCGGCAGTATAAATCAAAACCTACGGCATTTATATGCCCATGCTGCTCAGGGCCCAGCAGGTTACCGGCACCTCTTATTTCCAAATCTCTCATGGCAATTTTATATCCGGAACCAAAAGCGGTAAACTCTTTTATGGCCGACAGCCTTTTTTCAGCCACTTCGCTAAGCACCTGGTCCCTCCGGTAAGTAAAGTACGCATAAGCCACACGTTCCGACCTGCCTACCCTTCCACGCAACTGGTAAAGCTGGGCCAAACCCAGGTTATTGGAGTCTTTAACTATTAAAGTATTGACATTCGGGATATCCAAACCACTTTCAATAATGGTGGTACAAACCAGGACATCAATTTTATTATCAATGAAATCAACCATGACTCGTTCCAGTTCGTCTTCCCTCATTTGCCCGTGAGCTACTGCCAACCTGGCCTCGGGCACCAGGGATTGAATCCAAGCCATTAAGTTGTCAAGTTCCTGTATCCTGTTATGCACAAAAAATACCTGCCCACCCCTGCTCATTTCCCGGATAATGGACTCCCTGATTAAAGCAGGATCTTCTTCCAAAACATAAGTCTGTACCGGGAAACGGTTTACCGGTGGTGTTTCCAAAATGCTTGTATCCCTGACACCAACCAAAGACATATGCAGGGTCCTGGGAATCGGGGTTGCCGTCAGTGTTAATACATCTACATTTTTCTTAAACAATTTAAGCTTTTCTTTATGGGCGACCCCGAATCGCTGCTCTTCATCAACCACTACCAACCCAAGATCGTTAAAAACAACGTCATCCTGTACCAAACGGTGAGTTCCTATGATAATATCCAATTTGCCCCTGGCTGTATCTTTAAGTATTTCTCTTTGCTCTTTCGGGCTGCGAAACCGGCTAAGCATTTCTATGCGGACAGGAAAGGCTGAAAACCTCTCTTTAAAAGTATTATAGTGTTGCTGGGCCAATATGGTTGTCGGCACCAGCACCGCCACTTGCTTATTGTCCATTACTGCCTTAAAAGCCGCCCGCAAAGCCACTTCAGTTTTGCCGTAACCCACATCGCCGCATAACAGCCGGTCCATAGGGCGGCGGCGCTCCATATCTTCTTTTACTTCGTCGATGGCTCTCAGCTGATCAACCGTTTCCTCATAAGGAAAGGCTGCTTCAAATTCTTTTTGCCAAACACTGTCCTTGCTGAAAGCATACCCAGCCAGGCTTTCCCTGGCAGCATAAAGGGCCAGCAGTTCTTTGGCCATCTCCCTGACCGATTCTTTTACCCTGCTCTTAACTTTATTCCATTCCGCCCCGCCCATTTTAGATAATTTGGGAGCGTCGGCTTCACCACCGAGATATTTTTCAATCAGCCCCACCTGGTCGGTAGGGACATAAAGTGTATCATCCCCGGCGTATTTAATAGTTAAATAATCTTTACGTATACCGCTTATCTCCAGTTTTTTTATGCCCAGGTAACGCCCAATACCGTGGTTTATATGAACTACGTAATCCCCAACCTTAAGATCAGAAATAAGCTCCATCCGGGGTTTTCTTTTTACCTGGGCCCTGCCTTTTTTCTGCCTGCCATACATATCGGTGCTTGCAACCACTACCAGTTTGGCCGTAGGCAGTTCAACCCCCCTGGAAAGGCTGCCAACTACAATAACAACATTACCATAAGCCGGTTTTTCATCCAGCCTTTCTGCAATAAAAGCATTAATTTGGGCATCTTTCATTAAAGTCAAAAGCTGATTGCCCTGGGCCTCATTATCAACAACCAGCACTACGGCATAACCGGATTTCCTCCAATTGGACACCTCTTCGACAAGCAAGTCCATCCGGCCAAGAAACGCAGGCACACCTTTAGCCGGGAAGGTGACTATTTTCCTGGGGCTCAGGGATGCGGGCTGCCTGGGCAAAAAAGAAAGAAAAATATTATAATGCTTATCCAAGGACGTTTTTACTTCTTCCCATTGGATGTAACCGCCATGCTGGCCCGGCAGGGCTTTGCCTCCCGCCAGCAGGCCGGTAAAAGTTTCAGCCCTTTCTTTATGAATAACCTCAACGA
This sequence comes from uncultured Peptococcaceae bacterium, assembly GCA_964448915.1. Lineage (GTDB taxonomy): Bacteria > Bacillota > Desulfotomaculia > Desulfotomaculales > Desulfocucumaceae > JAAXTT01. The sequence continues at coordinate 13,494 of CAYUXS010000006.1, forward strand.
CTTCTTTCCAACGTATGGGTTCATCCATTAAAACCAAAGACCCTGGAGGAAAGTAATCTGCCAAAGTTACTACCCGGGGATAAAAATAGGGCAGGTAATGATCAATTTCAGGGAAATAAAGCTCCGAGGATAAGTACTCTTCAACATTCCGGTACATTTCTTCCAATCGCCTGCACGGTTCCTGGACGGTTAATTTTTTTAAATTTTTAAGCTGGATTTTATATTCTTCATTAATTTTTTTAAGCGCCAGTTCCCGGGCATTTTTTTCTACAATAAGCTCATTTGCCGGGCTAATATTAATATGCATTAATTTTTCAACCGAGCGCTGTGTATCCACATCAAAGATACGAATTGAATCCACTTCATCATCAAAAAATTCTATCCGGACAGGGCTGTTCATAGTCATGGGAAATACGTCGACAATGCCCCCCCGGGCACTAAACTGGCCGTGCCCTTCTACCATTTGGGCACTTTCATAGCCCATGCCGGTCAAGTATTTTTTTAACTCATTTGGTTCCAAGCGATCACCGACAGAAATATTTAACCTGTGGGCATTAAATATTTCAGGCGGGGTCAACCTTCTGATAAATGCTTCCGGGGTTGCAATGACGATGACCTGTTCGCCGCCAACCAGTGCTTCCAGTACCTTAATGCGCTCAGACTTAACCTCCCAGCCTGCAGCCAATACCTGGTAAGGCAGCAGCTGCATGACAGGAAAACACATTACCCTTCTGTTTGGCAGTAGATTAACCAAATCATCTTTTATTGCCACGGCCTCATGTTCTCCCGGAACCAGTATCAAAGCCGGCCCTTGGGCATGCTCGGCCAGTGCCGCTGCAATATATGCCTTTTGAGAGCCGGACAGGCCGAAAATTAACTGCTGCTCAACCTTCCTGTCCAAGCCTTCACAAATTTCCCGGAATTCTTTAACTGTTGCCAGTGAATTCAACAGACCCCTCATAATTCATCTCCTTGGGCAACTAACAAACCAGTTTTTTGACACAGCTAATAGAGCTTTACTTAAGTTAAAGCCCTGTACCCTTTTTATAAAATATACTAGTTTTCAAAATCAAGAATTCGTATCCTTTTAAATATTATTTCTCCGGCTGCCACTGCCGGATATTTTAACAACCGCCATATTAAAAGCTATATGCACAGCTATGGCACCTGCAATACCCAAGTATGGTGAAAGCCCTTCTTCCACCAAAAAGTATGTTATTAGGCCGAAAACAGCATGAGAGAAAACGCCAAATATGCCTGCAAGGACTTTTCTCCTTCCTCCCCAGGCATAGTCATAAGCCGCTTCCACCAATCCAAAAAAAATATGGGTTGCCGGGATTGAAACATTAAAAAAAAGAGCAGCCCCTGTTTTAAACGTTTCCTCAAACACCGGCCCAAAAAAAGTTATCCTTTTTATTCCTGTTTTATTAAAAATAATATTTACCGTATAAGACAAAAAAGCTGCAGTTAATCCGGATAAAATTATTTTTATAATGGCTGAGCCCTTCTCTGAACGCTATAATTTCCTTATCATTATCCCTCAAAACACAGCTTTTCTATACCTGTTTTTCAATTAAAACTATTCATGGCAGCCTCCGGGCCGTTGGTAATAATAGTTATTACAGCACCGGCAGCCCTTTCCAGTGCCTCCCGGATCAGCTTCTCATCTTCTTCACCAAACCTTCCCAATACCCAGTCAGCCACATCATAACCGGGGTTTGAAGGCCTGCCGACACCAATCTTTACCCGGGCGAAATTATCACTGCCCATTTGCTTTATAATAGACTCCATGCCCTTATGGCCGCCATGCCCGCCACCGGCCCTAATCCTTATTTTACCCAGAGGAAGATCAATATCATCGTATACTACCACCAAACTTGACAACGGCAGCTTAAACCAATTCATTAAAGCTGCTACTGAATTGCCGCTTAGGTTCATATATGTCTGAGGTTTGGCCAAAACCACCTTTTCACCGGCAACTTCGGCCATCCCTGTTAAAGACTTAAACAAGGGCTTGGTAACCGCTACCTTAAGCCTTGCTGACAATTCGTCTATCAACATAAAACCCACATTATGCCTGGTCTTTGCATATTCCGGGCCGGGATTGCCCAGCCCCACCACAAGAAACATCACAACCCCTCCATGATGACCATTTTAACCCAGAAACCCTGTCATTTTCAACACAGGCAATAATAATCTTAAATACAAAAGATGTTGCTTTAGAGCAACATCTTTTTAGAAATTAATATCCTAAATTTAAAGTTCCGGTACCTTGTCATGATCAACCATAGTTTTTACACCGGTTTCCTGATTATTATATTTTCCATGCTCTGCTAGGGTAATCCCGATCAAAGCCCTGCAACGAAGGCAAATTTCCTTTTCCCTGCCCCAGCGATCCTTTGTTTGCAAAACAATATAATCATCTCCAACCTCAGTAAGCTGGCCGGTAATCTCATGGCAGCAATCACCCCGGTTAGTCGCCCAATGCCCATCATGGGAAGAAGCACCGGCTATTTTGCATACAGTATAGACAGTTACTTTTTGGTGCAGCATTTTTTTCAGCTTATTGGCAAAGGTGCTCTTAGGATGTTTACCGTAATCCGGATAATCATCCGGAGCGGTGGGACAATGCCCGGGATATTTGGAATCTGGCTTGTCAGGGTAATAACCGGAGTGTTTATCATTGGGCGGGTAAGGCGAACCTGCCTCGTAGCCTGGGGTTTCATATCCGGATAAATCTATATTTGCAACATTGCTGCTTGTTTTTTTATCTGTTGGCATAAAAATAGCCCCCTTAAACCTTTTAATATAGAATATGCCGGGGCCTAAAATTTGGTTATTGTAACATTTATTACTAAACACTGGTATGCTGCGCCATTTTAATATAATTATATTTTTATTATTTCCCTTTTTTTGTCATATCCGGACCTGTCCATGCATAGCAATATCTATAAGCAATCTGAAAATTAACCCGGGATTGGAAAATAATAAATTGGTTCCAATTCCTCTATATTTAAGGGGGGCCATAAATGCGAAGAAGCAGACTTTTTATCGGCATGCCTGTAATCAGCCTGGAAGAAGGACATCAGGTAGGAGAAATAAAGGGATTAGTGATCAACCCAGCCCTAAAGAATGTGGCCGCACTGATTATTGAACCCAAAGGTTTCTTTAGGGAACAAAAGTTTATCCCTTTCAGTAAAGTGCATAACGTAGGCGACGATGTAGTTACAATTGACCGTGTCAGCAGGGCGGAAAGAGGGATAAGCCTACCCGAAATACTCGGCCTTATAAAGGATCGTGTCCATATAATCGGTAGCCGCATGGTTACTGAAGGCGGCACCAACTTAGGGGTTGTAGATGAATACTATATAGATCTCCAATCCGGCAATATTACCGGGCTTGAGTTTTCCGGTGGGATGGTTAGCAACCTTTTTAAAGGCAGTGCCTATCTGGATATAGAGCATGTAAGAACCATAGGCTCCTCAGTCATTATCTGCTCCAACACCGCTCTTGAAAATGCTGAAAAAATTGACGGGGGTTTAAAAGAAACTTTTAGATCGTTTAGTGAAAATACCGGCCATATACTTGGCAATACATTCAAGAAAACAAAAAGCTGGGGACGCAGCTTTAACAATACACTCAGCCAATCACTCAATAAAATAAAGAAAAGCAAAAAAACAGAATCCTCACTTGAAGATAACAACGAAGAAAATAATATTGAACAGCCTATTGTTACAGAACTTGAACAAAGTGAACCTCAAGAAGAGATAGCCAGCGAGGAGATCACCCAAGCCCCGGTGGACCTTGAAAATAGTGATGAGCAAATGGCCCAGCCGGTTGACAATAATAAAAATATGTAATCAGGCACCCGGCCCCTTGCAGGTAAACCCGTACTAAACTGCAAGGGTATTTTATTTGCTTTTTTAAGAATCAAACAATTTGCTTACGCTCATATCTTCATGAATTCTGATTATTGCCTCACCAAGCAAAGGCGCTACTGAAAGAACCTTCATTTTTGAAATCATTTTTTCCTGGGGAACCGAGATTGTGTTTGTTACCAGGACTTCTTTGATTGTTGATTCCTGCAGCCTTGCAATTGCAGGCCCGCTTAACACAGGGTGAGTACAACAGATATAAATATCATTTGCACCAAATTCTTTCAAAGCTTTAGCTCCCTGAACTATTGTACCGGCAGTATCAATGATATCATCAATCATAATGACATTGCGCCCTTTAACATCGCCAATAATGTTCATCACCTCGGCAACGTTGGGTTCCGGACGGCGCTTATCAATAATGGCGATAGGCGCTCCAATGCGTTCAGCAAGATCCCTTGCCCGGGTTACCCCGCCCAAGTCGGGGGAAACTACAACTACATTATCAATTTTGTTTTCAAGGAAATATTGTGCCAGTATCGGCACACCAGGCAGGTGATCTACGGGGATATCGAAAAAACCTTGAATTTGCCCGGCATGCAAGTCCATGGTAACAACTCTCCTTGCACCGCTGGCAAAGAGAAGGTTGGCAACAAGCTTTGCTGTAATCGGATCCCTTGCCCTGGTTTTTCTATCCTGCCGGGCGTACCCATAATAAGGCAGAACTGCTGTAATCCTCCTGGCTGAAGCCCTACGTACTGCATCTACCATTATCAACAATTCCATTAAATTCTCATTAACCGGGGAAGAAGTGGGCTGGATAATAAAAACATCTGATCCTCTAACACTCTCATTTATTTTGATATTTATTTCGCCGTCACTGAAATGACCTACCTGCGATTCACCCAAGGGGACTCCCAAATATTTGGCAATCTCCTCAGCCAATTGCGGGTTGGCGTTTCCGGTAAATATTTTAAGCTTTTTACGGGAACTCATTAATGATACCTCCGTTTAAAAGTGGGCAACCAAAGTTTTTCATAAACCCACTACCTCCCATTATTAATTAAAACTTATTTTTTATACTTATTCCGTTTTTTAGACCAATCCGGGATTATTTTTTGTTTATCCCTGGACACACCCAATGCACCCTCAGGAATATCAGTGGTAATAGTGGAACCGGCACCCACAACGGCTCCGGCACCCACCTTGACCGGAGCAATCAAATTGGTGTTGCTGCCTATAAAAGCATTGTCCTCAATTATGGTAGTCCATTTCTTTTCTCCATCATAATTGCAGGTAATCGTCCCTGCCCCGATATTGACTTTTTTCCCTACAACAGCATCACCAACATAGGTAAGATGCGGGATCTTGGAACCCTCGCCAACTTGAACCTTCTTAAGCTCTACAAAATCCCCAACCTTATTATTGCCGGATAAGGTACAGCCCGGCCTTATGTATGAAAAAGGGCCAATTTGACAATCAGGCCCGATTTGGCTTTGATCCACTACCGATTGCCTAATAACAACATTATCTCCTACCTTAACACTGTTAAGCTGGCTGGACGGCCCTATTTTGCAGCCGCAACCGATAACAGTGTCACCTTGAATAATTACATTAGGATAAATAATGGTATCATTGCCGATTACCACGCTTGCATCAATATATGCTGAAGAAGGATCAATAAAGGTAACGCCGGAAACCATAAAACCCTCATTGATACGTTTTCTCATGATTGACTCGGCCAGGGCTAATTGGCAGCGATCATTGATACCCATGATTTCATCGCAGTCCTCTACTACAACCGCGGATACCAACCGGCCTTGCTTAACATAGTCGGCAATTATATCTGTAAGGTAATATTCACCTTGGGAATTATCCGGTTTTAAATGCGATAAAGATTCAAAAAGTCCTTGAGCCTTAAAACAATACACTCCGGTATTGATTTCAGCAACGGACTGTTCTTCCGGCGAGGCGTCCTTTTGTTCAACAATTTTTATAACCAAACCTTCATTATTTCTGATAACCCTGCCGTAACCGTAAGGGTTATCCATAACCGCGGTTAATACGGTAGCTGACGCCCCGCTTTCTTTATGGATGGAAACCAATTTTTTTAAAGTATTTTCCGTTAAAAGAGGGGTGTCGCCGCAAAGGACCAAAATATCACCGTCAAACCCATTTAGTGAACTTTCGGCCTGCAGCAAAGCATGGGCGGTTCCCAACTGCTCATGCTGGAAAACAATTTCAGCCTTGCCTTGCATCTCCTGCTCAACCATTTCCCCACCGAAACCAACCACTAAAATAATTTTATCAGCGCCGGAACCCTGTGCAGCCGATAATACATGGCTGACCATGGGAACGCCGCAAACTTTATGTAAGACCTTTGGTATTTTTGACTTCATTCTGGTACCCTTACCTGCGGCAAGGACAACAGCTGCCAGGTTCATTACCCAGCCCTACCTTTCTTGTGAAAATTCCAGTTGCCAGACTTCTACTTCTTATTGAAACACTTAACCTCATTTATAAGCCTTTGAAGAGAATTAAGCCGGCATATAATTTATTCAACAAAAACCGATATATACCTCTCTCAAGGATTGAACTTTTAAAAACACAAAAAGTGACCGACATAATTGTTCGATCACCTAACCAAGCCATTTATTTTTCAGGCTTCTTATGAATAAACAAAGATTAAAAAGTTTACCAATGTTTACTGTGCCGCTTCATAAGCCTGCAACACAGCAGTTTGAATGACTTCTCTGGCAGAGGCGGTAATTGGGTGTGCTATGTCCCGGAATTCGCCGTCAGGAGTTTTTCTGCTTGGCATAGCCACAAAAAGACCATTTTGCCCCTCTACAACCTTGACATCGTGAATCACAAACATGTCATCCAGAGTTACTGATACAATAGCTTTCATCTTACCTTCTGTAAGTATTTTGCGCACCCGTACGTCAGTTACAATCATTCAACACGCCCCTCCCTATCTGGGTAATACTAGCTGATTTGTATGTTATTCTCCATTAATGGAAAAATTCCTTTATTTACTATCTAAAATTAACTTTTTTGTTTAAAATTCTTTCAATTAACCTTAAATAACGATGTAAATTCAAATTATTCGAATTGCAATGTAATAGATCCAAGTTGCCTTCAGCTATGACAGCTCTGCCTTCCTCTATCTCAGGCTGCCTCCACCAAAGCCTCATCCAAAGCCCTAAATGGCACCAAGATTCTCTTTTCTTTTATATATTCTTATACAACCAAAGCCCTGGCTGTTCTTGCTGCCTAAACCAGCGTCTACAGCCAATTGCAACAACTGTTTTTCACCCTCTAATAGTAACAACCCTGAATAACCTTTAATTACTGTCTTTTTATAGTGTACGATATGTAAGTTCTGTTTAGATAAAGTTTTTACTTTTATGTTCCAATTTGAACAACTATTACCATAAAATGCTTTGTATTTATTTTGAATATTTCTATTCAACAATTCGTTGTATTCTGGCTCATTAGCTTGGTAATAGCAAGTGTATTTACTTCCGTCCTGTCGAAATAAGGTACTATAAATAACAATGGGTGAAAGTGTTTCTATCTTTATTGAATCTGTTTCAACTAAGTTTTTCTCAGTTTGTATTTTATTTACTTCTGCCCGTAAATTACCAAAGTTCATATATCCATTGCATAGCAAGGTGTTCGCTAATGACTGGCAAAATTCAGACATTGGTGAACTGATTATAAGTTTTACGCTGTTACTAAAACATATCTTTTTTTTGTCTTTATCTAAAATAAATCTGCCCTGCAAACGTGAAAAACTAAACATTTTAAAAGTTCTTTTTTTACATTTGTATCCTCTGTTATGCAAAAAATCTGCCAATTTAGGATCTATAGATTTATAAATAGCTGACTGAACTATGTGATTATAATTTATCGGTAAAACAAAATTATCTCTAGCTTTAAATTGTATTATTAAGTGCATATTATTTCTCCTACTAAAATTTTTAAGAATAATTTATTATTATCAGAATTTAGGAGCATTTAAGAAACTTTTTAGATAAAAATATCAAATTCATAAAAAGGTACCATAAGACCTGTTTTTGAATCATATAAATCACTATCATGCAGGCATGGAATCCGGTTATTTAAGTAATCCTCTCTACCTACGATTTGTAAAGCTTTTTTCACCGGAACATTTATAACATAATGATGAAATAAAATCATTAATTGTTTTCTTTCTTCAAAAGACAAATTAGCCATATAATTAGAGTCCCTATAAAGGTCATATAAATCCTTGCCATTGACAACCTTAAATTTTTCTTGCAAAATATAAAACCTTTTAAGCTTTTTAAATAAAAGTTTCTTTTCAGATTTTTCAGGCTCCCATGGTACAAAAATTGGTAGTCTTAAATAATCTTCGCCTAAAGGATGAAACTGAGATATTTGTTCCCAATCACCTAGATATGCATCTTTAATAGATGCTAATATACCTTCATATGTGTTTTGGCTAAACATTTCCTTATAATATCTCTGAACTAATGATGTTAACTCTATTTCTGTCCAACTGTTTTTTTCTGTTAATATCTGATCAGTAATTTTTTGTAAGTTTTTTGGATATATATACGATCTTGTATCTTTTTCTCCAGAACGTTTAAAAGGAAAAACGGAAATTAATCCTTTCTCATTGCCTTCATTATGTCTATTTACTCTACCCGCTGCTTGAACAATCGAAGGTAAAATCGAAAGTGCCCGCGCAACATGCTGAAAGCTTAGATCTACTCCAGCCTCAAGAACTTGAGTAGAAATTACATATAATGGATATTCAGAATGCCCATTATCATTCAAAGCCAATTTTATTTTCTCAATTATAACTTTTTTGTGCAGGGGTGTCATGAGACCGTGAAATAGATAAACATTATCTTCATTTATTCCGTTCTCAATAGTTTTTTTATACACACGGTAAGCATCTTCAATAGTGTTTAAAATTGCTGCTTGCGAAGAATACTTTTTTCCCTTTAAGAACTTTGCCAGCGATTCTTCATCTTTTTCTTCTATAATTTCTAGATCATACCGGGCATTACCTGGAAGAGTTTTATATTGAAGTGTTGTAGGAACCTTGGACATTCCATAACTAAATGGCGGCATAGTGGCCGATAAAAATAACACTTTCAGATTCATAAGTAAAGTTAATGACTCCAACGCACATAGAAAAAGGTTCCATACTTTTGGGTTAAAGATTTGCGGTTCATCTATAATAATCACACTATTTTTTAAAAATACTCGCCTTAAAACATCCTGAGCTCTTTTAGGAAATAATGCTTTCCAAAATTGATTAAAACTGGTACAAACAATTGAATGCGCCCAAGCTTCCATAGCCAGTTGATTTTCTTCTGCTCTTTGTTTATCCTCAATATCTAATATTGCTAAAGAGTGATGTTCTAATGCCCTTTCCTTCATGGCATCTTGTATAACTAGACTGGTTTGTTCAAGAATAGATAAATAAGGAGCTACATAGATTATTTTCTTATATCCTTGTGTTTCTCCCAACCATGTAGCGATCTTTAAGGCAGTAATCGTTTTTCCATAGCCAGTTGGCATATCTAATGTATAAAACGGCTGGTTGGGGTAATCCTCTAATTGCCGCATTATATCCCTTTGTGCACTCATCCTAACCTTCGCCAAGGGATGGGTTCGATTTTTACTGCAGAAATGATCGATATTAGATGAATATTGAATATGCTGATTTTCATCTATCCAATTAGTATTTAATGCTGTTACATCAAAGCGATCTCCACCAATCAGACTGGTAGTGAATCTGCGCCATATTTGTAATTTATTCATTAGCTCAAGAGGGGCCCATTTTCCAAACCCAAAATTTAATGAATCAAGAGCGTCCTCAATAGCAGCATCGCATTTGTCAATCCAATCTTCCAATGACTTCTCATCAAGTTTTACAAATCTAAGTTCATTATATTGCTCATGAATAAACGCCTCTATTCCCGATAAGTCATACATTTCCCAAGAATAACGTTTTAACCAAGCATCATCGGATAAATGCTTAAGCTTGCTATGATGATCAGCAATATCTCTAGTCAACCACAGCCAAAATACACAATAGTCATCCCACTTGTCCAAAACTTGTAATAAGTTATGACCTAAATATGAAAAAAAGAAGGCGCCACATGCTGAATGGCTGGGGCCTTCATCTCTTTTTTTGTTAATATACTCTTGCCATTCAGCATGGCTTTTTCCAATATCATGGCACAAACCTGCTAGTCCAATTAAAGTCTTCAATAGTTGTTCACTATCTTCAAAGAAATGTTCCATGGCTTTTCTAACATTAATTAAATGATCCCGCAGCATCGCACCTGGCCGAGCTAGGCATTTATTAAAACTAATTAAACTAGGCATATTTGTTTATCTCCTATATGAGCAACTAAACATTCTTCGCTGTCATTCTTTTTCATCTGAAACTTGATTGAGCGTCCATCCTTTTCATAAATAAAAGAAATAGACCTCTCAAACTTCCGATCCCCTAAATAATCTTTAATAAAACCCCCGGCTCGGCTATAATAGCGGTCTTCTTGAAGAATTAATTTTTGAATTAAATTAATAGGTACAACTGAACAGGTTTCAACAATCACTTCATTCGAAATAAGTTCAACCTTTTCATAATATTGAAGGAATTTAGGAAATGTAATAGCATAAGCTACTCCCAAGTACGTATGGTATACATGTTGTCTTTTTCTCATACTTTCTGCCAATTCTTCTACGTATTCATTACCTACATAATAGATGCGATATGCAGGATTAACTAATAGTTCCACGGTAGTGGGCCGATTAAATGTATTTCCACTGTCTTTACCTAACATAGACAATTGTTGTGCAGAAGTGCGTACCGGATTTAAAAGCTGAATTCCAACATAATCCCTAGTCACAAAATCTGTTATCCCCAATATGGCACCAACCAGCCCTTTGGCAGCAAGAGGAGTTATAAATGGATATGTTAAATGTGTTGCTGTTGTATCCGGTCTTCGAAAGTGGGCAATAGTCCCTTTCACCTCAAAAACTACAGCTTTCATAAATAGATCACCTACCATAGCAGCTGTAGATATGAAGAAACATTTCCATTAACAGTAATAGATGGATCAACCCAAATTCGACAACGAGCAATTTTATCTTTGTTGGACACGATCTTGTTTAATAGTGGTTCCACATCCAAACTTATTTCCTTTACTGATGATGGTCTTCTACCTGCATCTTTCCATGTTTCCCAATCCGGATTTAATGAAATTAGGTCTTCTAAATAGCCAATACGGAAAAAGGGGTCATTGTATTCGATGTGCAAAAGAAATAATGGTTGTTGTAGCCCACGCCCACGAGCTTGTCGGTGTTGAGTCCCCTGCCATAAAGCTTTTAACATTAGCTCTTGATCTTCTACTGTCATCTTGGTTTGTTCTGCGGTTTTCGCATTTATTACTCCCGGCATAGCAAAAACGGCAAAAGGTACAATATAGCTTGTCCAAATTGTTCCCTGTGTTTTACCTTCTTCCTTGTCTTCGTCCTTTTCACTGTCTTTAATATCTGAACTAGGCATTACAACAGTACCCTGAACATATTGGCTATCAACGGGGTGTAATGAATGAGCCCAGCCAAACTGTACCGGTCCAGTTAGATTAAATTTGGGTTTAACAGAATAAACAATACCAAACGTTCTAACATCAAAACAGTGATCTATTAAAACAGATTTCATGTCTTTTTCGGCTTCTTTTTCTTTATTGACTTCCTTGGCAATTAAATTGGCTAAGCTCCCTCTTCCCAGCAATATCCCTTTCTCATTTTTTCTTTCCTGCACAAAAATATAATTTTTTTTCTCTTCACCACCATCAGGTTGAGCATCAAGTATATAATCGCGAACATCTCTCTTGATGCTAACATCACTCAGTGAGATTCTCCCATCCTCTTCAGGGAAAAGTCGCCTAGCATCACTATCCTGTAATGGATCACGATTAGGAATACCATCTTTTACTGACTTAACAAATAATAACTCTCCATTTTTAACAGACATACCTTTAATCCTCCTCTTTTGGTTTTTTATACATTAAATGCCCCGACCAAAATGCCGTCATAAATTTATCTTTGTTTTTTGAAAGCAAATTTTGTTTATCGGCATCTAATAAGGATAACAATACGTGAGGTAATACATTATAAAAATTATTAGCCAATTTCATATCCCATTGAGAAGCTAATTCTTCACATCGCATCACTCCACCTTTCCAAACCATTTCTGGTGTTAACATGCTACCAAATTTCATAACACGGTGCTTAACAATATCTTTTTTAGTTTTTCGATGATATGAGTTAGAAAATTGCTTCAATAGCAAGCCTGTAATAAATCCCAGTTCCTCTACAGTGTGTAGATCATCAAAAGTAATTTGACCCATGTGGTATTTTTCTAATAGCCGAGTCCAATCCGACATACATTTCACCTCTTTTTCGGTTTTTAGCACCTCTCGATGGTATTCTCGGTAAAAAAATAAAAAGGCATAATAGAAAATTAATTCGTCCACCATTCCCCAATGGTCTTTTTTATTGGCTAATTCATTCAGCTTTATAGTTGTTGATTTATATAGTCGATTGATATAAATAGGTTGACGATGAAATACTGTTTGTAGTGAACTCCATATATATCCTGGACCATAAGCATTAGCTAACATTGATGGTAAAGAACGCATGCGATAATCCTGCTTATCCTCTCTTTTACTTCCAAAAGCATTATGAATGTCAATAATTTCCCTTCGATTTAGAGCTTTGTCAGAATGGTCATTGAGGATATTATTCCATTATTAATCGATGCTCATCACTAGTTTCAGGAATCACTTTATTAATTCCAGCCAACAATTCCAGATGAATATCGCTCGTGATCCTCTTTTAATATTCGTTGATATTTTTCATAAAGTTGTTTTGAATACCCACCCACTAATGGGAGCACGATTGGAACTCCATAAATCTTTTCAAAACTAGTGGGTTTCATGTGTTTTTTAGCTTCAACATTCATCGTAGGAGCAAACATTTCCTTCAATATGCCACTAGAGATCGGAACCGTAATTTGTTTGAGGAATTGTGAACCATAGAGAAAAGCTTCATAACTAGAGCGGTCTATTTTGATCCCATTAGTCCAACTGTTTTCAGACCAATAAATGGAACGAGGCATTTCCCAAGTTGGAGATAGCCATAACCAAAATTTATTGTAAACAGATGAAACTTCATCTTCTATTTTATTGGTAAATGTCGATACGGCATTTTTTTCATGTCCTAATGTTTTTGCCTCATCAAATTTTGCTTCGATTATTCCTACCAGACATTTTTCACTATCTATATATAAATGTTGCCTGTCTTTTAATTTACTTTCAGCAATCCAAAAATATCGTTCATCATCTATTTTTCGTTCGGGCATAACATGAAATGTTGATAAGGCATGATCAAAAATATATAAGATACCTAGCTGTTTATTTTCACTTATGAAATTTTCGAAATTACTGGCAATGACATTTGCCACTCTGGTCGCAATATAATTCAATTCTGTTTCTGTATTCATGCGATATGAAATAGTATTTTTTAATCGCGGTAAAATTACTTCTCGTGCAAACTTTTCCGAATCCCACATTGACTTGATGTGAGGATCATACATCAGATAGCAAGGTGCTGGATAAACACCTTGTGCATGCAAAGGATTACCACCCTGTGGATATAAGACGGGATAAGCTTTATTCCTGATTTCATCTACAACAAATTTTTTTTCTTCCCAGAAACCTAGTGTAAGATAATGATAATCAATTTTGTCTTTGTCTATCTCTATTAAAAAAACATTTTGAAAGAAGTTTTTGCAATTTTCACTGTCAACATCAGTTAGCCACCGTATACGCTGCTCGTTGGATAAATCACTATCAACAATCGGCCTTCCTACCCGAACAATCGATTCGACTAACATCATTCCCCTCCTTATAAATAAATTTTCTTTATATAGTCTTTTAACACACCTCACTTTTTAGTATCCAAAATAAAATTTTCTTAGATCAGTATCAATTAATAATTATCAAATGATTCAAAATTCTGAATTTTTTTCTGAAAAACATTCCGTTGCATTTCAATCCCACATTCAACACATATGTAGTCATAAACTTGATTATTGTTTCTATTCAATGCTTTAGTTATTCAGTATGGTTTTATTATGTAGGATAGTCTATTCCCTTATGAACTTAATTCGCCAAATTAGTACAAATTTCCTTTTTTGGAGTTTCAATCCCTTATAGGTAGTCTATAAACGGAGCAGGCGGACGATATGGAAGAACTTCATATCAGGTTTCAATTCCTTATAGGTAGTCTATAAACAGAATAATTAACGATGTGGTTTACAGGGTAGGTCATGGTTTCAATTCCTTATAGGTAGTCTCTAAACATGGAAAAATGATTCTACCAGTTTTATATTTGAAGAAGTTTCAATTCCTTATAGGTAGTCTCTAAACGGGCAAATCCGGCTTTTTTATCTATGCTCAATGCCAGTTTCAATTCCTTATAGGTAGTCTATAAACAACCTGCGCGGACCGAGGCAGAGAAGGAGGATAGTGGT
>CAYUXS010000007.1:0-26181 GCA_964448915.1 uncultured Peptococcaceae bacterium
AATACCTCTGGTGCTGGGTTTAGGCTGTGTAACTGCTGCTATTATTACAACCCGTATCTTACCCAGCGACAGGGAAAGGCGGATAGCAATATTTGTACTATCTTTAGCAGTACCCTGTTCTGCCCAGCTGGCTATGGTTACTGCAATTATGGCCAGGCATGGCGGGGTTTATTTTGTGCTTTATGCTTTGGTTATCATTGTTGTTTTAACAATTGCCGGGATTACTTTATCCAGGTTGTTGCCCGGTTTTTCAACCCCGCTATTAATGGAACTTCCCCCGCTTAGAATGCCAAAAATTGAGAATATCTTGTCAAAAACCTTTATGAGGTCGTGGCATTTTTTAAAGGAAGCTTTTCCTTTATTTGTAGTGGGGACATTATTTTTAAGCTTGTTAAAAATAAATGGTATTCTTGATATAATTCAGAACCTTTTAGAACCCATAACAGCCGGTTGGTTGAATTTGCCCAAAGAAACTGCCAGCGCATTTATTATGGGTTTTATTAGGAGGGAATTTGGCCCGGCAGGGATTTTGGATTTTCCTATGACAAAAGCCCAGGTGTTTGTGATGATGGTTACCCTTACCCTTTTTGTTCCTTGTATCGCTTCAGTAATGGTAATCTTTAAAGAGAGGGGATGGAAAGAGGGGCTCCTCATTTGGTTTTTAGTGCTTGTTCTGTCTTTTTTTATCGGGGGCTTGATTTCAAACCTCTTAGGATTTCTTTATTCTATTGCCGGGGAATTCTCTTTGGTTCTCATGATGGCAATACTATTAATGATTTTAACTCTATTTTTGGTTTTTGGCGGTAAAAAGGATCTCGCCAATTAGATATAGAATTTTATATTTTGACAATTTTAGTGACTTCACCGGGGGTATTTTGATGTGGATGAAAAAAATAGCTATTGTTAATATAATTACTGTTCTTTTTATAACGTTTACGCCTTTACCCGCAGCAGCCCAACCTGAGTGCAATGCGGAAACTGCAATTTTAATGGACTTAAAAACCGGACAAGTCCTTTTTGAAAAAAATCCCAATAAAAAGATGTATCCTGCAAGTACAACCAAGATATTAACTACGCTGGTAGCCATAAAAAAGGGTAATTTAAATGATAACGTAGTTGTTTCGTTTAACGCGGCGTCCACCGGCGGTTCGGCCGTCGGTTTACAGGAAGGAGAGGTACTTAAGCTAAGAGACTTGCTATACATAGTTATGCTGTCATCAGCCAATGATGCTGCGGTGGCCGTGGCGGAGCATATAGGGGGTTCGGTTGAAGAATTTGCCAGGCTTATGAATGAAGAAGCCCGCTCAATTGGGGCCAAAAACAGCAATTTTATTACACCCCATGGCCTGCATGATCCAAACCACTATACTACTGCAAAAGATATGGCTTTAATTGCCAAGGAAGCAATGAAAAACAACTTTTTCAGAAGGCTTGCCAGTACATACTCTTATCATATTTCAAGAACCCTTCCGGAACAGATTGATGGCATTCCCCAGGAAGATTACATAAATCACAATAAATTAATCTGGCCAAATTCTATTTACCGCTATGAAGGTGCAACAGGCATAAAAACGGGTTATACTGATGAAGCCGGGAGTTGTCTGGTTTCCAGTGCCGAAAGAGACGGGCGGGAATATTTGGCAGTTGTCTTTAAAACCGACCGGGACGGCATTTTTAAAGAATCAGCCAGCATTTTGGATTATGCTTTTAACGAGTTTAAACAGGTTGAATTGATTCAAAAAGGAGTCGGGCAGGGCTTTGTAAAGGTGAAAAAAGGAGATGTGGATAAAATTGAAGCAGTTGCCGCTACAGACTATAAATATAATATCCCGTTGACTCAAACAAGTTTGCCTGTTGAGAAAAAAATAATATGGGATGAAAACATAGAAGCCCCCATTAGTGAAGGGCAAAAAATAGGTGAGGTTGTATTTTTATCCGGTAATAAAGAGCTTGGCAGGGTGGATTTAATATCCGGTCAAAATGTGGAGCGTGCTCCTTTTTTCAGTTGGTGGCACGGTGTGTTGTTTGCAGGTTTAGTGTTGATGATTAACCGTTCCAGGGTCAAGGCCAAAGAAAGACGCCGCCGTTATTATAACCGCAGGAGAAGGTATTACCAGGAAAATTGGTAGAGGCAAGCCCTGGCTGAACATTAAGAAATTATTCCAGGAGGATCCAGATGCAAAATTATATTAAAAATGCAGAAAGGATATTAAGAGAAGGGGACTACAAGTTAACTCACAGAAGGGAAGCTGTATTAAGAGTTTTGTTGGAAAACAAGACCAAGCACCTCAGTGCTGAAGAAGTTTATAACCTTGTTAAAGCAAGGGAGCCGGATGTTGGGTTGGCTACGGTTTACCGTACGCTAGAACTCCTCCTTGAATTTGGCATTATATGTTGTATGGACTTTGGTGATGGACGCATGCGCTATGAATGTATCGATACTGAGAATGAAGGACACCACCATCACCATGTTATTTGTTTAAAATGCGGCAAGATAATGGAGGTGGATGAGGATCTCCTCGACGAACTGGAAATGAGGGTAAGCAAAAAATTTTCATTTAAGATATTGGATCACCAGCTTAAGATATTCGGATATTGTAAGGATTGTAAATGAATAAGTGCTAAATACGCAGCTGTTAACATACTAATAAGATTATTGGAAAATGGTTGCAGGCATGTTTGCTTTGCAACCATTCGTCAAAATATGATTGAGGAGTGTTAACAGCGTGCTGGTGCTTCCGGATTTTTATGACGAAAATGTGATTGGCGTATATCCCCAAGGGCCTTGTAGTGTGTTTGTGTATTGGGAGTTATCAGATGACCAGTGGAATGCATTAAAATCTTTAAACGGCAGGTTGGTTCTCAGACTTTTTAAACTGGTAGATGATAACGGGTTTGACTACCAATACCTGCAGGCTGCCCAGGTAGAACCCCCTGCCGCAACATACAGCTGGTATTTTACGGGTTTGGAGCCGGGTGCAATGTATAATGTAGAAATTTGTTCCCGGCTTAATGATGGGAAAATAATCCCTATAATAAAATCAGGCCAAATTACAACTCCACCCACACCTAAATTTGATCCTGCCCCAAAAGGTGAAATCCTCTTTCAAAAACCAACCTTGGACTTATCAGAAAATGAAAAGGAACTTTGCCATTTCAATATGGCCGGGCTGAGAATTGACACCAAATATGTCTTTGATCGGATGCCTTTTTATATGGGTGTCAGTTCCACCCTGGCAGGTTAATTACAGATTGGGAGGCAATGTTTATGAGCCAAGGTTTCTTGTCAATAGTTTTGCATGCCCACCTTCCTTTTGTCAGGCATCCTGATCAAAGCCGCACATTGGAAGAGAACTGGTTTTTTGAAGCATGCACAAATTGTTATATGCCTTTACTGAAGTCCTTTGAAAAGCTGGATCAGGAAGGTGTGGATTACAGGCTTACCGTATCATTATCGCCAACTCTTTTATCCATGATGACGGACGATTTGTTAAAAGAAAAGCTGCTTAAGTATATTGATGATATGATTGAATTAGGTAACGCCGAATGCCGCAGGACAGCTGGAAGTAAGGAATATTACAGGCTGTCCTTGCTTTATAGGCGGCATTTTAAAAATATGCGCAAGTATTTTACGAATGCAGGAGGCAATTTGCATCTTAGGTTTGCCGAGCTTTGGAATAAGGGGAAACTTGAGCTGATTACCACGGCTGCCACTCATGGTTTTTTACCCCTGGTTCACAACAATGAATCCCGCAGGGCTCAAATAAAAACAGGCATAGATATGTTTAAGAGGCTGTTTGGAAAGCAGCCTCAAGGTTTTTGGTTGCCGGAGTGTGGGTATATTCCCGGAGTGGACGCAATTCTGGCAGAGCTTGGGATAAAATATTTTATTGTGGACACCCATGGGTTCCTTAGTTCGAAACCATGCCCCGCAAACGGTATTTTTGCTCCTGCCCGTTGCCGGTCGGGTGTAGCCGTATTTGCCAGGGATCCGGAGAGTTCAAGGCAGGTTTGGGAGAGGCGGGTCGGTTATCCCGGTCATCCTGATTACCGGGAGTTCTACCGGGATATCGCTTATGATCTTGATGAGGGTTATTTATGGCCATATCTTCCCGGTGGCTTTATAAGGGCTGATACGGGGTATAAATATTACAAAATTACCGGGCAAGGCGGGCATAAACAGGTATATAACCCTTACAGGGCCCGTGAAAGGGCAAAAGCGCATGCCGAAGATTTCATTAAAGCAAGAATTGTCCAATTGGAAAATATTTCTTCAAAGATAAACCGGGTGCCTTTAATTGTAGCGCCTTACGACGCGGAACTTTTTGGGCATTGGTGGTATGAAGGACCTTATTGGCTGGAAAATGTATTGCGATATGCTTATTTTAGCCGGAAGATAAGAACTGTTACTCCTTCGGATTATTTGGAAAAGTACCCAAACAATCAATATGTAGATATGCCCATGAGCAGTTGGGGTGAAGGCGGGTATAGCTATGTCTGGTTAAACCCTAAAAACGATTGGATATATAAGCACCAGCATGCTGCTGAAGCAAAAATGACCGGGTTGGCCGGTTTAAATTACCGGGCAAATGGTTTGCTCCGCAGGGCATTAAACCAGGCCGGCCGTGAACTGCTGCTCGCTCAAAGCAGCGATTGGGCTTTTATATTGAATGAAGGTACAACGGTTAACTATGCAAAAGAACGACTTTTTGAGCATTTAATTAATTTCCGGAATTTGTCCGGGCAAATTGAAGCCGGGCGTATTGAAGAGCAATATTTATCAAGCCTGGAAAAAAAGAATAATTTATTCCCGGACTTCGATTTTTCTGTCTTCTGTACGGCGGCAACAAGGCAGGGATCTGTTAAAGGACCTGCAATTAGGGTGATTATGTTATCCTGGGAATACCCCCCCAGGACAGTAGGGGGGCTTGGGCGACATGTTTATGATTTGGCCGGGGCCTTGGCCAACCTGGGTGTTGAAGTGCATGTTTTCACATGTCCTGCCCAAGGCAAGCCCCTTTATGAATTGGAAGAGGATGGCGTGCATGTTTATAGTGTAAACCCGGAGGAATTGAATACCGGGATTTTCTTGAATGGTTAAACAGGCTAAATGCCGGCATGATTAAAAGTGCTGAGGAAAATGGCTTGAAGAAAGGGTATTTTGATCTGGTCCATGCCCATGATTGGCTGGTCAACGACGCGGCGACCTATATATCACGGAAATATAACCTCCCTTTGGTGGCTACAATTCATGCTACAGAATATGGGAGGAATAGAGGAATATTTACCGAATTGCAAAAACAAATACATAGTATCGAAGGTAATTTAGTGTCTGAAGCACAGGAAATAATTTGTTGCAGCAATTATATGTCCCGGGAGATCAGAAAGCTTTTCGGAATTGGCGCCGGCAATCTTTCGATAATTCCAAATGGAGTAGATGCCGGGAGTATAAATAGGGGTTTAAAGGGAAATGGGAGCCGTAAGGCTGCAGCAGAAGGCATAACTATAGCCTTTTTGGGCAGATTGGTTCCCGAAAAGGGCGCCCAGTTTGCCATAGAGGCTATGCCGATGATCATGAATAAACATCCTGAAGCAATATTGGCTATAGCCGGCAGGGGCCCTTATGAGGGCGAGTTAAAGAGGCTTGCCGGGCTTCATGGGGTATCAAACAATGTTAAGTTTTTAGGTTATATCGATGATGAAACTCGCAACCAACTGTTGGCGGGTGCTTCAGTAGCAGTTTTCCCTAGTACCTATGAACCTTTTGGCATTGTTGCCCTGGAGGCAATGGCTGTGGGCACGCCTGTTTTGGTTTCGGATACCGGCGGGCTTGGAGAGATCGTCAACCATGGTATTGACGGGTTGAAAATCCCTCCCGGCCGGGCAGATTTATTGGCACATTACGTACTTGAGCTGCTGGATTGCCCGGGATTGGCAAAAAGCATGAGCCATAAGGGATATCAAAAAGTATTGAATTATTATAGTTGGGACAGGATTGCACAAGATACCATCAAGGTTTACAAAAGGGCAATTAATAAAACTGCAAACTGCCACCGCCCGGCCGCCGGCTTTATATAAAATCTTGCAACAGCGGCCCTTTGCTGTCAACGACCAAATGCTATGAGCAGTTGCTAGATGACGGCTGCTAAGATATAATAGGCGGGATCCGGTAACATATATCTTAAGGAAGGTGTTAAAGTTGAAGTTTAAGCCTGCCGGGCTGCATACCGGGATTGGAAGCATGCCTTATACAGAACCTGAGGAAGCTCTTAACCTAATATTTAAAACTATGCCGGAAATACCCCATTGGCCTCAGATGCCTCTGAGGGGACCTGCAGAAGGGTTCGTTTTCCAGTTTTTAACCCCTTTGGTGAAGGCGGGTTTGATTAAATTGGAAGGTGACAGGGCTTTTTTTAATACAGGAAGTGAAGATTGGGATAAAGGATTGACCCAGTTTTATTCTATCTACCTGTCTGCTGCAGAGGGCGATGAAGAAGCCCTGGAAGCTTTTTCGCTGCCTGTTGAGGCTGCTGCCGGCTTTTATGCTTATTTGGATTACCTAAAGAAAAACGGTTTGGGGGAAGCAGTATACCTTAAAGGGCATTTGGCGGGCCCATTAACTATAGGGTTTAATTTAAAGGATCCCGGTGGAAGGTTTTCTTATTATAACGAGCAACTCCGGGATTTGATAGTAAAAACTTTGGCTATGCACAGCCACTGGCAGGCCAAAAAGCTGTCCCAGTTGGGAAGGCCGGTAATTATTTTCGTAGATGAACCGGGAATTGGGGTATACGGCAAGTCAGATTACATTACCGTAACCAAAGAAATGATTAAATGCGACCTGAATGAGATTTTCGAACAGGTTCACGCAGCCGGGGCTTTAGTGGGAGTGCATTCTTGTGATGCTATCGACTGGTCTATACTCTACCAGTGCAATTTGGAAATAGTAAACTTGGATGTTTATAATTATGCTGATTCGCTTCTTCCTTTTGCAGCGGAGCTTAAAGATTTTATCAATAGGGGCGGGATACTGGCTCAAGGCATTGTCCCCACCAATGAAAAAGCTTTTGACGAAACCCCGGGCAGTTTGCTGGACCGGTTGAAAAGCTTATGGGAGCAGCTTGAATACCGCGGGATACCTACCGGTCAATTACTGTCGCAGACATTAATTACCCCGGCTTGCGGCACCGGTTTGTTGTCAACTTCTCTTGCAGAGCACATTCATTACCTGGCCAGGGATGTTTCAGATTTAGTAAAGGAGTTGGCCAATTGATTACCGTAGATTACCATATTCATACCTGCCGCTGCGGGCATGCCACAGGAGGGATCCAGGAATATATAGATTCTGCGCTTAAAAAAGGCCTCAAAGAGATTGGTTTTGCCGATCATGCCCCAATGTATTGGCTTCCAACGGATCAAAGGGATCCGGGGATTGCCATGAAGGAATCTGAGCTTGGCAGCTATGTGGATGAAATTCTAGAGGCGGCATTAAATAACCGGGGTTTGAAAGTCCGGTTGGGAATAGAACTGGATTATATTCCGGGTTATGAAAAAGAGGCCATATCCTTACTTTGTGGCCATCCCTTTGACTATGTAATCGGTTCGGTGCACTTTATCGACGGCTGGGCTTTTGATCATCCTGATTTTATTGATGAATACAATAGCAGGAATATTGACGAGATTTACCGGGATTACTTCAACCTTCTTTCCCGAGCGGCAGTTTCCGGCATATACGATATAATGGCTCATCCGGATTTGGTTAAAAAGTTTGGTTACCGGCCACAAGGCAAGCTTACAGAGTATTATGAACAGGCAGCTTCAGCCTTTGCCAAAGGTGGCGTATGTGTTGAGGTAAATACTGCCGGTTTGCGCTGGGATTCCGGCGAAGCATATCCTTCCCTGGAGTTTTTAAAGATTTGCCGTGCACAAGGGGTTCCTGCCAGTGTTGGCTCGGATGCCCATTCCCCGGGGCAAGTAGGTTTTGGATTTGCTGAAGCAAGAAAACTGTTGCTGGCGGCAGGGTATTCCGAGATAGCGGTGTTTGAAAAAAGGAAAAGAAAGATGAGATCAATAGGGTAATTTTTTGTTGCTCTAATGCATTCCTTTTAGGCCTGGGAGTCAGAAGTCAGAAATCAGGAGTCAGAAGAAAAAACATCTGTAATGCTATAAGTTCTAGACAACTTGTATGAGGTATTAATAAACACCTGTAAATGGTCGTGATGATCTTTGCAGGTGTTTTTTATTTAGAACACTTTAAGTTATGTTTTTATTCCGGCTCCTGAATACTGTTCCCTGAATCCTGCCCAATAAGGAATGCTTTTAAGCAAGATCTATATATTGGGTTATGATCTGCTCTAATTATCAATATCTAGAACTAGTTTTAAAAAACTAAAATTTATTACGTTTTTTGGGGTTTGTTTTGCAAAAAAGTATTTACAAATGATAAAAAAGCTATTAGATTATATAATAAGTGGGGAATTGTGAACCAAAGTGGATCGAAGTGGGGAAACGATGGCTATGGATGTGTTAAAAAAATGTTTATAGGTGAATATCAACATAGCATCGACTCCAAAGGTAGACTTTTTATTCCTGCTAAATTTCGCGAAGGCCTGGGGGAAAAGTTTATCCTTACCAAAGGATTGGACGGATGCTTGTTCGTGTACCCCCCCAAGGACTGGACAGCATTAGAGCAAAAGATGAGATCCCTGCCTTTTACTAAGGCGGATGCCCGGGCCTTCATGCGGTTTTTTTTCTCAGGAGCTACAGAATGCGAGATTGATAAACAAGGGAGAATATTAATACCTTCAAATCTGAGAGAATATGCCGGGCTGGAAAAGGAAACGATGATTATAGGAGTATCCACAAGGGCAGAAATTTGGGCCCGGCAGCGTTGGGAAGAATACAGTAAGGAAGCTTCAGCCTCTGCTGATGAAATTGCTGAAAAAATGGCTGATTTTGATTTAGGCATTTGATGTGCTCCCATTGGTTGCCGGCGAAAGGTTACCTTGACGTTGTAAGGAGCCAGGAGCAATGCCAGATAAAGAAAGTAAATACATATACTCGCATGATCCGGTCCTGCTAAATGAAGTACTGGAAATGATCAACCCGAAAAGTGATGGTGTTTACGTTGATTGTACTTTAGGTGGTGCCGGGCATAGTTTTCATATATTAAAAGCTTCTTCACCAAAGGGGCGGCTTGTGGGTATCGACCAGGATATGGATGCAATAAGAGCAGCTACCGGTAGGCTTAAAGAATTTGGTGACAGGGCTGTTTTAATCCAAGGTAATTTCTCCGAGCTCCCGTCAATTTTAGATAAACTGGATATTCTTAAAATAGACGGTGCCCTTTATGACCTGGGAGTAAGCTCCTACCAGTTGGATAACCCTGAAAGAGGGTTCAGCTATAAAACAGATGCCCCGTTGGATATGCGTATGGATAAAAGCTCCGGTGTTACGGCCGGGGAGTTGGTTAATACGCTGCCCGAGGAGGAGCTGTCAAGAATTATCCGTGAATACGGTGAAGAACGTTTTGCCGGAAGGATCTCCTCTTTCATCGTAAGAGAGAGAGAGAAGTCTCCCATTAGTACAACCGGTCAATTGGTGGATATTATTAAGCAAGCCATACCGGCTCGCTACAGAAGAGAAGGGCCGCACCCGGCAAAAAGGACTTTTCAGGCATTGCGTATCGAAGTTAACAAAGAACTTGATGTGCTGAAAAGTGCTCTGGAAGATATGGTGGGCTATCTTAAACCCGGAGGCAGGGTTTGTGTAATTACTTACCATTCGCTGGAAGATCGATTGGTAAAAGGCTTTTTCAGGGACAAAGCAGCAGGATGCCGTTGCCCTAAGGATTTTCCGGTTTGTACCTGCAATATAAAACCTGTTCTTAAATTAATCAGGCCGGGGGGTATTTGCCCTTCTGACCAAGAGGTTGAAAGTAATCCCAGGGCAAGGAGTGCAAGGCTTAGGGTAGCTGAACGGCTCGGCTGACCATGCTCCACAAGATTCTCTCGTTTTATATAAGGCTTATTGTTGTTCTAAACAGACAGGGGGTTGAATAAGCTTTGGTAGTAGCTCAAGAGCGATATGAACATTACAGTCTACCCGAAGGGGAAAGCCGGGATATCCGGCGTCCTAAACGAAATTTTGTCCCTGGTCAAGCAAAGTACAGCCTTACTTTACTGGTATTGTTGCTTTTCAGTACCGGTATGTTGATAGCCTACTACTACACCCAAGTGGTAATTTCAGGATATGAAATAGCGCAACTAAATAAACAAGTTGCCACTTTGCGGCAGGAGACGGATTCTCTTGCCGAGGAAGTGAACAGCTTTAATACCTTGGGCCGGGTAGAATACCTGGCCACAAACAAACTAAAAATGGTTAAACCAAGCAGCGAAGATATTGTGGTGGTTAAGGCAGATTTGGCCGCAGATGATAACCGGGGAAAAACTTCAGTTACTGAAACCGGTAAGCCCCAGGCTCAACCTGAGCAGCAAGCTCAAGGGCATAGCGCGGCTGGAAGCAATAAGGTAGTACAAGCTTTTGTAAACTTAATCGGGATGAAAGGCAGTTGAAGGAGCAATCCACCGGGTAGGCTGGCCGGGAGGAGAATGGTATGCGAACTGCAAGCATACTAATCCGCAAAAGGCTTACCTGGATTTTTTTATTTTGCAGCGTGGCCTTTGTGGCGCTTACATTCAGATTAGCCTGGATTCAATTTGTCCAGGGTGATTATCTCCAGCAAAAAGCCCTGGAAGTCAGGATGCAGGATGTCCCTGTTGAAGCCAAAAGAGGCACTATTTACGACCGGAACCGCAATGAATTGGTAACCAGTATAAGCAGTGATTCTATTTATGTTATCCCTTCCCAAGTAAAGGATCCCAAGCATGTAGCCAATACTTTGGCACCAATATTGGAAACTGATCCCGGGAAATTGCTTCGCATTGTTTCCCGGAGGTCCAGCTATGAATGGATAAAAAGAAAGGTAAAACCGGAAGTTTCAAAAAAAGTTAAAGAGCTTAACTTGGAAGGGGTTCATCTGGTAGAGGAAAGTCGCAGGTATTACCGGCATGAAACTTTGGCACCTCACCTGTTGGGGTTCACCGGCGTAGATAACCAGGGCTTAATGGGGATTGAAAAGTCTTTTGACGACGTATTAAAGGGTAAACCCGGGCGAATATTGGTGGAACACGATGCGGCGGGTAGAAACATACCCGATCCCCTTCATAAATACCTACCTCCTGAACAAGGAAATAACCTTGTGCTTACCCTTGATGAAAACATCCAGTATTTTGTTGAACGGGAACTGGACAAGGTGGTTGCCACTTACCGCCCAAAGCTCGCGGTGGCAATTGTAATGGATCCCCAAACAGGAGAAGTTTTAGCTATGGGGAACAGGCCGACTTTTAATTCCAATAATTGGAATGACGTGCCGAAAAGTGTTTGGGATCGCAATCCGGCCATCTGGTATAATTATGAGCCCGGTTCCACCTTTAAAATAGTAACTACCTCCGCGGCTGTCAGCGAAAAGGTAGTTACAAGCAAAGAACGTTTTTATGATCCCGGTTATGTTAAGGTGGCCGATCGCAATATCCGCTGTTGGAAGGCTGGAGGGCACGGCAGCCTGACTTTTGAAGAAGTAGTGATGAACTCCTGTAATCCGGGGTTTATTGATATTGGGCTTCGATTGGGCAAAGAAAGGTTTTATAAGTACATAAGGGATTTTGGTTTTGGCCAAAAAACCGGGATTGATTTGGCCGGTGAAGCCAAAGGAATTATAATAGACGAAAAAAAAGCCACGAATTTAAATATTGCCACCATGTCGATCGGCCAATCAATTGCCGTTACACCTATCCAGCTATTATCGGCTACCTGCGCGGTGGCTAATGGCGGGAATTTAATGAAGCCGCTATTGGTAAAAGAAATCATAGACAATAAGGGCAATATAGTAAAAACTTTTAATCCCGAAGTCATTCGAAAAGTCCTGGACAGCGAAACAGTGGAGCAGGTAAAGAAACTGCTGGAGAATGTAGTGTCAAGTGGAACAGGCAGAAATGCTTTTGTCCAAGGCTACAGGGTTGCCGGTAAAACCGGTACCGCACAGGTAGTGGGAGAAAGCGGGGGGTATGTTGCAGGCAAGTATGTGGCATCCTTTACCGGGTTCGCACCGGTTGAGAATCCAAGGGTTGCCATAACCGTGATGATTGCGGAACCCCAGGGCGGGATGTATTTTGGAGGAGTTATAGCCGCCCCGGTATTCCAGGCAATTATGCAAGATACTCTTCATTATCTAAATATACCTGATGATCCGGATTTAATTAAGCCTCCGGATCCCAAAGCCTGGTATGAGACTTCCAAGACCAGGATAAAGGTTCCCAACGTTGTCAATTACCCGGTAAATGAGGCCGTCCGCAGGCTTAGAGCCCAGGGTCTTTCTTTCCAGACCAGGGGAGAAGGTTCAATGGTATACAGCCAGGTTCCCCAGGGTGGGGCGGAGGCCATGAACGATGTAACTATAATTTTGGATTTAAATAAACCAAAACTGCCTGGAAGTGATGGAATTACCATACCTAATTTCAAAGGGCTTACTGAATTGGAGGCTAAAAACCTGGCCGAAGAATTGGGATTAAGGCTGGAAATCACCGGTACCGGGCTGGCTGCTTCCCAGGAACCCAAACCCGGTCAACAATTAACTAGAGGCAGTACGGTTAAGGTTGAATTTAAACCCCCGGGAAGCGGTAATGCAAATTCGCAAGATGCTTTGCCTGGGATGGCATATAGTGGTATTATTATCATGGACTAAAGAGCAAGTCTGGGCTATAAACTTTAAAACAGCGGGTTGTGCCGGTGTTAGCATAACAATAAAAAAAGTTGCTGTTTAAGCCTGTTGCGTATATTCAAAGCGACAGGCTTAATCAAAAGCCCGTTGGATTATAAAATCTTTTCAAAGGAGGCGGGTTATGCAACTGGGTGAGTTGTTAAATAATATTAAGGCTTTAGAGGTTGCCGGTAATAAACAAATTGAAATCAAAGGAATTACCCATAACTCCAAATCAGTTAAGCCCGGTTATTTATTCGTGGCAATCAAAGGGTTTCAGACAGACGGGCATAAGTATATTAAAGATGCGTTGGAAGCAGGAGCTTCGGCCATTGTGGTTCAAGATAGAACAAGTGTCCCGGCTGGGACAGCCGGGATCCTGGTGGAAGATACCAGAGAAGCACTGGGCCTACTGGCTTCTGCCTTTTATAACTTTCCATCCAAAAAAATGAGATTGGTTGGGGTCACCGGGACAAACGGCAAAACTACTACCTCTTACCTTATTAACTCCATATTCCGCCGGGAAGGCTATAAAGTAGGACTGGTAGGGACAATTGCCAACTATATAGGTGATAAAAAGCTGGATGTCCAGCATACCACCCCGGAGGCTCACCAATTGCAGGAACTATTTCGAGAAATGGTTAACGAAGGTGTGCAGGCGGCAGTTATGGAAGTCAGTTCTCATGCACTGTCGCTGAACAGGGTTACCGGAACTGAGTTTGACGTAGGGGTTTTTACCAATTTAACACAAGATCACCTTGATTTTCATAGCAATATGGAGGAATATTTTCAGGCAAAGCTCGGCTTATTTAAATCTCTTGGCCAGGGCAGCAAAAAATTCCCCAAATTTGCCGTAATAAATAAGGATGATCCGTATTCCAAAAGGATTATCCCGGAGTGTAAAGTGCCTGTACTTACTTATGGATTATCCGAAGATGCTGATGTCAGGGCAGTTGAAGTCTATGCAAGGGAGCATGGCAGCACCTTTAAAGTTATCAGCAAATATGGGAGCGATATTTTAAATCTCAAGCTTGGTGGGCTATTTAATGTTTATAACGCCTTGGCGGCTTATGCCGTAGGGTTGGGCAGCGGGATTGGCCGGGAAACATTGGCCGTCTCTTTGGAAAACCTGAAAGGAGTACCGGGAAGGTTTGAAATGATAGAATGCGGCCAGGATTTTACGGTGGTGGTTGATTACGCTCATACACCGGACGGCCTTGAAAATATATTAAAAGCAGCCAGGGCAATCTCGCAGGGCAGGCTTATTACGGTTTTCGGTTGCGGCGGCGACCGGGATCGTACAAAGAGGCCCTTAATGGGCAAGATTGCCGGGCAATACAGCGATCTTACAATTATAACTTCAGATAATCCCAGGACTGAGGATCCTGTCAAAATAATTAATGATATTGAAGCAGGATTAAAAGGTACGGTTAATCCTGCCCGGTACCATGTAATTCCTGACCGGCGCGATGCTATTGAGGCAGCTATTACAGAAGCACTGGCCGGTGATTTTGTCATTATTGCAGGTAAAGGGCATGAGGATTATCAAATATTGGGCCATAAAAAAGTTCACTTTGACGACCGGGAGGAAGCCCGGAAGATAATCAAAGCTAAATTGACAGGCGCTAAAATATAATCTCGGAGGTAATACCGTGCTTTCCTTAAATATTGAACAAATATCCAGGGCAATATCCGCCTTTAAGGTTATACCGGGTGAAGGGGCAGTATTTAATTCGGTTTGCACAGATTCCCGTAAGGTTAAAGAAGGTGATCTGTTTTTTGCGCTTCATGGGGAAAATCATGATGGGCATGATTTTGCCGTGAAGGCATTGGGATTTGGTGCTAAAGGCTTGGTCTTAAATAGAATGGTAGATGGGTTGTTACCGGGAAAAGCCACCGTATTTTTAGTAAAAGATACTCTTAAAGCCTTACAGGATTTGGCTGCTTTTAACCGCAGGCAATCAGGAGTTATGCTGGTGGCAGTTACAGGCAGCTCAGGCAAAACCAGTACCAAGGATCTTATATATAGTGTTTTGTCTGCAAAATTTCGTGCTGTTAAGACCCAGGGCAATTTCAACAATGAGGTTGGCCTGCCTCTAACATTACTGCAGTTAGGGGAGGAGCACCAGGTTGCTGTGGTTGAAATGGGCATGAGAGGGTTTAAAGAGATAGACTTTTTAAGCCAGATAGCCCTGCCCAACGGGGCGGTAATTACCAATATCGGTGAAGCGCATCTGGAACTGCTTGGTTCAGTGGATAATATTGCCAGGGCCAAAGGTGAGCTTTTAGAGCATGTTCCTGAGACAGGGTTTGCGGTACTTCACGGGGACAGCCCTTTTATTGCAAGAGAGGCAAAGCGTTGCAGGGGAAAAGTGATTTTATACGGTGAGAAGCCTGAATTTGACTTATGCTTAAAGGAAGTCGCCGCAGAAAATGGTGGGAACCGTTTTACAGTTGCTTTCCGGGACAGGGTTGAGGAATTTTTCTTGCCCCTGCCCGGCAGGCACAATATAATTAACAGCCTGGCCGCCATTGCTGTGGGACATGAATATGGAATGAGTTATGAAGAAATTAAAAGTGGTTTGGCAGGGGCCAATTTAACTGCAATGCGCTTGGAAATCTTGGAATTAAACGGGGTAAAAATCATTAATGATGCCTATAATGCCAATCCCGACTCAACCAAAGCTGCGCTGCAGGTGCTTATGGAGATGGGTGGGGCAAGGAAGATCGCCATATTAGGCGACATGCTGGAGTTGGGTAAAATGGCGGAAACTGCTCATAAAAAAGTTGGGAAGGCAGCTTATGAGGCAGGAGTAGATTTATTGGCAACAGTTGGGGAGTTGGGTTCGCTTATTGGCACCGGTGCTTTTGAGGCGGGCTTGCCTGCGGACAGGATTTATAATTACCAAACTGCCAAGGAAGCTGCCAATGGTTTAAAAAATGTCTTAAAAGCCGGTGATGTAGTCCTGGTTAAAGGTTCCAGGGGCATGAGAATGGAAGGTTTTATTGAAACCCTTAAATAAATAGGAGATCCGGTAGGTATTCCGGTTGGAAGATGGATACGATGTTTTTAATAATCAAACCACTAATAATTTCATTTATAGCCACTATTATCTTAGGGCCTATTGTCATACCGGTGTTGAAAAGGCTTAAGTTTGGGCAAAATGTTCGTAATGACGGCCCTTCGAGTCATCTATCTAAAGCAGGAACCCCAACCATGGGGGGAGTTATTTTTCTTGCCGGTATAACTATTTCCGGTTTAATCACCTCTTTCAGGAATCCTGAGGGGATACTGGTTCTATCAATCTTATTGGGATTTGGCTTAATTGGTTTTATAGATGATTTTTTAAAGATTGCTTTACACCGGCCGATGGGGCTTAAGGCTAGGGAAAAATTGGCCGGGCAAATATTAATTGCATTATTATTGGCTTTTTTGGCGGTTTCTACACTGGGGCGAGGAACTGATTTGATAATTCCTTTTAGTTCAACAACCATAGAACTGGGTATGCCTTGGTATATATTATTTTGTATTTTGGCAGTTGTCGGGGCCGCCAATGCAGTTAACCTTACCGATGGTTTGGACGGTTTAGCTTCAGGTGTCACTGCAGTTGCTTCTATTGCCTTTACCATTATTGCTATAATGCTTGATAAGGCGGGGGTAGCATCAATTATGGCTGCTGTGGCCGGGGGCTGCCTGGGTTTTCTTGTTTTTAACCGTTATCCCGCTAAAGTGTTTATGGGGGACACAGGTTCTCTTGCTTTGGGCGGGGCCCTGGGAGCGGCGGCGGTTCTTACCAGAAGTGAATTGTTCCTGGTGATTATTGGTCTTATTTATGTATTGGAAGCTTTGTCGGTAATGATTCAAGTTTTTTCATTTCAAGTGTTTGGCCGCAGGGTCTTTAGGATGAGCCCCCTTCATCACCACTTTGAGCTGGGGGGTTGGAGTGAAAACAAAATTGTTGCAGCTTTTGTAGCTGTTACTATATTTTTCTCACTGCTTGGTATTGGTGGGTTTATTTTAAGATAACCGGGAAACTGGAGATGAAACTGTGGATTTAAGGAATAAGAAAATACTGGTGATAGGCGCTGGAAAAAGCGGTTTGGCAACTGCCCGTTTCTTGATTGGGAAAGGCTCGGTTGTTACTTTGTCTGATACCAAAGAAGCCGGGGATTTTGGAGATAATTTAAACGGTTTGATTGAGGCCGGCGTCCAGCTGTATTTAGGCAAATACCCAAAGGTTGAAGGTAATTACGATATCATCGTGATGAGCCCGGGGATTTCTTTAAATATTGAACCTGTTGTAGAGGCACGCTGCTTAGGGATACCTGTTATTGGCGAATTGGAGTTGGCATATAGATTTGCCAGGTCTCCGGTAATAGCTATTACCGGGACCAACGGAAAAACAACAACTACAACTTTGGTTGGAGAAATATTTAAGGATGCTGGTTACCGTGTATTGGTTGCTGGGAACATTGGACTGCCTTTGATTGGCCAGGTTGAATCTTATGGGCCTGATGATGTTATTGTAGCGGAAGTTTCCAGCTTCCAGCTGGAAACTATAAAGGAATTTCGCCCCAAGGTGGCAGTTATATTAAACTTGACCCCGGATCACTTGGATAGGCATGGGGATATGGAGGGTTATAGAGAGGCTAAAAGCAGGATTTCAATGAACCAGGTTCACGGTGATTACTTGGTTCTCAATTATGATGATCCTTTGGTTAGAGGCATGGTAGGTGAAGGTAAAGGAGATGTCATATATTTCAGCCGCCGTCATATTTTAAATAAAGGGGTGTTTGTCCAACAGGGCAAAGTAAGGTTTTCTTTTGAGCATAGCAGCAGTACTGTCTTTGATCCAAAAGAATTGCAAATTCCCGGAGTGCATAATCTTGAAAATGCGATGGCTGCAGCTGCAGCTGCTTTGGTGATGGGTGTGCCTGCCGGGTCCATTGCTGCTACTCTGGGAAAATTCACCGGTGTAGCTCATCGATTGGAATTTGTTGCTGAAATAAATGGGGTAAGATATATAAACGACTCCAAAGGGACAAATCCTGATGCCAGCATAAAGGCGGTTGAAGCTTTTAATGGGCCTTTGGTGCTTATTGCCGGGGGGCGGAACAAGGGCAATGATTTTCATAAGTTCGCCCAGATAGCTCGTCCCAAAACCAGGGCTATAGTAGTTGTGGGCGAGTGTGCTGATGATATAGCCAGAGCGGCCAGTGAAGCCGGAATTAAAAAAATAATTAAGGCTTCCGGTTTTAAAGAGGCAGTCTTGCAAGCAAGCTCGGTGGCCCAAAAAGGCGATGTGGTTTTACTGTCACCTGCCTGTGCAAGTTGGGATATGTTTAAGAATTTTGAAGAAAGAGGAGACATGTTTAAGGAAATAGTAATGGAACTTAAGGGAACTCAGACTTCAGAATTCAGGAGTCAGAATTCAGAAGTCAGGAGTAAGGAGTCGGAATAAAACTACAAAGATAAACACCTAAAACATAAAACTTATAACCTAAAACCGTTAATATAAACCGGCGAAACAATGCCGCCGCTGCAAATAAAAAATCTGGAAGCCGCCGGCCACTGGCCGGCGGGTGAACTGCTGGAGGGAGGTTAACAATGCCTATCAAGAAAAAAGCTCCTGATTTTATTCTCTTTATTACCGTAATGATGCTTCTAAGCATCGGTATTGTTATGGTTTTCAGTTCCAGCAGTTATTATGCAATGTTTCCCCCTTTCAATAATCCTTTCTGGTTTTTAAGCAGGCAGTTAATCAATGCATTGATCGGCACAGTAGCAATGATCTTTATGATGCGGTATGATTATTGGAAGTTAAAGCGTTGGGCCCCTTTGTTATTATTGGTAGTGACCATATTGTTGATCTTGGTACTTACGCCTTTAGGTGAAGAAAGGCTGGGTGCCCAGCGTTGGATAGACTTGGGTTTTTTCAGCTTCCAGCCTTCCGAGTTTGCTAAACTGTGCGTAGTATTATTTGCAGCCGCGGGTCTTTCAAGACAGGGAATAAA
This sequence comes from uncultured Peptococcaceae bacterium, assembly GCA_964448915.1. Taxonomy (GTDB): domain Bacteria; phylum Bacillota; class Desulfotomaculia; order Desulfotomaculales; family Desulfocucumaceae; genus JAAXTT01. The sequence continues at coordinate 18,833 of CAYUXS010000007.1, forward strand.
AATACACAAGTTTAAAGAAGGTGTTCTGCCTTACCTAATCCTGATGGGTTTCTTTTCCGGGCTTATTTTAGCGGAGCATGATTTGGGGACGGCAGTAACCCTGGCAGGCACTATTTTTGTTATGCTGTTCTGTGCGGGGGTCAGGATGTGGGTCCTGGGAACCATAGGGATATTGGGGATCGGAGCTGTATTTGGGGCTATTTTTTCTGAAGAATACAGGAGAAACAGGTTCCTGGCGTTTTTAAACCCTGAAAGTGATCCGGACGGGGCCGGTTGGCATATATTAAATTCTTTAATGTCCTTGGGGTCAGGGGGCCTTTTGGGAACCGGCTTGGGACAAGGGCGGCACTCTAAATTCCTGTATCTCCCCGAGAGGCAGACTGATTTTATTTTTGCTGTAATTGGAGAAGAGCTTGGTTTTATTGGTGCAAGTCTGGTTATTTTACTGTTTGCCTTGTTTGTATGGAGGGGCTTTAAAATTGCCATAACCGCACCGGATGCATTTTCCAGCCTGCTGGCTGCAGGCATTGTTTCCGGAATAGCTATCCAGGCGATTATTAATATTGGTGTGGTTACCAGTTCACTTCCGGTTACCGGCATCACCCTCCCCTTTGTCAGTTTTGGTGGAACATCCCTGGTGTTTACACTTATGGGCGTCGGGGTGCTGCTTAATATATCGAGGTATGTTTCAACAAAGTAATAAGTGTTAAAGTTGTTTATAGAACCAACCAGCTTTTACAAGCGGAGGTGTCAAATGAAATTTATTGTCACCGGTGGGGGAACCGGTGGGCATATTTATCCGGCTTTGGCTATAGCTAAAGGATTACAGGAAAAATACGGGGCTGAGGTTGTTTATTTTGGGGGCACCCGGGGACTGGAAGCAGAAATAGTCCCCAGAGAGGGCCTCTCTTTCCGATCTATTGAATTGTCAGGGTTAAAACGAAGTATTTCGTATGCCAACATACTGGCTTTTTGGCAAGCCCTTAAGGGTTTTAGGGAGGCACGCAGGATAATAAAGGAATTTGCACCTGCCGCTGTGATAGGAACCGGTGGATATGTTTGCGGGCCGGTGGTTTTGGCGGCTGCATTGTCCGGCTTCCCTACGTTGATTCATGAACAGAATGCTTTTCCGGGCATTACCAACCGTATTTTATCCAGGTTTACCAGTTGTGTTGCTTTGACATTTGAAGATGCCAAAAGATTTTTCCCATCCAAAGCCAAGCTTAAGGTAACAGGCTTGCCGGTTAGGAAGGAAATATTAAACCGGAATAAGGCAGAGGGCAGGAGTAAACTGGGTATGCCACAGAAAGGCATTCTTGTGCTGTCTTTTGGCGGCAGCCAAGGTGCCAGGAGTATTAATAATTCAATGCTTCATGTTTTTAAAAGGTTTGCAGGGAGAGAAGGAATATTTTTCCTGCATGTAACCGGCCCGAACAATTATGAAGTATTCATGGAGCAGTTTAATAGTATGAAAATACCTTTATATGGGAATATTACCATTACTTCCTATATACACGATATGTCGAGTGCTTATGCTGCCGCAGATCTGGTTATTTCCAGGGCTGGGGCTGCTACATTGGCTGAAATAACTGCCCAAGGCCTGCCATCAATTCTTATTCCTTACCCGTATGCAACAGACAACCACCAGGAATATAACGCACGGGCATTAAAAAGGGCTAATGCGGCAGTATTAATTCTTGATAAAGATCTAAGTGGGAACATACTGTCTTCAGAGATAGAAAGATTAACCGGTGACGCTGGTTTATTGGCAAGTATGGCTGAAGCAAGCAAGGCATTGGGCAAGCCCAATGCCTTGGATGATATTCTTGATTGTATTCAAGGCCTTATAGATAAATAGATGATTATCCACAATGTCGTAACGGGCGGGTAGTATATAATATTATCGGATCTATAGGTTGGACAAGCTTTATATCCTTGGTAACACCTTTTCAGATATAAGCATACTATAGTTTTATCCTTGGGATAAAAGAAAAAAAGCTTGTAACATAAGGGTTCCTATGAGGAAGGAGTTGGCATTAAGTTGCAGCAAATCCCAAAGAGGATTCATTTTATTGGTATTGGTGGAGCAGGAATGAGTGGCCTGGCCAAGATTATGGTGGAGTTGGGCCATGAGGTCAGTGGGTCGGATATTAATAAAACCAAAGTAACCAACCGCCTGGAAGAAATGGGTGTTTTGTGCAGTATTGGGCATGATGCCGGGAATGTTAAAGGTGCCGGTTTGGTTATAGTATCTACTGCTATAAAAAAGGATAATCCTGAATTAAACAAAGCAATAGAAACAGGAATACCGGTTATGCACCGCGGTGAGCTTCTGGCTTTGTTGATGAACAGGCAAATGGGTATTGCAGTAGCAGGTGCCCACGGTAAGACTACAACTACTTCAATGATTGCCAGTGTGATGGAGAAGGCGGGATATGATCCCACCATTGTTATTGGGGGTGAATTAAAAGATATCGGCGGCAATGCCAAGTTGGGGCATGGCCGGTATTTGGTCGCTGAAGCTGATGAAAGTGACGGTTCATTCTTAAAGCTATCTCCCAAGATTGCCGTTGTTACAAATGTAGAAAATGATCATTTGGATTATTACGGATCTGTAGAAAAAATAAAAGAGGCTTTTATCGCTTTTTTATCCAAGGTGCCTCAAGACGGCCTGGCAGTGGTATGTATGGACGATCCTGGAAACCGGAGGATATTGGAGCAGTATGGAGGTCCATTAATTACATACGGTATTAAGAGCAGTGATGCTGATTATATTTTGAAAAACCTCAGCTTCGAAGGTATGAAATCAAAGGGCGAGGTGTATTACAGGGGGCAATATCTCGGGGTTTTGGAACTGACAGTGCCGGGCCAGCATAATTTGCTAAATGCCCTGGCAGTGATAGCGGTAGGAATGCACGTAGGTATCGGCTTTAAGCAAATTGCTGACAGTTTGCTGGATTTTAAAGGCGCCGGCCGGCGTTTCCAGTTAACCGGGGAATTGTTCGGAATTAGGGTTGTAGATGATTATGCCCATCATCCAACGGAAATTATCGCTGCCCTGAAGGCTGCCAGACAAGTAGGGGCAAACCGTATTATTGCGGTATTTCAACCTCATCGTTATACCAGGACCTCTCTTTTAAGTGAAGAGTTCGGAAAAGCTTTTAATGACTCGGACATTGTTATTGTTGATGATATATATGCGGCTGGGGAACAACCTATTGACGGGGTAAATTCGATGATGATTGTTGAGGCTATTAAAAGAAACGGCCAGAAAAACGTTGTTTACTTGGGAAGCCGTGAAAAAATTGTTGATTATTTGGAGAATTTTGTGAAGCCCGGTGATTTGGTAATGACAATAGGGGCAGGTAACATCTGGGCAGCAGGGGTCAACTTGGTCGATAGGCTGCGCCGTTCAACCAGGAGGGATCTTGATGTCTGTTCCTGATGGTTTATTAAAAGAATTAAAGGATTTAATAAAAAGCCCTGTTTTATTGGAAGAACCTATGCGGCTGCATACAAGTTGGAGAATCGGCGGCCCGGCAGATATATTAATAGAACCTGAAGGAATGACGGAGCTTAAGGCAGTATTGTCTTTCGCAAAAGAAAAAGGTTTGCCGTTAACCGTAATCGGTGCAGGCTCCAACTTGCTGGTAAGCGACAAGGGAATCGAGGGCATTGTCATAAAGATAGCAAGTGGTTTTGCACAAATTAGTGTAGAGGGTGAAACCCTTGTTGCCGGAGGAGGAGTCAAACTTAACCGGCTAACGTCTATTATCCGGGAGGCAGGTATAGGGGGTTTTGAGTTTCTTGCCGGCATTCCCGGGACAGTAGGCGGTGCAGTAATTATGAATGCCGGGGCGTACGGTTTATCAATAAGTGACAGGGTGATTTCAGTCAATTGTTTGGATTTTCATGGCAGGGAGCACAGTTTTGACAGCCAACAGATGGAGTGGGGTTACCGTAGCAGTTTTTTGCAGGGCAAGGATTTTATTGTTACCGGTGTAGTGCTTAAAGGGAATTACCGGGATAAGCATTTGATCGCTCATGATATGGAGCAAATAGTTAGTAAACGTAAATCCAAGCAACCCCTTGAATATCCAAGTGCGGGCAGTGTTTTTAAAAATCCTCCCGGGCATTATGCGGGGAAACTCATTCAAGAGTCACAATGCCAGGGTTTGCGGGTAGGGGACGCCCAGGTATCTTTAAAGCATGCCAATTTTATTGTGAATCTTGGCAAGGCTACCTCGGCGGATGTATTAAACCTTATTGAGATGGTGAAAGGGAAGGTGAGAGAAAAGTTCGGTGTAGGTTTGGAAGTCGAAATCAGAATATTGGGGCGTAACTGAGGCGGAGGTATGTTAAATGCAAAAATTTATGGTTGTAGGTGGAAACCGCCTGCAGGGAAAGGTCAGGGTCAGTGGCAGCAAAAATGCCGCCCTGCCTTTGTTGGCAGCCTCTTTACTCGGAACAGGGGAAAGCACAATCCATGATGTACCAAACTTAAAAGACATATCGGTAATGATTGAATTGCTGCAGTATCTCGGGGCGAAAGTAGAAAGGGACGGGTATACCGTCCGGGTGGATGCCAGAAATGTTAAAGCTGTTCAGGCCAGTGAAGAACTGGCTAGGAAAATGAGAGCGTCAAATTTGATTTTAGGGCCCATGTTGAGCAGGTTTAAAAAGGCAACCATCAGCCACCCCGGCGGCTGTGATATCGGAACGAGGCCGATGGATTTACACCTTAAGGGCCTTAAACGAATGGGAGTAACAATTTCTGAAAAATATGGCTTCATTATTGCCGAGGGCGATAAATTAACAGGGGCAGAAATATATTTGGATATGCCAAGCGTTGGGGCTACAGAAAACCTGATGATGGCCGCAGTGCTGGCCGAAGGAACTACAATCATTAAAAATGCCGCCAAGGAGCCGGAAATTGTTGATTTGCAAAATTATTTGAACCGTATGGGGGCAAATATCAACGGGGCAGGTACAGATGTTATAAAAATAAAAGGTGTTAAAACATTGGGTACTGCCGAACATACTGTTATCCCTGATCGGATAGAAGCCGGGACACTGATGGTGGCTGCTGCGATAACCGGCGGGGATGTGGTTATCACTAATGTAATACCCGAACATTTGGAATCTGTAACAGCAAAGCTCAGAGAAGCGGGTGCCGATGTAATAACAGGCAATAACCAGATAAGAGTAATAGGTCATCCCCCATACCGGGGTGTTGATGTAAGGACCCTGCCATATCCGGGTTTCCCGACAGATATGCAGCCTCAAATTATGGCAATGCTGACATTAGCCCAGGGAACCAGTATTATTACCGAAACGGTTTTTGAAAACAGGTTCAAACATGTTAGCGAGTTGCGTAGGCTGGGAGCGGATATTAAGGTAGAAGGCCAAACAACAATTGTGAAAGGGGTCCCCAAACTAAGCGGGGCGGTCGTAGAAGCTTCAGATTTAAGGGCGGGGGCTGCATTGATACTGGCGGCATTAGTGGCGGAAAACGGTACAGTTATAGAGAATATCGAACATATAGACCGTGGATACGAAAGGCTCGAAATTAAATACGGCTCACTGGGAGCAAGAATTATTAGAGTTCACAGTTAATGTGGCTCTTTTTTGGTTTTGTAATGGACAAGTAGTCAAGGGTTGGTATAATTATTGCAAAGGCTTCCAGGATTGGAAAAGCTAAAAAGCACAAGCAGGAAGTGGTGTAATGAAGAGAAGGCTTTCCAATTTTAATTTATATAAAAGATTATTTTTTGCTATACTGCTTATGACTGCTGTTTATGTGCTTGCCCGATCGCCGGTGTTTGAAGTAAAGGAGGTAAAAGTTGTTGGCAATAATGCACTACCGGTAGAAGAACTGGTACAGGCCTCCGGTATAAATACCGGTGTAAATATTTTTAGGTTGGATTTAAAGTCCAGTGCCGGAAAAGTTAAAGCAATACCATTGATAAAAAGTGCAGAAATCAATAGGATATTGCCGGATACTGTAGAAATAATAGTTGAGGAGAGACAGCCCCTGGCATTATTGCCGGTACAAAACGGTTTCATACAAGTAGATGAAGACGGTGTCTGTTTACAAAAGGCTGAACTTGCATCCAGCAATATTCCTGTGGTAACCGGTATAAATTTTAAGCCTCCCGTGCCCGGGGAAAGGATAGTATCGGAATCATTAAAAAATGGATTGACGGTAATTAAAGGCTTTCCTGCCGGCTTGCTTCCAATGATTTCGGAGGTACATGTTGAAGGCGAACAGGTTGTTGCCTATACCCTTGATGGAGTACAATGCCGTTTGGGTATCCCGGGAGATGTGCAAAAAAAAGGTGTCGTATTTATGAAAGTTTTAGAAGAATTAAAGGGCAAAGGCAAAAAAATTATTTATATAGATCTTTCACGGGCAGACTCCCCGGTGGTTAAATATGCGGATTAAGCTTGGGGGTATTCCTGTTGGGTCAGGTCAAAACTTTAAATGAACCGGCTGTCAATAATTGCATGGAGGAATTTTTATGCGTTTAAAACCCTATCATTTTGCTTTTGCATTGGTAGGTTTGGTGCTTGGAATATTATTGTCTATACAATTTAAAGCTGTAAGTGAGGCAAATAAAAGCCCCCAGGTACAACAGGTTGAATATTTAACCCAAATGTCAGACCAATTAAAGTCCGAGCATGACAAAAAACTTGAATTGGCAACCGATATGCGTGCAGAGCTTGACAAATTGGTTGAGGAATCTGAATTGGGCTCAATCAGGGATGATTTGGAATCAGTGCGGATTGAGGCCGGTTTAGTTGAAATAACCGGGCCGGGGGTGCAGGTTACTTTAAATGACAGCAACACAGTGGCCAAACCGGGAGAAAATCTCAACCTGTATGTGCTCCATGATGAAGATATCCTTAAAGTTTTAAATGAGCTGAGAGCTGCCGGGGCTGAAGCTTTGGCTATTAATAATGAGAGAGTTTTATCAACCAGTGAAATACGTTGTGCAGGGCCAACCATACTGATTAACAAAAACCAGCGGTTGACCCCGCCTTTTGTTATCAGTGCCATCGGAAACCAGGATAATATGATCAGCGCCCTTAAAATGCGGGGAGGAGTGGTAGAGTCTTTAGAATTCTGGGGGATTCAAGTCCATATAAAGAAAGTTTCGGAAATAAGGATACCACCGACCATAAGCGGTGTTAGCTTTGAGCTGGCTAAACCGGTTGGGGAGGTGCAGTAATATTGAAAAGGCTGTATGTATCATTTGGAATAATAACTTTTGTCCTGGGTATGATGATTGCTACGCAGTATAAGACCAACAATTTTGTGAAGCAGGGTATATCATCAGACCGGGCAC
>CAYUXS010000008.1:0-23842 GCA_964448915.1 uncultured Peptococcaceae bacterium
TGGCAGTTTTTTTTCTATTATTATACCTGTTAAAAATGAGGGTTTAAATATCAAGATGACTGTTGATTCGATATTGCAGACAAATTCAGATGTACCCTATGAAATAATTGTAGTTGATGACAACTCTAATGATGGCTGCTGTTCTTTTTTAACAACCGGCAGCTACCGGCTGCCTCATCTCAAGCTCATAACCACAAAGGGAGTTGGAGCCGCAAACGCCAGGAATACGGGAGCTGAAAAAGCTAAAGGCAATATACTGGTCTTTTGTGATGCCCATATTACTGTGCCTCCCGACTGGCTTTCCAAAATGGCCGGCACCTTTTCTACAAAGAGCATTGACGGGCTTTCTCCCGGCATAGCCTCAATGGCAAACCCAAAAGCCATCGGTTACGGCCAGACTTGGAATAATAAACTTGAGGTGTGCTGGCTTCCCAAACCGCAAAACATAGATATTTCCCCTCTTTTGCCCGGCGGCTGCCAGGCATTCAGAAAGGAAGCATTTCTGAAAGTTGGAGGGTATGACCGGGGCTTTAAAGTATGGGGGCGGGAAGACGAGGAAATATCCCTAAAAATGTGGTTGTTTGGCTATAAGCTTTTTGTGGATCCGGATATCGTTGTCCAACACCTATTCAGAAACAGCCACCCCTATACTGTTACCTTTGATCATGTGCATTATAACTTTTTACGGATGGTTTTTTCCCATTTCAGCGAGGAAAGGATATCCAGGGCCCTCTCTTTGCTGCCCATGGGGAAAAACTTTAACAAGCTTATTGCCTCGGCAATATTAAGCGATATTATACCGCAACGCATAAATTACCATGCGCAGCGAGTGCACACCGATGATTGGTTTATGGACAAATTTGCAATTCCTTTCTAGTTATTGTTAAGACAATGCTTTTCGCTCAAAAGAAGAATGCAGTGAAAGATATTTGGCCTCGGTGTATTTGTTAAAGAATCCCTTGGCTGCGTTATACCCCGCCCTGAAAAGTATTTCCTTTTTTTGATCGGAAATATTAAAATCGGTTGTTTTTACGCCCATTGTAGGGACAGCTATTGTTCTCTGGAAGTTTGCATCCTGTATATGCCTGGCGTCATGAGCTTCCATCATGGTTGAAACTGTTGCACTTAGAAAATCAATTAAACTGTTTATTTCGCGTTCCTGGCCTTCATTGGGCTCAACCAACTTAAAGCCTATGGTAGGCCATGGGGGATCGGCTTCAGTATCATAAAGCCATACCGGATAATTGCTTAATATGCCCCCGTCTACAATAAAACATCGCTTTAAGCCTTGCGGACCAAGGTAATTAATAATAACCGGCTCAAAAAACAAGGGTATACTGATAGACATCCGGATAGCCCTTGCCACACTTAACTCATCCGGGTTAAATCCATAATCTTTAATATCCTGGGGTAAAACCAGCATTTTACCCCGGGATATGTCGCTGGCAATTACATTCAAGCGGTACTTGTACCGTGGGTTGGTTTCGCCGGGTATCAGCAAATCGCCAAAAACCTTTACCCCTTTATTGGCCAATTTTTCAGCGATAAAGTTTTCTATGTACCTGCCCTCATAAATCCCTTTTTCCAATATAAGGTTCAGTGTTTTGCCAAACAAACAAAACTTTTCAAAAAAACCTGCATCTTTTATCTTTGCAAAATCCAGCTCAAAGAGTATCTCTCTTATCTCCCGGGAGGTGTGCCCGCTGGCCAAAAGGGCTGCAATTATTGCGCCGGCAGAAGTTCCGGCAAGGTTCTGCCACTGGATTTTCATTACTTCTTCTGCGTAACATAAAGCCCCCACCAAACCTATTCCTTTAACCCCGCCGCCTTCAAAAACCGCATCAGCCTTCAAACAAAACACCCCCGGCACCGTATTATTTAACCTTGATCTTTAATAATTATTCGGATTTTAAAACAATAATGTTAGCAATTAAGAAAAACCTGCTTTTTAGCCGGGTAAAAAACAGGTTTGAATAATTGGACATAAAAAAAGCAAGCCCATTTTACTCTGCAGGAAAAAAGGTTTGCTTTCTATGGCGGAGAGCGAGGGATTCGAACCCTCGAGACAGCTTTACACCATCTACTCGCTTAGCAGGCGAGCGCCTTCAACCTCTCGGCCAGCTCTCCGTGATTTATTAAATTATATATTTTGGCGGAGGGAGTGGGATTCGAACCCACGGAACCCGAAAGGGCTCAACGGTTTTCAAGACCGCCTCCTTAAACCGCTCGGACACCCCTCCCTGATACAAACAAAAGCGCCAGTGTTAAATCCAACACAGCCGCAATGTAGAGTATACCACAGCCACCTAAACACTGTCAACTTGCGGAAAAACAAGCTCACGGCAGTTATACACTGTTTCACGCTTATTTCTCTTCCGGCGAGGGTGGATCAGAAACACTTTTAGCCAAATTCATAAACCTGGTGTACTCTTTAAGGAAGGCCAGTTCAACAGAGCCTGTGGGGCCGTTTCTCTGCTTGGCCACAATTATTTCGGCAATGCCTTTTTTCTCCGAATTAGCTTTATAATATTCCTCCCGGTAAATAAACATAACTACATCCGCATCCTGCTCAAGGCTTCCGCTTTCACGCAAGTCGGACATAATCGGCTTTTTCTTTTCTCTTTGCTCCACCGACCGGCTGAGCTGTGCCAGGGCAAGCACCGGCACGTCCAAATCTTTGGCCAAAGCCTTGAGAGAGCGGGAAATATCCGCTATTTCCTGCTGCCGGTTTTCAGCCCTTGCCGAACCCTGCATCAGCTGGAGATAATCAATTACTATCAGGCCCAACCCTTTTTCAGCCTTTAACCTACGGGCTTTAGCCCTTACCTGGCGGACCGACAGTCCTGGGGAATCATCAATATACAGCGGGATGCCTGCCAACCTCGCCGCAGACTCTGTTAGTTTGTTCCAATCCAGTTCGCTAAGGTTTCCTTTCCGGACCTTTTGCATGTCAACCATCGATTCCGCACAAAGAATCCTTTGGACCAGCTGGGCTTTAGACATCTCCATACTGAAAACTGCGGTAGGCACCTTGCCGTGCAAAGCGGCATTATGGGCCACCGTAAGCCCGAAAGCAGTTTTGCCCATAGCCGGCCTGCCGGCAACAATAATAAGATCTCCGGCCTGCAAGCCACAGCAAAGCTTATCCAGATCAGTAAACCCTGTGAGTACGCCGGTTAGTTTGCCTTTATTCCTAAACCTGTCTTCAATTATTTTAAATATATCCACCAGTATCCGGTCCAATTGGGTAAAACTTGCGGAAGAACGGCGTGAACCAAGCTCAAGCAGCATCCTTTCGGCTTCATCAATCAGCCGCTCCGCCTCGCCTTCACACTCGTAACCCATCCCGGCAACACGGTTGGCAATGGAAATAATACTGCGCAAAAGCGATTTCTCTTCGACAATCCTCGCATGGCTTTCAACATTGGCAGAAGTGGGCACCATCCCCGGCAGTGAAGCCACATATGTTGCCCCGCCTACTTTCTCAAGATTGCCATGCTGCCTTAATTTATCTGTAACAGTTAAAAGATCGGGTACAATACCTGCTTCATCGAGTTCAAGATAAGCTTGGTAAATAAGCCTGTGGCCTTCTAAATAGAAGTCCTCCGGCCTTAAAAACCTTGATACCTTGTACAAAACATTATGGTCCATCAGCAATGCGCCAAGGACAGATTGTTCTGCATCAATGTTCTGGGGAACTTCTTTTCCTGTCAAAAACCATCACTTCCAAATCAAGACATACTATATTAACCAATTGCATTATTAATTAAATAATACAGTAAAAAGCTCCTCCACTGTAGAAACTGTAATTACAGAAATATCTTTAATATTCCTTGGTATATCATGAGCATTGTCTTGAGGGACAATAACTCTTTTTATACCTGCCTGCCTTGCACCATAAATCTTTTCAGGAATTCCCCCGACCATTTTTATCTTGCCCTGAATTGACAGCTCTCCTGTAATCGCAACATCTTGAGGTATAGGTACATTCATAATCGCACTATATAAAGCCAAAAAAATTGCCGCACCTGCCGAGGGGCCATCAATCCTGCCCCCTCCCACCACATTTACATGAACATCATAGTTATGTAAATCTTCACCGGTGACTTTTCTGATTACTGAGGCAGCATTAAATACTGAATCTTTTGCCATACTCCCGGCAGTATCATTAAAACGGATACTGCCCTGGCCTTTTTCCCTGCAAGGAAAAGCAATTGATTCTATCTCAATAAGCGAGCCTAAAAAGCCGCTAACTCCAAGCCCGAATATCCTGCCTACTTCAGCCTGATCAGAGACACCCTCCACCGTATAAGGCGACAGGCGTGCCCATTGAATAACTTCATAAACATCCCCGGCCGTAAGCTTTGCCTGGTTCATGCCGGTCCTGTAACAAGACAAAGAATAAGCATCAGACAATATGTTTACCGCTTTACGCCCTTCTATAGTATACCTGCTGATAATTTCAGGCACCTCGGGGTCAATTTCAACACCCAGCTTGTTCCCGGCTTGCTTGACAATACTTATAATATCTTCAGGGGTAAGCGGTTCAAAATATATTTCTGCACACCGGGATCTAATAGCAGGGTTTATTTCCGAAGGATCTCTGGTTGTTGCCCCAATAAGGACAAAGTCAGCCGGTGCCCCTTCTTCAAACAATTTTTTAATATATTGGGGCACATTGGAGTCATGGGGATCATAGTATGCCGAATCAAAATAAACTCTTTTATCTTCCAATACCTTTAACAGCTTATTAACTAATATAGGATCCATTTCACCTATCTCATCGATAAAAAGGACTCCACCATGGGCTTCAGTAACCAGCCCGGGTTTTGGCTCAGGAATGCCTCCTTCGGCCAGGTCCTTCCTTGCGCCTTGGTAGATAGGGTCATGAACCGAGCCCAATAAGGGGTTGGTAACCTCCCGGGGATCCCAACGCAAAGTTGAACCATTAACCTCAACAAAAGGGGCTTCCTGGCTGAAAGAATTGCCCTCATACCTTCTTGCCGCTTCCAAGGCCAGCCTTGCAGCAGTTGTTTTACCCACGCCCGGAGGGCCATATAGCAAAATATGCTGGGGGTACGGGGAAATTAGCTTGGCCATTAATGCTTTAATTGCAGCCTCCTGCCCCACTATTTCTTCAAATGATGCAGGGCGCAATAATTCCATTGCCGAACCGGAAAGCTTGCGGTGCTCCAATTTTTCCAACAATGCAAGTTTTTTTAGGGTCTGGGCATTTTCCGGACCCGATTTTTCCTGGAGAACCTGCATGCGCACTTCGCGGACATAATCTTCATGACGAAGCTGCAGTTTTTCATTGACTTTCTTTTCAATTTGATCTTCAACGGTACGGCGAGCTATGTTATCAGCCAGTTCTTCCTGCAATTCATCTAAAATGCCGGGAATTTCTTCAAGGGTTGGCAGTGCATCCAAAGTAGGATCTTCTAAAATTAATTTTTGCAGGGCCAGCACTTTTTCCCTGACTCCATCTGAACGCATCAGTTGAAGGGCATTTAGCTTGCTGGCTTTTAAAACAAGGCGATCCGGGCCATAAAAACCTGCCACCATAGCATATAAGGCATCAACCTGCCTGTCCAACTGGTTTTCTATGGCCGGTTCTTGTTTTGTATTTCTTTGGACACTGCCATTTTTTACTTTTTCCAGGAACGTCTTCAAAGTCATTAGCCCCTTTCTGTCATAAGCCTGGAAATGCAAACCCAGCAAAGGTTACCGGCAAATTATTAGGATCAATGCCAACTGCCTTTGCTGCTCCGTTATGCATATTGTAAGCTTAGATTGCTTCTACAACAACTGTAATTTTAGCTTGAACATCTGTGTGCAATTTAATTGAAACCGGGTGCTCACCCAGGTTTTTAATTGGCTCTTTCAATACAATTTTCTTTTTGTCTATATTAAAACCGTGTTGTTCAGCCAAGCTTTCGGCAATATCTTTATTGCTAATGGCGCCAAAAAGCTTTCCGCCTTCACCCACCTTGGTTTTAACATGTACTTTAATACCCTCAATTTTTGCTGCCAGGGCTTTGGCATCCTCCATATCCTGTTTCTTTTGCCGCTCATAAGCAGCTTTTTGCAGGGATATTTCCCTGAGCTTGGCAGGTGTAGCCTCGACAGCCAGATTTTTTGGAAAAAGATAATTGCGGGCATATCCGTCTGCCACGTTAATCACGTCATTCTTCTTGCCCTTTCCTTTGACATCCTCCAGTAAGACTACTTTCACGTTAAATCATCCTCCTCCGGTTTCCGGCCTTGTGTTAACCAACGAATATTCCATATGGAATCTATAATCCCGATGACGGTCAGCACCGCCAGCACATTGGGGAGGAAAAAAATAAATATTAAGAGGCTTAAAAACTTAAGAACCCTGGACAGTTTCATTACCCGGAGAAAAAAAGTAAATACCGACAATCCAAGGACTGCGTATACAAAACCCATTACACATAATAATACCTTGCCTGCCGAAGCTGTTCCCAGGGAATTAAGCTGTTCTCCCCCCAACATCATTGCCAAGCCGGCAATAACCCCCCAAATCGAATACCATGGGAGCTTCCACATGATAAATGGGATGGAACCGGCAACATTATAGCCCATACGCTTAATCAACCGCCTGGCGGCAAAAAAAGAAACAGCCGACAATAGCATGGACCATATTAGGGTTGAAGACATTGATAAAATAGGCATGGCCGCCTCAAATTTCCTGCTGATCCTATCAAACTCTTCACCGTCAGGAAGCACCTGCCCTTTACCAGCAAAAAAAGCCTCTTTAAGTTCCTGTACCCCCTGCCGGTATTCGGATAGCATACCTTCATCCAAGACAAAGGGGCTGCTGCCAGTAGCAAAATACTCCGTTAAATATACTCCCACTGGTATAAACAGCGACAATACCAATACGGCAGATAAAGCTTTTCCCCAAGAAACCCCGTTTTTAAATAGCAGGCCCATAAAAAGCCCCAGCGGGCCTGTTTGATAGACCAGCATTAAAGCCAGTTCCAACTTGCCGGTCAACAAAGATAAAATTATAACCACCAGCAATAATGATCCGGCTGCATATCTTATGTCAAGCCTGCAAACCAGCACTGCCAATAAAACAGGTATTGCAACCAGGGCAACCAGTGCAAATAACGGGGATTGCAGCCAAAGCAAGGCCGTAAAAAGCATAGCCAAAGTGAATAACGCAAAAACCTTTAGTCTTGACTGTTCATGTCTACCGGACAAGAAATCACCTCTTCCTGTCCACCAGGTAGGTCAAAAGCATAGTCAAATCACCAAACCATTGTTCCAGCTCGTGAGAGTCCTTCACACCCTGCCTTAACTTGGACTCCACTTCCAAGTCTATTTTTGAAAAAGTAAAACCCAACCTGCGCCCTAATATGTAGGTTGATACTATGATGCCGGCAAGGGAGTCCAAAAGCCTGTCCTCTTTGCCCAGGAGAATACTTTTATATAAAACGGATATTGATGTTAAAAGATCGGCCTTAAGCCAATCCACAGCTTTAATATTTTTGGCAATACCGGGTTCTGAATCCCCAGGAAACATAAGTTACCTCCGATATGATAAACAATATTTTAATTTCTTCAGAAAAAAACTTTTTTCCTTCCCTAAAAGCAGTTATTTATTACCTGTAATGCCTTATCTCCATGAGCTTCCGGGAATTTTTCCTAAAAAAAGAAAGAATAAGGGGAACCGAGGTTCCCCCTTTATTAATCAGATGTAAAAGGAAGCAAGGCGATTATTCTAGCCCTTTTTATTGCCGTAGTCAGCAGGCGTTGGTGCCTGGCACAATTGCCCGAAATCCTGCGGGGCAATATTTTCCCTCGTTCAGTTATAAACTTTTTGAGCCGGGAAACATCTTTGTAATCTATACCTTCAACTTTATCGACACAAAAGGCGCAGACTCTTTTCTTGCCCCTGCGGCCTCGATCGCGTTTTTGCTGCATATTAATCCTCCTTGTTAACTACGCATTAAAAACAAACTTAAAACGGTAAGTCGTCCTCAGTAAAAGGCACTTCGCTAAATTCATCTTCATTAGAAGTATCAAGCTGCTGCCCTTGATCCTGGCTGTACAAATTTGATTGGCTGCCACGATCCAAGAAACGCACATTCTCTGCCACTACTTCAGCAGCTTTACGGCGTATGCCTTGTCTGTCTTCATAAGATCTAATCTGCAACCTGCCGTCCACCGCTACCATAAAACCTTTTTTAAGGTTATTGGAGCAAGTTTCCGCTAAACCCCTCCAGGCCACAATATCAATAAAGTCTGTTTCCCTCTCCCCTTGTTTATTGCTGAAAGTCCGGTTTACTGCCAGGGTAAAACTGGTTACCGGAAGGCCTGAAGGTGTATATCTCAATTCAGGATCCGCTGTCAGGCGACCTATTAAAATGATCTTATTATACATAAAGCACCGCCTTGATGAATTACTGTTAACCTTTTCCGGATACTACTGATCTTCCCTGACAATAATATGCCGGACAACATTATCAGAAATTTTAAATACCCTGTCAATTTCGTTGGTTACTTTTGGCTCGGAATTAAACTTGGATACTACGTAATAACCTTCTTTGATGTGATTAATTTCATAAGCCAGCTTTCTCTTGCCCCATTTATCCAAGCTGGTGATTTCCCCGCCGTTGTCTACAACCAACGACTTAAATTTCTCCACTGTTTCGTTGATTTTATCTTCCTCCAGTTCAGGATGAAGAATAAAAACAATCTCGTATTTGCGCACTCCTTTTCACCTCCTCCCCTCGGACTATGGCCCTACCACGCAAGTAGAGCGGGGGGAATTTAGCATTAAAGCTATATTTTAGCTATCAAATTATAGCATACAAATATAATCTAATCAACAACACGGTTATTCTTGCTCTTTTGATGATACTATGCTTTTAACGGATTTCTCAAACTTTGGGCGGGGAAGCATTAAAATCCTATTACATTTAAGGCATTTAATCCTGAAATCAACACCTGTTCTCATGATTTCCCATGTATCTCCACCACAAGGGTGAACCTTTCTCATCTTAACAATATCGCCAATGTGGTATTTAACCAACTGGACCATAACAACAAAACCCCCAATACCGCCGGCGAAAAATTGCAGTTGCCGCCGCCGGCACCTTTTATTTCTTCCAACTGTTATGCCTTGCGCAGGAAAGCTTTATACCCTTTGTAAGCCATATAAATATCAACCTTGCTGGCAACCTCAAAGGTTGAATGCATACCTAACAAGGCAACACCGCAATCAACCACATCCATATTGTAAGCAGCCAGCAAATAAGCAATAGTACCACCGCCGCCCTGGTCAACCTTGCCAAGTTCACCGGTTTGCCAGTAGACCCCTTCGCTATTGAAAATATCCCTTACTTTTGCGGTAAACTCGGCACTGGCTTCATTTGAACCGCTTTTACCCCTGCTCCCCGTATATTTGGTCAATACCACCCCGCGGCCTAACCTGGCTGAATTTAATTTATCCATAACCTCTTCATAATTGGGATCAACAGCCACATTTACATCAGCAGAAAGGGCACTGGATGCAGAGAGGCATCTTCTTAAATATATATCACTGTATTTTTTCTCACAGCGATCAATAAGTTCTGCAATAAAGTCCTCTAAAAAGAATGACTGCATACCTGTATTGCCCATACTGCCAACTTCTTCTTTGTCTGCCAAAAGTACTACTGCAGTTTTCTCAGGCAGGTCTATATCCATCAATGCTTTTAAAGCAGTATAGGCGCAAACCCGGTCATCCTGCCCGTAAGCCGCCAACAAACCCCGGTCAAACCCAACATCCCTGGCAGGCCAAGCAGGTACAGCTTGAAGCTCCGCACTTATTAAATCTTCTTCACTTATTTCAAAATGCTCCTGCAAGTATTTTAAAACCGCTTTTTTTACTCTAAGCCCGGTTTCCGTATTGCTTACCGGTATACCGCCGGCTATAATATTCAATGCTTCTCCTGCAATACCCTCGGACATTTTTTTCTCCATTTGGTCTTTAGACAAATGAGGCAGCAAATCTGTAATTGTAAAAACAGGATCATCCGGGGCTTCGCCAATTTTTACTTCCACCCTTGACCCGTCCTGCCTGACTACAACCCCGTGCAAGGCAAGGGGAATACCCACCCAGTGATACTTTTTAATCCCCCCGTAATAATGGGTTTTAAAAAGAGCCAGGTACCCGTCTTCATAAGCCGGTTCAGGCTTTAGATCGAGCCTTGGAGAGTCTATATGAGCCCCTACCAAGCTAATCCCCTGTACCAGCGGCTTTTGCCCTATAACTGCCAGCACAATGGCTTTATCCCGGTTGACAAAAAAAACTTTGTCCCCGGGTTTTAGTTCGTTTTTTTCTGCCAGGCTGCAAAAGCCATTCTTTTTAGCAATCTTAATCGTATACTCTACCACTTCCCGTTCTGTTTTGCCCAAATCCAGAAACTCTTTATATGACTGGCAAAAAGAAAAAACCTGTTCTTTTTCACTTTGAGATATCTTGTCCCACACAGTAATTGATTGTTTTTCACTTTCCTGATCAAACTTAAGTACCGGCATTGAGAATCCTCCTTGTAATAACCGCCTTAAACTGCTGGTTTTATATTCCCCACCCGGGGAATTTAACATTCAAAATCAACAAAATATTGGTAAAAAAAGAGGCCAAGGTTGAATTTTGCAGTGCCATGCTTATAAACTCCCCGCTTGCGCTTTGAAAAATATTTGCCGCAGGCAGCAGCGAATGCAGAAGGCCCACTGTTACAGTCGCCAAAAAACCGCCGTTCACAGCGCCAAGCAAAGCCCCTCCTATCCTGTCCACCGGGCCCAGGAAAAATAACTTTGCCATTGTGCCCAGTAGTCCTCCCAATATTTTTACCGCCCAATAAACCAAAAAGAAAATAATAATGAAACAAATTATATTTAATATTCCTTCAAAGCCCAAGGAAAAAGGAAGCAAGCCGCTAATAAACGGCAGGATTTGCCATTTTAAATTTATCATATCGGCCAGTGGCTGGTAAAAATTTAGTGCAGCCGCCAGGCCTAAGATAAACCCTAAAAGCCCGGAGAGCCCTTTTAAAAGGCCTGAATTCAGCCCTTTAAAGACCGAGAACCCGATCATTACCAGTAAAAGAATATCCAGCCAATTCAAATAGCAACACCTCTATTTAAGCCTGTGTTGGCGGCCCGGCTATCAACTATAGGCTTTTAAAAATTTCAATGAATACCTTAAAGGTATATTATACTGTTTATATTAATTTCCTTCTAAATAATCTAATTATTGGAATTAATAAAAGTGCTGCCAGTAAAATCAACCCGCCATATCCGAACAACGGGTAAAGAACCTGCACCAAAACAGAAAATTTTAGAGTGGATAGAGGTAAAAAAAACAAGATAATCCCTATCCCGATTTTTTTATAGCCGGGCGAACCGCTTTTGGCAAAACGGCTGGCAAAACCATGAGTATTGGCTATTGCCGTGGTTAAAATAGCTATCCAGATTAATACCCCCAGGGCTATCTTGAATGAAACCCCAAGTATGCCGGCAAGAAATAAAAGCGGGACTTCATATTCAATAATTTGGGGATAACAGCTAAACCCGGCATAAGCCAGCAAAAAAATTAAAAGGCCTATAACCGCCCCACCGGCTGCCCCTCCCGCAACAGCCTGGGGGAGAGGAAAAGAACGACCTACTGAGGCCATCACTGCCAACGGCACCACCATATTATAAGAAACATAAAGAATTGAGGACCAAACCCAATTTATCCGGGTACCATACAACGGTTCTATTACCCTGCCGGCGCTTCCGGTGCCCTGTGTGGAAAACAGCACAACCAGACAAATAAAGAAAATTGCTATAACCTTTACCGGCACCAGGAACATATTGGCAGAAACAACCCCTTTTGTCCCTTTAAGAATAACAACCGCGCAGGTTAGAGCAATTAGAAAAGTCCCTAAAAAATGCGGCAATCCCAAATGCTCGGAAAATACGGCGCCACCCCCGGACAACATTACCAAGGTTCCCCCTGAAAGCACAACCAAGCTTATATAATCCATTATTTTTTCCGGCAACCTTCCCAGGATAACACGGTAAAGATCCCGGTAGCTCTGGGCACCCATTTTTACTGACAAATACATAACCAATCCACCGAGATAACTGAACAATAACCCTGCCAAAACAACACCCTTTAAACCATCCCTGCCAAACACGATAAAAAACTGCAATATTTCCTGGCCCGAAGCAAAACCGGCCCCTATTACCGCCCCTATATAGAGGGCTATTACTTTATAAACCGGGCTTAAGCTGTTGTTTCCAGACAAATGGTACCACCCCTGTACCAATCTATGCAGGGGATGTCCAAATACATTCCTTTGACCTGAAAACGCCCGGAAATATTCCGGTATAAAATTCCTGTATTTGGAAAACAATATAGATATGCTATTTTAATGGGGGTAACTTATGGGTATTTCAAACATTTTTAAATATAACTACCCAGCAAAAACCAAAGTACACTGCGATGACCCTTTGGCAGCGGCAAAAATCAGCTGGGATCTATGCAGACGGATAAGTGACACATTAGCTTTTCCCCAACAGGACAAGGTCCTTCTTTGTATTGGTACCGACCGTTCTACAGGTGACTGTCTTGGTCCTTTGGTAGGGACAAAAGTACAAGCTGCAAACCAGAACTACCTTCATGTTTACGGCACCCTGGAACAACCGGTACATGCCGGTAATTTGAGGGAAAAGATAGATGAGATTAATAACCATTTCCAAAACCCTTACATTATCGCAGTAGACGCCTGTTTGGGAAACCCTGAAAATGTAGGAAACATTAATGTGGGGCTGGGAGCCGTCCATCCCGGGGCAGGGGTGAATAAAGACCTGCCTGCTGTCGGGGATGTGCATATTACAGGAATAGTAAATGTGGGAGGCTTTTTAGAGTTTTTAGTTCTTCAAAACACTCGCCTTAATACCGTTTTTAAATTAGCCGAAGTAATCAGTACTGCTGTATTAAAGGTATCATCACTTAAACCTGTTTAAAGCTGATATAACCTCCTCATCGGAAGTCTGGCCAAAATCACGATAATATTGGCCTACAGACTGAAAATTACCGGGACTGTATAAACAGACCACTTCATCAACTGCGGTTTCAAAAAGCTCCAGTGTATCGGGAGGAGCAACCGGCAGTGCAATAATAACTTTGCAGGGATTAAGGCTGTTTTTAACAAATTCCGCTGCCGCCATCATGGTATAACCGGTGGCTGCCCCGTCATCAACCAAGATAATTGTTTTTTCCGTTAAATCCGGATATTCGGAATTCTCCCGGTAACGGGCAATTCTTCTTTCTATTTCCTTTACTTCCCTATTGATTAAATTGTTTAATTCTTCTTTTGGCAGGTGGCCGTGCTTTACATACCAATCATCAAGATAGGTGCTGCCGTCTTGAGCTACCGCCCCGATAGCCACTTCACTATTATATGGAGAGCCTATTTTCCTGGGCACTACTATATCCAGCTTGGCATCAAGCTGCCGGGCAATTTCAGCACCGACAATCACTCCTCCCCTTGGGATAGCCATGACAAATGGATTGTCAATATTGGTTTTCTTTAATTCAGCTGACAATTTTCTGCCTGCATCTGCCCTGTCTAAAAACAACCCGTTTCCTCCTTTACAACAAGCAGGTGATAAAAGAATTTTTTTACCCTTATTATATCTAATTTGACAGTGTTAACACCCTGTTATAAAATTTTTTCATCACCGGAACCAAGGGGGCCCCTATGAAAACACTATATTTGGATTGCTTTTCCGGAATAAGCGGGGACATGTGCCTGGGTGCCCTGATAAATGCAGGGGTTAGCCCTTCCTGGCTGGAAAAAGAACTTTTTAAACTGCCCTTGCCAGGATGGAGAATGCAAGCCCATGACACCTGCAATTACGGCATAACAGGCACCAAACTGACCATTGAAGTAAATGAAAAGGAACAACCCGGCAGGAGCTTTTCCGATATCAAAGAAATGATTAACAATTGTTCCTTGCCTGATAAAGCCAAGGCTACAGCCTTAAGCATCTTTCATAAACTTGCTGCAGCTGAAGGAAAAGTCCATGGAATCCCTGCGGAAGAGGTCCATTTTCACGAAGTCGGGGCAATTGATTCCATCATTGATATTGTCGGTACTTCACTGGCAATTGAACACCTTGGTATTGATGAGGTCATATGCTCCCCGGTTCCCACGGGATATGGCCAAGTTACGTGCAGTCACGGCTTGCTTCCTGTGCCTGCTCCGGCGACAGCCGAATTATTAAGAGGGATACCATTAAGAAACATTGATGTAAAAGGTGAGCTAACAACCCCCACCGGAGCAGCCCTGGTATCCTCCCTTGCCAAATCTTTCGGCCCCTTGCCGGAAATCACTGTTGATACTATCGGCTACGGCTTTGGCAGCAAAGATTACGGCATTCCAAACTTCCTGAGGGTTTTTATTGGAAACAGGGAAGAAAGCTCTTTTTCAACCGGCGACCGGATCTTGATTATGGAAGTTAATATCGATGATATGAATCCCCAGTTTTGCGGCCATGTTTTAGACCGGCTCTACCTGGCAGGGGCAATTGAAGCATTTATCACCCCAATCCTGATGAAAAAAAACCGCCCTGCTTATCTAATAACAGTATTGGCCAAAGAAACAGACAAAGATTCCCTTCAAGAAATATTATTCACTGAAACAACTACTTTGGGTATCCGCTACCGGGTGGAAAACAGGACGATTTTAAGGCGAAGCATTAAAAAAGTGGCTACTCCTTACGGGACAGTTAGAGTTAAAACCGCACTGGGAAATAACGGGGAAATCCTTAATGTAGGCCCTGAATATGAGGACTGCCGCAAATTGGCAATTGAAAAAGGTGTGCCGTTGAAGGAAATATACAATGCAGCTCTGGTTGCATTTAAGGCTGGCCGCTAGCTGTTGGCTACTGGTTACCGGCTGCTGGCTAACAACTTTTATTGTTCCATTACTTATTAGTGTTCCTATAATTAGAACGGGCGGCTGTGGACAGCCGCCCGTTCTAATTATAAGTTGATAGCTGATAGAGCTCTTTAGATTGCAAATCCAAGCTTTTGAATAACAAGTGCCAAAGCTACAACAATGATAATGGCCGGGAGCATATTCCCAACCCGGATATTTTTGACTCCTAAAAAGTTTGCTCCTATGCCAACCACCAGCAGTCCACCGGTGGCACTTAATTCCCTAATTATAGCATCAGTTAAAAATAACTTAAAAGTTCCGGCCAACAAAGTTATAGAACCTTGATATAAGAGAATTGGAATGGCTGACAACACAACCCCCACTCCAAGGGTGGAGCCAAGTATTACAGAAATCACCCCGTCCAGTGCCGCCTTGGCATATAGGATCGTGTGGTTGTTTTTTAAACCGTCTTCTATTGAGCCGACAATGCCCATAGCTCCCACGCAATATATAAGGCTGGCGGTAACAAAAGCCCTGGCTATTTTCCCTTCTCCTTTGCCGGCCAGTGACTCCATCCACGACCCAAATTTTCCCAGCAACTTTTCTATATTTATAACTTCCCCAATAGCACTGCCAATAACCAAGCTGGTTATCACCAGTAAAACGTTTTCTGTTTGTATGGCCATTTGAAGACCTATTAACAATATCGACAATCCCATACTTTGGGTAAGGATTTGATTTACAGGCTCCGGAATGCCCCTTTTTATAAAAGTCCCGAGAAACCCGCCGGCTACAATAGCCCCGGCATTTACCAAAGTGCCTATCAAAAAATCTCATCTCCCAAGTGCTGTGATTAAATTGTTTCACGTGAAACATTACGCCTTGAGGTTAGTTTTTTCTGTTTAATAAAGCTTAAGAAAGCAACCATTTCCTGGGCGTTTTTAAAGTCCATTACGACCCTTCCGCCACCGTCTTTATTATTCCTTACTTTTATGTTTGCATTCAATATGCTGCTCAAGTCTTTCTCCAGTATCCGGTATTCTTTTGGCTTGTGCACCCGTCTCCTTACGCTGGGCCTTACAGTATTCATTTGTTTTACCAGGTCCTCAGCTTGCCTGACATTCAATTGGGCGTCTACTATCTTGTTGGCTGCCTCCACCTGTTTTTCTTCTTTTTCCAAGCCCAGTATGGCCCTGGCATGCCCAACCGAGAGCTTGTTTTCTATGATCATTTGTTGAACCTGCTCGGGCAGGGTTAGCAATCTAACCATATTGCCGACGAAAGGCCTGCTTTTGCCAACCCGCTGGGACACATTTTCTTGAGTAAGCCCGAAATCCTCCATCAATACTTTATACGCCCTGGCTTCCTCTAAAGGGTTAAGGTTTTCTCTCTGTACGTTCTCAATCAGGGCCACGGCCGCCGCTTCCAAATCACCATATTCCCTGATTACAGCAGGTATTTTTTCCATTCCCAGCTCCTTGCAGGCCCACCATCTTCTTTGCCCGGCTATCAACTCGTATTTGCCGTTTTCCAACTGCCTAACCACAATTGGCTGGACAACTCCATGCTCTTTTATTGAACTGGCCAGTTCCTCAAGCTTTTGATCATTTAAAATTTGACGTGGCTGCCTGGGATTGAACACTACATCGTTTATTTCAATTTCACGCAGTTTCCCGTCCTTTTCACTTACTGTGCCGGATAAAAGGGCATCCAGCCCTTTTCCCAATCCTCTTTTCTTAGTCAATATCCAACACTTCCTTTGCCAGGTTTTGATAAACCTCCGCCCCTTTGGACCTGTGATCATATACCATTACAGGCTTACCGTGGCTGGGCGCCTCACTAAGGCGTACATTTCTCGGAATAATGCTTGAATATACTTTATTCCTAAAATGCCGTTTTACCTCATCGACTACTTGAATGCTTAGGTTTGTACGGCCGTCAAACATGGTAAGCAATACCCCTTCGATTTTTAAGTCTTGATTTACCTGTTCCTGTACTAAATTAATGGTTTTCATCAACTGCCCAACCCCTTCAAGGGCATAATATTCGCATTGGATAGGTATTAAAACAGAGCTCGCAGCCGCCAGGGCATTGATGGTAAGGAGTCCAAGGGAAGGGGGGCAATCGATAATAATCATATCGTATTCATCCTTCACTTCGGACAGGGCGTTTCTGAGCATGTATTCCCGCCCTTTGACTCCCACCATCTCTATCTCTGCGCCGGCCAGTTCAATCCTTGACGGCAGCACAAATAAATTCTCAACCGGGCTTTCAACTATTGTTTCCCTAATGCTGAAACCGTTTATTAAAACATCATAGATGGTGCTCTCAAGGGAATCTTTAGCCAATCCCAAACCGCTGGTTGCATTGCCCTGGGGATCAATATCAACCAGCAAAACACGCCTTCCCATAATAGCAATCCAGGCTGAAAGGTTTACTGCTGTTGTTGTCTTGGCAACGCCGCCCTTTTGGTTAGCAATAGCAATTATTTTGCCCACACGAACACGCTCCCGGTTTGGAATTAGCAGGTTGGTCTAATTAAGTAATTTATTGTCTATTCAACGAAAATTATACATCTTCCTTCTTTACAAATTATAATATAGGCCTTTTCGCAGGTATTCCAGCCCTTCGTGGATATCCTTCCGGGGTATGGCCCGCTTTTTGTATAAAAATTATAGCCCTTTCTTCAGGTATTATTGGAAGAATAAAGTTTTCTACCCGCTCAACAATACCTCCCATAAGATCCACCGCTTTTTTTGCGTTTTCCAGCTCATGATCAATATTTGGCCCCTTTAAGGCGATAAAAAACCCTCCCTTTTTAACCAGCGGGAGGCATAATTCAGCCAGCACATTTAGCGGGGCCACCGCCCTGCTTATAACTATATCGGCTTTTTCCCTGTAGCGTGGGTTTGCCCCAATATTTTCCGCCCTTTCCCAAAGCGCTTCA
The DNA here is from genome assembly GCA_964448915.1 of uncultured Peptococcaceae bacterium. GTDB lineage: Bacteria > Bacillota > Desulfotomaculia > Desulfotomaculales > Desulfocucumaceae > JAAXTT01. The sequence continues at coordinate 17,899 of CAYUXS010000008.1, forward strand.
GTACCCGAAAAGCCCATTTTTTCTATCAAAGAAGTTAAGAAATCAACTTTTTTACGTATTGAATCCAATAATATTAATTTCATGCAAGGGCAGTATATTTTTAACGGGATTCCCGGGAATCCCGGGCCGGTCCCCAAATCAACAACAACTTTTTTTTCAAAATTAAAAAACTTGACACAAGCAAGGGAATCCAGAAAATGCTTTACTGCGGCTTCTTTTTCCCCTTTGATGGCTGTAAGGTTGTATTTTTTATTTTCCTGCATCAAAAAGTCATAGAAGTCCTTAAAAGCGGATATTTGTTCACCGGTTAAATTTATACCCATCTGCCGGGAACCTTCAATTAAGTAGCCCTCAAAAACACTTTTGGCATTACTCACCGCTTTTTGCCCCCTCCTGGCTTTTGCTATGCTTCTCCAAATAAATAAGCAGTACTGATATGTCTGAAGGGTTGACTCCGGATATGCGGGCTGCTTGCCCCAGGGATTGAGGCCTTATTTTATCAAGCTTCTGTGCAGCCTCCCTGGACAGGCCCTGCATATTTAAATAGTCAAATTGCTCGGGGAGCTTTTTATTTTCTATCTTTTCAAACCTCTCTACTTGCGCCTGCTGTTTCTTTATATAACCTTCGTATTTTAATTCAATTTCCACGGCTTCCCTTACCTCTTGAGGCAGATCAGGCATATTAACCGGTAGTTCCAGTAAATCCTGGTATTTAATTTCAGGCCTGCGCAGCAGCGCAGCCAGGCTTGTGCCCTGCTGGGCCTCTGTTCCCTTGTTTTTTAATATTTCTTTAACTTGTTCAGTAACATTTAGCCTGGTTTTTGACAACCTGTCAATTTCGCCGGCGATCATTTCTTTTTTCTTTTCAAGTTTTTTCATTCTCTCGGGGCTTATCAAACCTATCTTATACCCTATTTCGGTCAGCCTCCTGTCGGCATTGTCATGCCTTAACAGCAGGCGGTATTCAGCCCTGGAAGTCAGCATCCGGTATGGTTCCGAAGTACCCTTTGTTACCAGGTCATCTATAAGAACACCTATATATGACTGGGCCCTGGTTAAAATAACCGGTTCTTTCCCCAAGATCATCATTGCCGCATTTATGCCGGCTATTATTCCCTGGGCCGCCGCCTCTTCATACCCGGAGGTGCCATTAATTTGGCCTGCGCTGTAAAGACCCTGTACGTCCTTTAATTCAAGGGTAAGTTTTAACTGCAGTGGATCTATGCAATCATACTCAATGGCATACGCCGGCCTGACAATTTGAACTCTTTCCAATCCTGGAACAGTCCTGTACATCTGCCATTGAACATCTTCCGGTAAGCTTGTACTCATACCCTGCACATACATTTCATTGGTTTTTATTCCTTCAGGTTCGATAAATACCTGGTGGCCGGGGCGATCGGCAAATCTTACTACTTTGTCTTCTATAGAAGGGCAATACCTGGGCCCTGTGCCCTCTATCATCCCGCTAAACAAGGGGGATCGATGCAAATTTTCCTTTATTATCCGGTGAGTTTCATTATTTGTATAAGTAAGCCAACAAGGAACCTGGTCCCGCTCACTGATATCGGAAACATAAGAAAAATTCCACAGCCTTTCATCCCCGGGTTGAATATCCATTTTAGAAAAGTCAATGCTCCTGGCATCAACCCGTGCCGGTGTGCCTGTTTTAAATCTCATTAACTTAATACCCAAATCATCACTTAAGTTTTTTGATAGGGTTAGTGACGGTTGGAAGCCGGACGGACCCCCGGGGTAAGCAAGTTCTCCTATAATAATGCGCCCTTTTAAGTAAGTGCCTGTGGTAAGAATAACTGCCTTGGCTGTAAAAACTGCTCCTGTATTGGTTACAACCCCTGCTGCAACACCATTTTTAACAATTATCCTTTCCACCATTGCCTGTTTCAAATCAAGATTGGGCTGGTTCTCCATAACCCATTTCATGTTTTGCTGATAAAGCTTTTTATCGGCTTGAGCCCTAAGAGCATGTACAGCCGGGCCTTTGGCGGTATTAAGCATGCGCATTTGGATAGCCGAGCGATCCGTATTAATTCCTATTTCCCCGCCAAGAGCATCCACTTCTCTAATCAATTGCCCTTTGGCCGGGCCTCCCATTGCCGGATTGCACGGCATTAATGCGACATTTTCCAGGTTGATAGTTAACACCAGCGTTTTGCAGCCAAGCCTTGCAGCAGCAAGCCCGGCTTCACACCCGGCGTGCCCGGCGCCGACTACTATAACATCGTAATTACCGGCCAGATATTCCAAAGCCAGCACCTCACTTGCCAATACAAAAATCATTAAATATACGGTCTAATAAATCTTCAGTAAAAGTTAAGCCGGTTATTTCCCCTAAGGCTTCCCATGCGCTCCTAACATCGATAGACAACAAATCAGGCGGCAGATGAGAAAAAACAGAGGATTTAAAATCTTCAATGTGTTTCTTTGCCCTGCGGATGGCGTCTTCATGCCTGGCCCTGCTTATTATTACCGATTCCGGGCTGCTTACTTTGCCGTCGCTGAACAATTTTTCAATCATATCTTCAAGTCCTTCAATACCTTCGCCGCTTTTCGCAGACAGCTTGACCACCGGCATATCAAGCTCTTCAGGCACCTCAACATTCCTGTTTAAATCCAATTTGTTTACAACCATAATGGTTTTAGCATGATCAACCTCATTTAATATTTCTTTGTCTTCATTGGTAAGGATATCCGATGCATCCACAACAAATAGTATTAAATCTGCTTCATTAACCAATTCCCAAGTTTTCTTAACGCCTATTTTTTCCACCAAATCTTTGGTTTCCCTCAAACCCGCAGTATCCACAAGTACAAGGGGAATACCCTTAATATTTATCGCTTCTTCTATAATGTCCCTGGTGGTGCCCGGTATATGGGTAACAATTGCCCTTTCCTGCCTCAATAAAGCATTTAATAAAGATGATTTGCCCACGTTGGGCCTGCCAACAATTACTGTCCTTACCCCTTCTCTTAAAATCTTTCCTGTACGGGCAATATCCAGCAGTTTTTCCATTTCTTTAATAATTTCATCTGCAGAATCCAACATTTGTATTCGTGTTTTTTCTTCGATATCATCCTCGGGAAAGTCAATTGCCGCCTCTAAACCTGCAAGTATCCCCAAAACCATGTCCTGCAGGTTTCTGATTTTATCAGACAGTTTCCCGTCCAACTGGGAAACTGCCATTTTTAAAGAAACCTCTGTCTTGGATCGTATAATATCAATAACAGATTCGGCTTGAGTAAGGTCAATCCTCCCGTTAAGAAAAGCCCTTTTTGTAAATTCACCGGGTTCGGCCATTCTTGCCCCGGAGCTTAAAACAACCCTTAAGGTCTCTTTTAAAGGCTGGTAACCTCCATGGCAATTAATCTCCACTATATCTTCCCGGGTATAGGTTTTGGGCGCCTTCATTAATGAAACAAGGGCCTCGTCTATAACCTTTCCGGATCCGGGATCCACCACATGGCCGTAGTATATTTTATGTGTTTCTATAAGCCAATCCCTTTGTTTAATAGGTTTAAAAACCTTCCTGGCTATCTCAAAAGAATCTTTTCCGCTAATCCTTACTATACCGATGCCACCCTCACCAACCGGTGTAGAGATGGCAGCAATGGTATCATCAAACAATTTAATCCATCTCCTTAAGGAGGTAACAACTCTTGCCGGAACCTCAATACTTTATATAACTTAACCATTTAAACACAAACATAGTAATTTTTCCATATTAAATTCCCCTGTTTTTAAAAAAACCCAGCCCGGCTGAACGCCTGCTGGGTTTTTAGTTAATTATTTTTTTGGAGCAATTATAATTTTCCTGTATGGTTCTTCTCCTTCACTAAAAGTAATAATATCGGCCTCACCCTGCAGAGCGGTATGGATAATCCTTCTTTCCTGGGAATTCATGGGTTCAAGCATTACACTGCGCCCTCTTTGGCGTACTTTATCAGCCAGTTTAAATGCCAGTTTTCTTAAGGTTTCTTCTCTTCTTTCACGATAACCCTCTATATCTATTAGAATTTTTTTCCTGTTTTCCTTGTTTTTATTAACTGCTAAATTTGTCAAGTATTGAAGGGCATCCAGGGTTTCACCCCTCCTGCCGATCATAATGCCAAGCTTATCCCCGGCGATATTAATGTTAATAACATTATCATCTTCTTTAACATCTATTTTTGCATCCAAAGACATAGCTTTTAATACATTATAAATAAAGTCCTTGGCTCTCCTGGCAGGGGAATCTTTTGGTTCAACTCTAACCCAAGCCGGCCTGGCTCCCAGTATGCCCAATAATCCCTTTGAAGGCTCTTCTATTACTTCAATAAGTACTTCTTCTTTAGGCATTCCCATTTCTTTTAATGCCAATTCTACCGCTTCATCAATGGTTTTAGCCTTTTTTTCTATTGCCTGCACCGTCGGCTACCGCCTCCTTCAAAGTCTTGGTCTGCTTGTTAACTATATATTGTTGAATTATACCTAAAATGTTAAATGTAACCCAATATAACGCCAAGCCTGCCGGAACCTTGGTGGCAAAATAAGCAATCATAATAGGCATTGTATAAAGCATCATTCTTTGTGTCGGATCTGCCATGCTGGTGGTTAATTTGGACTGGATAAAGGTAGTAATTCCAGCCAAAAATGCCATTAAATATAAATCTATGCCTATATTAGGCCCGTTGTTAATCTGGCTCAAGTTCTGAATCCATAAAAAACTGGCATCTTCAATATTTACATAGTTAAAATTCCTTAAAGCTGTAAATAATGCAAACAAAATCGGCATCTGTATAAGCAAAGGCAAGCATCCCGCCATGGGGTTAACATTATGCTCCCTGTAAAGTTCCATCATTTTTTGCTGCATTTTCTGTGGGTCTTTAGCTTTATATTTATTTTGAATTTCTTTAATTTGAGGGGCTAATTTTTGCATCAAATACATTGACTTCATCTGTTTAAGGGTTAAAGGATAAAGGACAACCTTTAATAATACCGTAAACAATATAATAGCCAAACCATAATTACCAATATTAAATGCTTCGGTAAGGTGGTACAGCCAATTTATAATAAATGTAATTATATCAATAATGGGATTTAAAATACCCAACCTATCAACCTCCGTATATCTATTAACTGCTTTGCTTTTCTACCGGATCGTATCCCCCGGGATGAAAAGGGTGGCATTTCATCAGCCTTATTAATGTTTTAAACGCACCTTTAATTATACCACACTTTTCCAATGATTCGATGGCATAGTGTGAGCAACTGGGATAAAACCTGCATACCGAAGGCTTCATAGGAGATATATATTTTATATATATCTTTATTAGCCCAATTGCTGCGATAACGGGTATTTTTCTTAAGTAGGCAAAACAGTTCCGTCTTTCCACAGCTATCACTCATTTCATTTTGCCGGCCAGCCTTTTTATTTCTTCTTTTAGCTCGTTATAACTTTTACCAACAGCGTTTTTTCTGGGTATTAAAACGTAGTCATACCCGTCTTTGAAATAGCCGGCATTACACCTGCATATTTCTTTTAAAACCCTTTTTAAACGGTTGCGAACTACTGCCTTACCAATTTTCTTACTAATAGCAAAACCAAATCTTTTGCTATAATTATAGTTATTTTTCAGCCTGTATATAACCAGTATTTTACTGCCTACTGATTTTCCCCTGGCATATACATTCCTAAAATCCTCATTTTTTTTTATGCTATTTAATTTTTTTCTTATTTTATATATTATTTACACCCTTTCGATTAAAATAGCTTTTAATGAGAATTAGGAAAAAACATAAAAGGCCACTAATTAGCGGCCTTATGCACTTAGTCTTTTTCTACCTTTTAACCTTCTTCTTTTTAAAACTTTACGTCCGGCCGTAGTAGACATTCTTTTCAAAAAGCCGTGCACTCTTTTATGTTTTCTTCTTTTCGGCTGGTAT
>CAYUXS010000009.1:0-15919 GCA_964448915.1 uncultured Peptococcaceae bacterium
TGTTAGGCACGCCGCCAGCGTTCGTCCTGAGCCAGGATCAAACTCTCCATAAAAAGTTGCCAGTCAACCGGCATCGCCGGTTACTAGCTTAAACTTGTTATGAATGAGCTCTCTAGGCTCTTTCTTACTACTTTTACTTCCCTTGCCCTTCGGACTTCCTTGAATTCGTCCATCAGGCACGGGGGTTTGGCTTTCTTTATTCCATCTGCACTGTTTAGTTTTCAAGGACCTTACTGCCAGTTTGTTGTTAGCAGCATTTGTAATTTTAGCATAGCATCTTGCCGGTGTCAATCTTAAAATCCTACATTTTTTAAGCCTTTCGAGATTTTTTGTGGCAACCACCGGCAATATTAATCGGGGGCAAGCCCCCGTTAGACGCAAATACTATATTAACACAATAGAAATCACCAGTCACCAGGAAATTTTATCAATTAATCTCTTGGTTTCATTAGTGGGAACAGGATAACATCTCTAATGGAAGATGAATTGGTCAAAAGCATGACAACCCTATCAATCCCTATGCCCAAGCCTCCAGCCGGTGGCATACCGTACTCAAGAGCATTTATATAATCCTCATCCATCATATGTGCTTCATCATCACCGGACTGCCTTTTCTTCATCTGATTTAAAAACCTGTTTTTCTGGTCAATTGGGTCATTTAACTCAGAAAAGGCATTCGCTATTTCCCAGCCATAAATGAACAGCTCAAACCTGTCAGTCAGCTCAGGCCGGCCGGCTTTGCGCTTGGCCAAAGGTGAGATTTCTATTGGAAAATCCAAGACAAAAGTCGGCTGGATGAGGTTTGGCTCTACTTTTTCTTCAAAAACCTTATAAAGGATGGAAGCCCAAGAATCCGTGGGCTGCACATCAAACCCGGCCTCTTTTGCAGCCCGGTAAGCAGCGCCTTCTTCTCTCAAGTTATCAAAATCCAACCCTGAATACTGCTTAACGGCATCCAACATAGTTATCCTCTTCCAGGGTGTGGAATAATCAATCTCAGTATCTTCATAAACTATCTTTGTGCTGCCCAGCACCTCCTGAGCGGCTGAAGAAATTAAATCTTCAGTTATTTCCATCATATCATGATAATCAGCATAAGCTTGATACAGCTCCAGCATGGTAAACTCGGGATTGTGCTTGGTGGATATGCCCTCATTGCGGAAATTTCTGTTTATTTCATACACGTTTTCGAACCCGCCTACAAGCAACCTTTTTAAATAAAGTTCCGGTGCGATCCGCATATACAGGTTCATATCCAAAGTGTTGTGATAGGTGATAAAAGGCCTGGCATTTGCCCCACCGGCAATCGGTTGCATCATCGGGGTCTCTACTTCCAAAAATCCCCTTTGATCCAGGCGCCTTCTTATATGGGCAATAATTTTACTTCTTAAAACAAAAGTTTCCCTGACTTCAGGGTTAACGATAAGGTCCACATATCTCTGACGGTAACGAAGCTCAACATCCTTTAACCCATGCCACTTTTCCGGCAGCGGCCGGAGCGACTTGGAAAGGACTGTGACTTTTTCTGCAGAAACTGTGACCTCTCCCATTTTAGTTTTAAAAACTTTTCCCCGGACACCGATAAAATCCCCAATATCCAGCTTAAGGAACAAATCATATACTTCCTTGCCTACATCATTAAGCCTTACATAAATCTGGAGCTTCCCCGAACTGTCCTGGATATGGGCAAAACTTGCCTTGCCCATTACTCTTTTAGCCATTATCCGCCCGGCGACAGAAATTTCACGCCCTTCATACTTTTCAAAATCACTGGTAACTTCCCGGGCAAGGTTTGTCCTTATGTATCGCTGGCCAAAGGGATCAATCCCTTTGGCTTTTAACTCCGCCAATTTTTCCCGCCGGACTTGCATTAGCTCGTTTATATTTTCAGATTGCCCTTCGACTGAAACATGATCGTTTTGATCTTTTATTGCCATTTAAACTCCTCATCTTTCCTGTACTACCGCAAAATATCAACTATTTCATATTTTAATAAACCTGCAGGCACATTAACTTCAACTACCATGCCTTTTGGCTTACCGATAATTGCTTTGCCCACCGGGGATTCATTAGATATCTTACTGTTGGCCGGATCGGCTTCCACCGAACCAACTATAGTATACTCCAATTGCTCGTCATATTCCAAATCCTTCAATATTACAGTAGAACCTAAAGTAACCTGATCAGTACTAATATTTTCATCATCAATAATTTTTGCATTACGAAGCATTTTCTCAAGGGTTAAAATCCTGCCCTCAATCCAAGCCTGCTCATTCTTCGCATCTTCGTATTCGGAATTCTCGGATATATCGCCAAATGCAATGGCCTGCTTTATACGTTCGGCAACTTCCCTGCGTTTTACTGACTTATAACGCTCCAGTTCTTCTTCAAGCTTTTTGAGACCTTCAACTGTAAGCAGGACCTCTTTTTCTTTCATAATTGATATCTCCTTGTTTCTGTAATTATTTGGATGATATAAATCCATGGAACAATAATATGTTCTACCGGATATATATATTATTTAAAAAATTACTTGTGACATGAAAAAAGCCTAATTACAGGCAAGCACTGCAAGGAAATACCTAGCAGTGCCAATTTTTAATTAACCCCAACCTTTCCAAAACATTATAGGAGTGGCATTTATTTTTGTCAAGAATAATACGCCAAGTATAACCTTTGACAAATGATACTATTCCTAATAAAGATTTAACTTACTTCCTTCAAAAAAGGCCGGAATGACCCGTTGCTGCCTATAAACCCAACCGTCTCAAATCCTTTCTTCTGAGCAAGGGCCCCAATTTTTTCAACCCGGGCAGCATCAAAAGGTCTATCATTTAAATTTCCATCTTCGAGTGAGAAAAGCATTGTTTCAGCCATTTCAGGACAAACTGCCCCCAAAGGCAGTCCGGGATAAGAATGATTAAAATTAAAATCAACCGGCACCTTAATAACCGGCTCCTCAATTACCAGTATATCTTTTCTATGGGGAGGAAGGTTACATGATCCGCCTTTTACCAAACTACAAACGATCAGACCATGTGTAACATCCTCCGGTATAAAATGAAACTTTTGGTCCGCCAAAACAATAATGTTGCCCAAATTCCAAGCCCTGTCATGATCATAGGTTATCTTGGCCGGCAGCCCCGTATCAAAAAAAATCTTATTTGCCAAAGATTTTAGCCGGTTCATTTGCCTGCCGGACAAAGTTAACTTTTTTACTTCCCTGGCCAGCAGCAATGCGCAAACCTTTCCGGCCTCGCTATCCGCCCCTAAAACAACCGCAGACGCCTCTTTTAAATCTTGCCCGGTAATACCGGCCGCTTTTTTTATGGCCTGTAAGGCCGCATATACAGCATAGCTGTTACCGGTTATAACCGGAATTGCAACGTTTTTGGCCAAAACCGGCCCGGCATTTTTAAACAGGGGTAAAGATCTAATGCCTAAAAAGCCGGCCCCAAACTTTTCGGCCATTTTCCCAGCTTGTATTATGCGCCGGATTACACGGTGACTTGAGTAGTGCTTTAACTGCTTGCCTGTAAAAGGTATAGCCAGAAGACACCCTATATTTTCACCGGTTTTTGCATCATAAATAGAAGAATGCTTTAAAGGAGGGGAAAACGTCAATACACCTTCCAATACTCTTCCAGGCAAATACTTGGAAAGCCATAATTTTTCACTGATATCGGACAACCGCCAGGGATTGGTGATAAAAGCAAATTTACCCACCTAAAGTACCTTCCCAATCAAAACCTTTTTTATTGCATTTTATTCACCCTTATTGATATTAATTCATACCTGCCTATCTGGACCAGTCAAAATTACTGACTTAAGCATTTTGGCCATTTCCTCTGGTGTCTGCGCACTATTTAATTTCTGCCTTAACCTGGCGGCTCCGGGCAGCCCTTTCAAATACCAGGCTGCGTGTTTACGCATTTCTCTTACTCCTATATACTCACCTTTATACTGGATCAACAGGTTTAGGTGGCGGAGTGCAACTGAGACTCGTTCTTCCCACGTGGGAGGGGGAAGTATTTCCCCTGTATCCAGGTAATGGGCAATACTCTTAAAAACCCATGGGTTCCCCATAGCAGCCCGTCCAACCATTACACCGTCGCAGCCTGTTTCCTCAAGCATTCTCCTGGCATCTTCGGGGCCGGTAACATCGCCGTTTCCGATAACAGGTATAGAAACTGCATTTTTTACATCACGGATAATATTCCAGTTGGCTTTTCCTCCATAAAACTGATCCCTGGTACGGCCATGGACAGCAACGGCGGCGACTCCGGCTTTCTCCAGCATAACCGCCATTTCCACAACATTAATATGATTTTCGTCCCATCCCATTCTCAGTTTGACCGTAACAGGAACCTTCACGGCCGCAATAACTGCACGGACGATATCCAGGGCCAACCCAGGGTTTCTCATAAGAGCGGCCCCTTCCACGTTTTTTACTATCTTTGGAGTGGGGCAACCCATATTTATATCTATCAGCTCCGGTTTTCTTTCTGCCACTAAAACTGCCGCTTTTTCCATATATTCAGGTTTGCTTCCGAAAATCTGCACAGATAAAGGGCCCTGCTCACCTTCAATATTTAAAATAGTATCGGTTTTTGAATTGCCATAAATTAAAGCCTGGTCACTGACCATCTCGGTATAGACCAGGCCACAACCAGCCTCCCTGGCAAGTATGCGGAATGCCCTATCGGTAATTCCGGCCATAGGGGCGGAAATCACTTGGTTTGGCAACTTAATGCCGGCAATCTCCATATCCCTGTTATCCTTGGTTCCTTTCATACAAGATTTGTAAACCTTTTAAAGTCAGCAAAGGATCAACTTTATCAATAATAACTGCTTCCTCCGCTATTAAGCCTGCCATATCCCCGGTGGCTATAACAGTAGGGTTGCCGCAAAGTTCTTTTTTCATCCTGGAAACAATAGCCTCTACCTGGCCGGCAAAACCGTATATAATGCCTGATTGCATGCTGCTAACGGTATTCTTTCCTATAACAAAAGGAGGCTTTGCCAGCTCCACCCTGGGCAGCTTGGCAGCCCTGACAAATAAAGCTTCGGTGGATATGCCTATACCGGGAGCAATTGCCCCTCCCAAATATTCGCCTTGCTCAGTAATGGCACAAAAAGTGGTGGCAGTGCCAAAGTCAACAATTATCAGCGGCCCGCCGTATAGCTCATACCCGGCAACGGCATTGACAATCCGGTCGGCACCAATTTCCCTGGGATTTTCAAACTTAATCTTAATACCGGTTTTTATACCAGCCCCCACAACCAGGGGAGAAACACCAAAATATTTCTCTGACAATGTTTTTAGAGTTAACATTAAAGGCGGGACAACAGACGACACAATAATCCCGTCGAACATATCAAAAGAGAGACCAACACCTTCAAATAACGATTTCAATAAAACCGCATGCTCATCAGCGGTACGTTGGGCGTTAGTTGATACCCTCCAATGATCAACCAGTTCTCTCCCTTTATATACCCCGATGATAATATTGGTATTCCCCACATCAAAAGCTAGCAGCATAAGCCCCACCCTTTCCCTGCCATTTTAACAAAGGCTGCAGGCAACTGCAACAGCATGTAAAACCTGCAGGCGGCATCATTAATTAGTTTAAAACAAATCAAGGCCGATGACAAACAACGCAACCAGCCCTGTAAACAACATAACAACCCAATCCCATTTTCCGGTATGAAAAACCGGTCGCGTACGATCTTCAGAATAACAACGGGCTTCCATAGCCATCGCCAATTCACCCGCTCGCTGAAAAGTTTGAAGCAAAAGGGGCAGAGCAAGGTACCTTACCTTCCTGGCAGGGTTCTTCCTGTTGTCGATGCACCGGGCTTTCTGGGCTTCAATCATTTCTGCAGCCTGATCAAATATTAACGGTATTAAAACAAATGTCAGGTTGATCATAGTGGCCACCCTGGTTTCAGGAATGAAAGGGATCGGGCAAAAAAACCATTCTACCGCATTCCCAATAGCAATAAGGGAAGTTGTCCCGGTAAGGATAACACATAAAGTAATAACTAAAAATATCCGCCAGGCAAATACAAAACCCGAAACGATCCCTTCCTGCGATAACCAAGGCAGCAACGGAAGGCTTTTTCCCGGTATGCTGACGGCATGTACAATCATTACCGTCACGATTAAAAAAATAAATAATTTGATTTCACTTATAATTTTTTTTGCCGGTAATTGCGATAATCCCACAGCAGCAGCTGCCGTAATTGCCAGAAGGCAAAAATCAGCCGCCGAAGAAGCAAAGCCAATAGTGACACTTAATATCGCAAGGCAAATCAGTTTTACCCGTACGTCCATGCGGTGCAGGATTGAATCCCTATGAAGGTAATGAAAAACCATTATTTGAGCCATGTCAGTGCTTCAACCCCTCCATCACCGCAATAAGGCTTCCGGATACCGAACTGCTCAACCTGATGGAATACTTCGTCCGGCGGCCCGTCCAAAACAATCCTCCCTTTATCTAATACAATAAGTCTGCCGGCATGTGCCAGCACTTTTTCCAGTTCATGAGTAATTACTACAATGGTATGGCCGTCTTGGTGAAGTGCAACCAATTGTTTCAATACTTGTATGACTCCCGGGTAATCAAGGCCGGTAAAAGGCTCATCAAATACAATCATTTTAGGCCTCATGGCTAAAACCCCGGCCACTGCCAATTTACGCTTCTGCCCGCCGGACAGCAGTTGTGGCCTTTGCCCTGCAAGCCCCATTAGACCTACCGCCTCAAGCGCACTGTCAACTACCTTCTTAACTTCACCGGGCGGCAATTTCAAGTTCTCCGGACCAAAACCCACATCCTCGGCCACAGTCTGCCCAACTATCTGGTTGTCCGGGTTTTGAAAGATCAGGCCTATATGCCGGCGGGTCCTGGTTAAATCTTTTGTTATAGGTTCACCATATAATAAAACATGGCCTCCGGTAGGCAGTAAAAGCCCGTTGAAATGCCTTGCCAGCACTGTTTTCCCTGAACCGTTAGGCCCGGCAATAATAATGAATTCCCCTTCTTCAATAGATAAGTTTATATCCTTGATGGCCACAGTTCCATCGGCAAATTTGTGAGTAAGGTTTACGGTTTGAAAAAACATTGTTTTAAACTCCTGTTTAGTCATTTAATAATTTATGGAACTTTGGGCGAAGGATACGAACCAGTCCGAAAGCTGCAACCGACTTGATTATTATTCCCGGCAAAAACGGTATGAGGCCTACCGCCAATGCCTTTCCCCAAGCAACCTTCAATACAAGCATCAGCCAGGGCACTCCCAAGGAATAAATCAAAACATTCCCGGCAATTAGGGCAACAATATCTTTTAAAACTGACGGCCTGCCCCTGCCGGCAATTAAACCCACCACCAGTGCACAAAATACAAATCCAATCAAGAATCCCCCAGTAGGCCCGAAAAGTACAGCCAATCCTGCTTTCCCACCTGCAAAAACGGGAAGGCCAATGGCCCCTAAAAAAAGCAGCATTGCTACAGCGGCAGCACCCCAGGCCGGGCCTAAAAAGAAACCCGCAAGTAAAACAAAAAAATCTGACAATACCAGCGGCACCGGGCTTAGGGGTATTGGAAAGCTTAAATAACTACCGATAATTATCAATGCAGTAAAAAGTGAAGTAAATACGGTCATTCTTAAATTTTGAGCCTGGTTTTGAGACATTTTTACCCTCCTCAACAAATAACAATGTTAACCCAATAACTATTTCAGGTTAACCATTTAACTAAAATAAATAAATCTTCAATCCATACAGGATACCGTCACTTTTCACGCAAGGTTACTTCCCCGGATATAAAGCACTTTAGGCTGCCATCCTTCAAGCGAAGAATCAATGCGCCCTCACTGTCCACATCTTCAGCCCAACCTTCCCATGCCTCTTTCGATGTGCTGACCAGCACGGGGCGGTTAAGACTGACACACCTTTTTTTCCATTCCTCTAAAATATGTTCAAACCCAAAGTCCAACCACTTGTTATAGTAATATTCAAATTCCCAGAGGTATTGTTTTATTAATTCCTGCCTGGAAATACCGGCTTTTTTGATAATACTTAAGGAAGTAGCTATATCCCTTAATTCCGCAGGAAAATCCTCCAGGTTAAGATTAACGTTGATCCCGGTTCCTACCAACAAGTAATTGACCTTATCCATCTCAGCACTCATCTCGGTTAAAATCCCACAGGTTTTTTTCCCTTCATACAATAAATCATTAGGCCATTTTATCCCCAACCTGATGCCTGTAACCTTTTCAACTGAAACTGCAACCGCTACTGCTGCCAGCATAGTAACCGGGGGCGCTTCCCCGGGGCTTATTTCCGGGCGTAGCACCAAAGTACACCAGATTCCTGCTTTCTCCGGTGAAAACCAGCCCCTGCCGAGCCTTCCCTTGCCTTCCCATTGTTCCTCGGCAACTACCAAAGTGCCGTGAGGAGCACCTTTGGAAGCCAGCTTCCTGGCCTCCTGATTGGTCGATACTGTTTTTTTAAAATAATAAATTTTTTTTCCTATATTTTTTGTAGCCAGCCCATGCCGGATTTCTTGGGGATACAAATAATCAGGAGAGCCCAACAATCGATAGCCCGACCTGGGGGCCGCCTCTATTGAGTAACCCTCCTCTCTCAGGGATTTTATATGTTTCCAAACAGCAGTCCTGGAAACACCCATAATATTGCATATTTCCTGCCCGGATAAAAACTCCGGGCTGTGTTTTTTTAATAGGTTTAAAATATCCGCCTTGTTCAAAACCCATTCACCACATAAATAATAAAATACGGCAGAAGCATTGTCAACCATACTTGTTGCTTGGGTTAACATAGCGTGTAAATAATAAACCGCCTGTTAAGGCGGCGAAACGCAATTGCTAATCACTGTCAGTGGTCTGAATTTTTAATTTTGGCATAGGTTTCAACTCGCCAACGTCAAGGCTCAGATCCAATGATTTTATATGATGAGTCAAACTCCCCACCGAAATAAAATCCACTCCAGCCCTGGCTACCTGTTGGATAGTGCTCTCATCAATACCCCCGGAAGCTTCTATTAATACCCGGCCTGCTGCCAGTTTAACGGCTTTTTTTATCGTACCATAATCCATATTATCCAACATCACTATGTTGGCACCGGCATTTATGGCTTCTTCCAAGCCGGCCAAATCTTCCACTTCCACCTCAATGGACATAGAAAAGGGAGCCATAGACCTGGCTCTTTTTATGGCAGCAGCTATGCTGCCTGATACCTTTATATGATTATCCTTAATCAGGATGGCGTCATAAAGGCCAAAACGGTGATTGTAACCCCCGCCAATCCTGACTGAATACTTTTCCAATACTCTAAGGCCCGGGGTTGTTTTTCTGGTATCAACCAGCTTTGCTTTATAGCCTTTGATTAGCTTAGACAGGTAATTTGTACGGGTGGCAATCCCGGACATTCTTTGAAGAAAATTCAAAGCCACTCTTTCCCCGGTTAAAATAGCTCTTGCATCACCCTCAACCCTGGCCACGACCTGTCCTGCTTCAACCGGCTCCCCGTCTTTTAACCTGGGTTGAAAAAAAATATCAGGGTTTAATTGCCAAAATACTTCCCTGGCCACATAAAGCCCCGCGATTATACCCGGCTCCTTAGCCCTGATAAAGCCCGTTGTAATATAATTTTCGGGAATGATACTTTGAGTTGTTATATCACCGGTACCGATATCTTCATTTAATGCCCTGCGAATAATATCTTTCAACAGTAAAGGATTTATGCCGATCAATTCCCAACCTCCAGGTTGCAAATTTATTTTCTTATTATAACATGCTTCTTCCAGCTATCCAAAGAATGGGGGTAATCCAGCCGGTAATGGCTGCCCCTGCTCTCGGTGCGGATTATGGCAAACTGCGCAATCAAGCCCCCCACCTCAAGCATATTCCTAATTTCCATTGCTCTTAAGCTTTTAGCTTCAATACCTTTTAAATAATCATATGAATTGATAAAAGACAAGGCTTTAGCCAAACCTTGCTCCGTCCTTACCGGACCTACATATTTATTCATTGTGCTTCTAAGTTCCCGGTAGATACTCTCCAAATCCACCTCTTTGCTTCTAAGCCAGTCACAAGAAAACTCTATATCCTTTAACGGATTGCCCAACCGGTATTTTTTAACGCAATTAACTATGCGATGCCCAAAAACCAACCCGTCAAGCAAGGAATTGCTGGCCAACCGGTTTGCCCCGTGCACTCCTACACAAGCTACCTCTCCACAAGCATAAAGCCCCCGGATGCTTGTCTCACCGTTAAGGTTGGTTTTGACCCCGCCCATCATATAGTGGGCTGTCGGAGCCACCGGGATGGGATCCTTGGTAATATCCAAGCCATAACGGGCACAAGTACGACTTATGGTAGGAAATCTTTCTTTAATTAAATCAGGCTGCATATGTGTAAGGTCAAGGAAAACTTTTTCCGATGCGGTAGCAGCCAATTCCGTAAGAATTGCCCTGACTACAATGTCCCGGGGAGCCAACTCCGCCAAATCGTGGTATCTGGGCATAAACCGCTCACCAAAGCGGTTGCGCAAATATGCACCTTCTCCCCTTACCGCCTCGGAAATTAAAAACCTTGGGGCTCCGGGCAAACTAAGAACTGTGGGATGAAACTGGATAAACTCCATATCCATCAGTTCAGCCCCTGCACGGTATGCCATTGCCAGGCCATCCCCGGTTGCCACTTCGGGGTTTGTACTATACTCATATACCATGCCAAGCCCACCGGTAGCCAGAATAACCGCAGCACCCCGGAAAACTTTCATTTTACCGGTTTCATGGCAATAAACCAAAACACCATGGCAGGTATTTTCCGATACTAAAAGATCAACCGCCATGTGTTTTTTCAAAACCTTTACATTAGGGTCTTCTTTGACCCGATTGGACAATACCCTTTGTATTTCAGCACCGGTAGCGTCACCGCTGGCATGAAGAATCCGGCGGCGGCTGTGGGCACCCTCTCTGGTCAGGGCCAATTCCCCGTTTTTATAATCAAACTGCGCCCCCATTTCAATCAAGTCAAGAACCCTGTCCGGCCCTTCATTTACCAGTATTCTAACCGCATTGTGGTCGCAAAGGCCGTCACCGGCCATTAATGTATCGCTAAAATGCAGTTCAGGCGAATCGGAGGTATCCAAAGCAGCAGCTATACCCCCTTGGGCTTTGTCGGTGTTGCTGTCGTCAATATCCTGCTTGGTTATAACCACGGCCTTTTGCCCATGCTTGCTGGCCGTTAAAGCAGTAAACAACCCGGCAATCCCACTGCCCAAAATAACATAATCACAGTACTCCTGAGGTAACTTGGCAGTATCAAAATTAACTAAATAATCGGGTTTCAAAATAATTCCTCCTGCCGGAAACGATGCTATACCGTGGCTAACATTAACTCCAATGATTTCAATGCTTTTTCACGAATACCTGCCGGCACCGTAACCCGCGGTTCCATTGTAAGCAAACTGCGGTGCACCTTCTCTAAAGTTGTAGCTTTCATGTTGGGACAGACCATTTTTTCAGACGCATGGTAAAATATTTTATCCGGGCACCTTTTTTTAAATTGGTGCATAATCCCTTTTTCCGTACAAATAATGAACTCTTTGTGGGTACTTTCCTCAGCATATTTAAGCATGCCCGAGGTGCTGGCTACTACATCGGCCATAGCCACCACGTCGGGCCGGCATTCCGGGTGTGCCAAAACCAATGCCCCGGGGTGTTCTTCCTTTACTTTTGCCAACTGACTTTTAGTCAGTAAATCATGGGTAACGCAAAAGCCTTCCCACGCAGTAAGGTTGTCCCTGCCGGCCTGGGCGGCTACGTACCTTCCCAGGTTTTTGTCCGGCACAAAAAGGATGGGGCGTTCCTTAGGTATTGAATTAATTACTTTAACTGCATTGGCGGAAGTACAGGCAATATCGCATTCGGCCTTAACCTCGGCGCTGGTGTTTACATAACAGACTACTACAGCCCCGGGCATCTGGCTTTTTTTATGCCTGAGAGATTCGGCGTCAACCATATCAGCCATAGGGCAACCGGCATTTATTTCAGGCAAAAGCACAATTTTTTCCGGTGATAATATGGCAGCACTCTCAGCCATAAAGTGAACCCCGCAAAATACAATAACATCCGCATCGGTAGCGGCAGCTTTTCTGGCAAGTTCCAGCGAATCACCAACAAAATCAGCTATTTCCTGTATTTCAGGCCGCTGATAAAAATGGCTCAGGATTACAGCATTTTTTTGTTTCTTCAACTGCTCTATTTCCATGGAGAGCTGCTTAATTTTATCCATATAAATAGTCTCCTTCTTTACAGGTTTGTGTCCCCATGATTTTCGCCCAGCCGGATCTCGGCAATTTTATTTTTGTCATCAACCAATACAACCGTCGGTTGAAAGGCTGCAGCTTCTTCACAGGTCATCAAGGCATAGGAAATAATAATAACACTGTCGCCTGCCTGGGCATACCGGGCAGCGGCTCCGTTAAGGCATATTGTACCAGAACCGGGCGCACCCGGTATAGCATAAGTTTCCAGCCTGGCACCATTATTCACGTTTACAACCTGGACTTTTTCATTAGGCAGCAATTGGGCAGCCTCCATCAATTCCTTATCTATAGTAATACTGCCCATATAATTTAAGTTTGCCTCTGTGACATAAGCACGGTGAATCTTGGATTTAAACATTGTCAGAAACAAATTTATACCCCCAGAATTATATTATCGATAAGCCTGGTTTGCCCAAACCTAACTGCTATAGCCAATAATGAAGGCGATTCCAATACTTCTTCTTTCTCGAGGTTGGACAGGGTCCTGATTTCCACGTAATCTATTTCTGCCCCTTTAATCCGGGATATGTCATCTTTTACTATAGCCTCGAGTTTCCTAACGTCCCGCTCCCCCCCGGCCACCAACCGGGCTGCATTTTGCAGGCTTTGGTATAGCCCGGGGGCCAGTGCCCTCTGTTCGGGAGTTAAGTAGACATTTCTTGAGCTCATGGCCAACCCGTCTTTTTCCCGCACTATAGGCGCGGTAATTATCTCTATGTCCAGATCAAGATCTTCTACCATCCTTTTTATAACCAATACCTGCTGGGCATCTTTCTGCCCGAAATAGGCCCGGTCCGGACGGATAATATTAAACAGCTTGGTTACTACCGTAGCTACACCCCTAAAATGGCCCGGCCTTGATTTCCCGCAAAGGCAGCCGGTAAGGCCGGTGACATCCACGTAAGTAGAAAAACCATTAGGATACATTTCACTCACCGAAGGGTAGAAAAGAGCATCCACACCATGCTCTTCCAGCAATTTGCTGTCCCTGTCAAAATCCCTTGGGTATTCTGCGAAATCCTCTTGTGGCCCAAACTGGATAGGATTCACAAAAATGCTGGCCACTACAAGATCACAGTCTTTTCTGGCCATATCAATCAAAGACAGATGGCCGTCATGCAGGTAACCCATGGTAGGCACAAAACCTACCGTACCTTTAGTGGCTTGACTGCGCAGGAAATCCCTTATCTCTCTTTTTGTTTCACAAATAATCATACTGAGGGCCCCTTCCAAAAACAAAAAGCCTCCAAGTCATAACCGAAGGCTTTAGCTCAAAGCGTGTCCTGCCGTCTCGGTCCAACCCGGATCCAAGCGGGTGTTTAATTTTAAATAATTCCTGGTCATGGTACAGTTCCCTTAGGGATACCGTCCTCCTTTAACCATAATAGTATAGCTTAGTTGAGGGAATAATTCAACATTTTTGCGCAGCGGCAATAATTGTTTTTATATTTAACAGGTTATTTATTACCGGAGCTTAACTTTACTACTTGCTGTTCCTTTTGCAGCTTGGCCCCAAGTTCCGAAGCTGTAAAGCCTCCCGGCAGGATTAGATCAGGATAGATTTCAGCTAAAGGGACCACTACAAAAGCACGTTCTGTTAACCTGGGATGAGGTATCTCCAAATCAGGCTCTTTAATAGTTAAAGTATCATATAGAAGGATGTCCAAATCTATGTTCCTGGGGCCCCAACGGATCAGCCTGCGCCTGCCCATTTTCCTTTCTATGGACATAAGTAAATCAAGCAGTTCCCTGGGGTTTAAACTTGTTTCAATCTCCGCAACAGTATTTACAAACCAATCTTGCTGCGTATAACCAACAGGTTCAGTCTTGTATAATGAAGCCACCTTTAACAAAGATACGGCAGGGTTGCTATTTAATAATTCAAGTGCCCGGTTTATATTTTGCACTTTATCTCCCTGGTTTGAACCGGCACCTATAAAAGCCTTTTGCTTAGCCCGGTTCATTAAACTTCCCTCTCCCTTAAAATCTCCACAGCCATATAATCAAAGGCGCCGTCTAAAGGGGCTGAAGGTTTTTTTACGGTAACAATTATTTTTTTAACCCGTGGATAGCTTGCCATAATAACTGAAGATATTTTTTCTGCCACAGTCTCAATAAGGTTATATGGGCCTTGCTTAACTACAGTTTTGACCATTTCAAAAACACCGGCATAATCCACTGTGCAGCTTAAGTCGTCATTATTTCCGGCAGTTTTCAAATCAAGGTATAATTGCAGGTCAACCTCAAAAACCTGGCCCTTCTCCTTCTCTTGGGGGAATACACCGTGGTAACCATAGAACTTCATACCTTTCAGAATAATTTTATCCATTTTGCACACCCCCACCGGAACGGATAATAGCATCGGACATGCGTGATACCCTGACCATCTCTTTAACATCATGAACTCTTACTATATCTGCACCATTGGCAATACCAATGGCAACGGTGGCACCGGTTCCCTCCACTCTTTGATCCACCGGCAGGTCCAGCACTTTCCCGATGGTTGATTTGCGTGATGTGCCCAGCAATACCGGTAAGCCCAGACAATCCAACTCCCTTTGCCTGCGTAAAACCTCAAGGTTTTGTTCCATAGTTTTGCCAAAACCAATACCGGGATCGATTATTATTTTATTCCGCTCTATACCCGCTTTTTCAGCCAGGACAAGGCTCCTCCTGAAAAATTCAATTATAGAATCCATCAAATCACTGTCATACCGGGTACCATGCTGGTTATGCATGATAATTACAGGGGCATTGTAGCGAGCCACCACATTGGCCATCTCGGGATCACTTTGCAATCCCCACTGGTCATTAATAATGTGGGCACCTTCCTCCAGTGCCCTTTCAGCTACCCGGGCCTTGGAGGTGTCTACCGAAATTGGGATATCCAGCTCCCTGACCAACCTGGACAAAACCGGCAGCAGCCTCTTAATCTCTTCTTCCGCCTCCACAGCTTGATGCCCCGGACGGGTTGACTCAGCCCCAAGATCGAGAATATCGGCCCCCTCCTCTTGAAGGCGCAACGCATGGTTGACAGCTTTTTCAGGGTCAAGATACTTGCCGCCATCGGAAAATGAATCCGGCGTAACATTTAAAATACCCATAACCAGCGTGCGTTTCCCAATACTTAATGTCTTACCCCGGCATTCCATTTCAAAAGGCTTCCGGCCTTCTAGGTTTCTGAGGACTTCGTTGATTTGCTTGGCTATAGAGGGGAGCCCAAAAGGCTGGATTTTAAGTTTTGCCGTCAAATCTTCAAATTGTTTAATGGTACCCATAACCAGTATCGAGCCTTTTTCCTCGGAACAATCTATGACCCCCCTGGATACCGCAGCCTCTCCCCCTTTACTCAGCATTTCCTGTTTGATAATACTTGCCTGTTTTGATGACACTCCGGAGATTTTTAAAACTCTATGTACCGCTTTTGGCGCCATCCATAAAACCCCGGTTTTGTCTGCACCCACCGATGCTATCTCTTTAATGGCTTGTTCTTTGTTTAATATAACAACATTTCTAACACTCATGCCGCCACCTTCACTCTCATTAAGAATGTGGTTTT
>CAYUXS010000009.1:15929-23381 GCA_964448915.1 uncultured Peptococcaceae bacterium
TTTATTATATCCGTCTTCATTATATTGCACAACATAAATTACCCGCGAAACACTATAGCAATACTTAATATAAAAATTAACCTTAAAATTAATATGTAATATTTAACATTAAATTTCTAATATTTACCTTTGACATTTATTAGAGCACTAACTTATAATACGAACTTGAACCAATAATAGACATTAAAGGAGATGATATTATCTTAAATTTGTTTTTCCGATTTAGTAAATTAATAAAGAACAAATATACTAAAAACAAAATCAAACTATTAAACAATAATACTTTTAGAAAAATACATTGTTTGATATCAAAAAACATATGTAAGAATTATTTTCCAGCTTGCCTTACATTAATATTAGTTTTTATTACTATACTTACATTTACTGTGGCTTCACAGCAAAACGCGGTTAAAGCGCAGCAAGAAAAGAAGCCTGCAATAACCAGGGACCAATTTAATAATAATCAAGTGTCCAGGGGAACAATTAATCGTTCAGATTTTGAACTTATGGCCCAAGTTATTGAGGGTGAAGCAGCCGGTGAGCCTTATATCGGCAAGTTAGCCGTCGGGGCGGTTATAGTCAACCGCCTGGAAAGTGACGAATTCCCCAATGACCTAATAAAAGTTATCTACCAACCCAACGCATTTGAAGCGGTATCCAACGGCCAGTACAAGCGAAAAACCAGCCAAGATTCCTACAAAGCTGCCGAAGAGGCTTTAAAAGGCAAAGATCCTACCAATGGCTGCCTTTATTACTGGAACCCGAAGACTGCCAAAAGTAAATGGGTATGGCAAAGGCCGGTCATCATGCAAATTGGCCGGCATGTATTTGCAAAATAAGCTGAAACGCAAGTGGCGGCCATTCATCGGCCGCCACTACTATATTCCAAGTAATAAAGTTAGAATAATCCCAACACTTTACCGGTTTCAGTATCAACATCGATCCTACGGAAGGCCGGATCAGAACTGGTACCGGGCATTAAGCTTATTGTGCCGGTCATTGGGCAAAGGAATTTTGCACCGGCAAAGATTAGAACGTCCCGGACGGGCAATATCCAGCCTTTGGGAACCCCCTTGGCTTCCGGCATATGGCTTAAGCTAAGGTGGGTTTTTACCATCATTGTCGCAAAGTCTTTGTATTCCGGATTTTCCTCAAGCATTTTAGCTTTGGCCTCGGCCTCGGGTGTCCAGGATACGCCATCGGCACCATAAACCTCTTTAGCAATTACTTCAACCCGTTGACGGAGAGGCATGTCAAGGGGATAGAGGAATTTAAAATCTACTTTATCATTGCAGGCATCAATAACAGCATCCGCCAGTTCAAGGGCGCCGTCCCCGCCTTTGAGCCAATGCTCGGATACGGCGCAGCGTGCGCCCGCAGATTCGGCAGCCCTGCGGACTACAGCTATTTCCTCTTTAGTATCAGTATAGAAAGCATTTATACAAACTACCGGATTGATGCCGGATTTTCTTACTATGTTAATATGGTGAATTAGGTTTTCACAGCCCTTTTCTACCAACTCTACATTTTCCTTAACATATTCATGGGGCAAAGGCCTTCCGGCAACAACTTTTGGCCCGCCGCCATGCATCTTCAGGGCCCTGATGGTAGCTGTAATAACTGAAACATTGGGCTTCAAACCACTAAAACGGCACTTAACATTCCAGAATTTTTCGAAACCTATGTCGGCAGCAAAACCGCTTTCAGTGACATTATAATCAAACATCTTCAATGCTATGCGGTCCGCGATAATTGAAGACTGCCCGATGGCAATGTTGGCAAAGGGCCCGGCATGTACCAATACCGGCTGGTATTCCACAGTGCTCATCAAAGTAGGGTTAATTGCATTGCGCATAAAAGCGGTCATTGCCCCTGCTACCTCCAAATCTTCTGTGGTAACAGGATTCCCCTTTTTATCATAAGCAACAATTATTTTGCCTATCCTTTCCCTTAAGTCCTTTAGATCGGACGCTACAGCAAGAATGGCCATGATTTCAGAGCTTACGGCAATGCCGAATTTGGACTTCATCATATAGCCGTCCATTTTCCCGCCGATACCCATAATAATGTTGCGCAAGCCCTGGGCACAAAAATCTATTACCCAACCCATTTCAACATTGGTGGGGTCTATATCCAAACGCCGCAGGTTACGTTTAGCCAACTCAGCATCATCATAATTCCGTTCATGCTGCATCCTGGCATTTAAGGCAACCATGGCCAAGTTATGTGCATTCATAATATCATTAATATCTCCGGTAAGGCCCAAGGAAAACTCAGTCATTGGTATGGCTAAAGCATTGCCGCCCCCGGCTGCCGTCCCTTTGACGTTCATAGTAGGCCCTCCGGAGGGCTGCCGGATAGCCGCCCCGGCATTTTTACCCCTTTTGCCCAAGCCTTCTACCAATCCCATGGTAGTGGTGGTCTTACCTTCACCCAGGGGTGTCGGGGTGATTGCGGTGACATTAATGTAATTACCGTCGGGCTTATCCTTTAACCTTTCGATAATTTTCATAAAATCAAGCTTGCAGATCCGCCCGTAAGGTATTACTTCATCCTTTTGAAGCCCCAACTTTTCCCGCCATTCATCCGGTGTCGGCATGTTGGCTTCAGCCGCTTCAGCAATTTCATAGTCTTTCATTTTTGTGGGATCATACGGCATTATCCTGTGTGCTCCTTTCCGTATTCATTATATATTACTCGTAAATCCATTGATCCAGGGCCCTTGAATAATCCACCAACTCATCGGGGCGGAAAAATATGGATATCTCCCTGGCAGCACTCTCGGGTGAATCAGATCCATGAATAATATTCCTGCCCAAATCCATACCGTAAGTTGCCCTTATTGTACCGGGAGCCGCCTTTAAAGGGTTGGTTGCCCCCATCATATCCCTGGCCGTAGAAATTGCATCCTTGCCTTCCAATACCATAGCCACTACCGGGCCGGAAGTAATGTAGTCCACTAATGAACCAAAAAAAGGCTTATCCTTATGTTCCTTATAGTGCTCCTCAGCAAGCTGCCTGCTGATCTGCAGGATTTTCAAACCTACTATTTTAAGTCCTTTTTTTTCAAACCGGCTGATAATTTCACCGGCCAAACCCCTTTGAACACCATCAGGCTTTATCATTAAATAAGTTCTTTCCATATAACGACTCCTCCTTAACCACTGCAATGCAAGAATATTTATTTCCTGTAACTTTATTTTTTATATTTTTGCCTTTTCAACCCCGCATTCTTTCATTAACTCTTCAAACTCGGCTGCTTCAATGGTTTCTTTCTCCATTAATTTTTCCGCAATGCGGTGCAGGGTGCTCATGTACTTCTCCAGGATTTCTTTGGCACGGTTATAGCACTTTTCAATTATATCCTTGACCTCTTTATCAATGGCAGTTGCCACTTCTTCACCATAGTTCCTGTCCCTGGCCAAATCCCGCCCAAGGAAAACTGTCTCTTGTTTCCTGCCAAAGGTCATGGGGCCCAGGCTGTCACTCATGCCGTATTCCATAATCATACGCCTGACTATTTCAGTAGCCCTCTCCAAATCATTTTGGGCACCGGTACTAATTTCCCCGAGAACCACGGCTTCGGCCACACGGCCTCCTAAAAGCATGGTTACCTGATCCAACAAGAGAGACTTGGTCATATAATACCGGTCCTCTTTTGGGAGCAGGAGTGTATAACCCCCGGCGCGCCCCCTGGGTATAATCGATACCTTATGCACCGGGTCAGTATTGGGCAGCAGGTACCCGACCAAAGCATGGCCTGCTTCATGGTAAGATACCAGCTTCTTTTCTTTATCACTGATTACCTTGGATTTCTTTTCAGGGCCTGCAATTACCCGTTCAATAGAATTTTCCAGTTCACTCATTCCTATTTCGCGCTTGTCAAACCTTGCAGCCAAAAGTGCCGCCTCATTCACCATGTTCGCCAAATCCGCCCCTGTAAATCCGGGAGTCCGGCGAGCCAATACTTCCAAATCCACATCTTGAGATAAAGGTTTGCCCCTGGTGTGTACTTTAAGTATTTCTTTACGGCCGTTAAGATCCGGCACATCAACAACTATCTGCCGGTCAAAACGGCCCGGGCGCAGTAGCGCCGGGTCCAAGATATCCGGGCGGTTAGTGGCTGCGATTATGATTATCCCTTCATTGGCTGCAAAGCCATCCATTTCAACCAGCAACTGGTTCAGGGTTTGTTCGCGCTCATCATGACCGCCACCTAAACCGGCTCCCCTCTGCCGGCCGACAGCATCTATTTCATCAATAAAAACAATGCAAGGGGAATTTTTTTTGGCTTGTTCAAACAAGTCCCGAACCCTTGAAGCACCGACACCAACAAACATCTCAACGAAATCGGAGCCGCTGATGGTGAAAAAGGGAACGCCGGCTTCTCCGGCCACAGCCCTGGCCAGCAAGGTTTTACCGGTACCCGGCGGGCCGTAAAGAAGCACTCCCTTGGGTATCTTCGCCCCTAATTCACTGAATTTCTTAGGGCTTTTCAGGTACTCAACAAGCTCCTCCAATTCCTCCTTAACCTCATCGGCACCGGCTACATCATCAAAGGTAACTTTTTTCTTGTCATCGGAAACCATTCTCGCGCGGCTTTTGCCAAATGACATTACACGGTTGCCGCCCCCTTGGGTTTGTTGCATGAGGAAAAAGAACAGCAATACAAAAATAAGGATTGGCAACAGGCTGGTTAATAAACCCGTCCACCACCCTGGTTGAGCAGGCGGTTCAAACTGGTATTCAACCGCCTTAGACTCCAGCAGTCCCTGCAGCCTTGTATCAGGTTGCGGACCCTGGGTCTCAATCTGGGTGCCATCCTTTCTTTCCGCCAATATATGACTGGTGTTATCCCCCGCCTGAATGGTTACTCTTGCTATTTCCCCTTGATTAACCATATTTATAAACTGATCGTAACGTATCTTTTGAGGGGTAACAGCCGGCGGCGAAGTATATTTGATCAATGCTACAATGACCAAAACAATCAACAGGTAAATACTAAGGTTTTTCAGGACCTTGTTCAACAAAGCCACACCCCTTTGTCAGTCTAAACAAAAGAACCATAATGCGTATTTTATCACACGGCCATTAGTCTTTCAATAAATTGCCAATATTAATAGTACTGATCCTCGACCAGGCTGATCATTAAACATTTTTTGGTAGTTTGAGAAACCTTGAACGTTTCGGACGGCCGGAAACCGGCAACCCATACAATATCCTCCCCAGACAAGACAACCGGCACATAATCCCTATGCTCCCGGGGCACCTTTAGGTTAATAAAAAATTTCTTTAATTTCATTTTCCCGCCTGCACCTAAAGGGAAGAAAACATCCCCGTCCTGTCTTTTCCTCACTATTAACGGTTCCCGTATCTTATCCAAATCTACCAAAGCCTCAAATTCTGAATATTCAGTTGGTTTTAGAGCACGTCCGTTTTCCAGTACTTCTGTAACAATACTTTTATTGATTTCAGGTATAAAAGTAACACCGGGGATATTTAATTTATACTGGTAAAAAGGTACCTGATGCCTGATTGTACTCTTAGTCATTTCCAATAATCCATACCTTATAATTAGCATAACCCCGTTTGGCAGTTGGATTTTGGCATTCTTTTTTTTAATCGCCTCCAGCACTTTAAAAACATGTTCATAAGACAAAACATTTCTTTCTTTTGCCAAAGTGCCATAGGCTAACAGAATAACCCGGCGTTTAATTGCCGTTGGCTGCAACTGCAGCTTTTTTAAGTTAAGGATAATACTTTCCTCTTCTCTTTTTTCGGTAACATCATTTAATACATTTACAGCCAAGGTGTCAAGATAGTCATCTTCATCCCTTATTATCTCAGATAAACGAAGCAAGGAACAGGCAATCCCTGAGTTATAATGCTGCTCCAATAGGGGCATAAGCTCAAGCCTGATCCTGTTTCTTAAATATACGGTTTTTAAGTTGGATGAATCTATCCGGTAAGGCAGGTTGTGCTCTTGGCAATAATTTGCAATGTCTTCTTTTTTTACTTCCAGCAAGGGCCGGATAAAAAAGCCCTCTCTTACCGGAGGGATGCCTTTAAGGCCTTTTAGACCGGTACCTCTAATAAGGTTTATTAATACAGTTTCTGCTTGATCACCGGCATGATGCCCCAAAGCAACTTTGGTGGCACCGATTTTTCCGGCAATATCCAGGTAAAAGCGGTACCTGACATTCCTGGCGCCCTGTTGAGCCGATACATGGTGTTTGCTTAAATATTTTGGCACATCCAACTGGCGGCGCTCAATTGGCACCCGCCACTCTTTGCATAATCTTTCTACAAAATCAGCATCTTCCTTGGATTCCTCTCCCCTGAACATATGATCCAAATGAGCGGCATAGACTTTAAAATTCAAATCCTTTTGAAGCCTGGTTAGTACATGCAGCAGCGTGACCGAATCCGGGCCGCCGGAAACCCCTACCAGCACCAAATCCCCCGGCAATATCATCCGGTATTTTTCGATTGTATCTTTAACCTGGGAAAGTAAATCCAAAAAAGCACCACCCGGAAAAAATCCTTTCTTTAGGTAAAACTATTCCACGAAACTGTAAAAATATCCTTCTATTTTAAGCTTTTATAGGTTTTGGCCCATTAAAAAAGGACTGTAATTACAGTCCTTTTTCCCTGCTGTTTCAAATCCTATACCGGGTTAATGAACTACCTGGACATCTCAATTACGTTCTCTTTTTCAATCTTAATTACCACCACAGCCATATCGTCGCCGGGTTTGCCTGCATTAACTTCACAAGTTTGGGCCAGTTTCAATAATAGCTGGGCCATTTCCCTGGGTTCCAACCCGTCCAACTCCTGCAGGGTGTTATTAATCCATTTGTCCTTATTTTGTGTACCCGCACAAGCATCCAATACCCCGTCAGTCAACATAACCACAACATCGCCGGAAATTAATTTTTTTTCCGTAATACTGACCTCAATATCATTTAAAATGCCTACAGGCAATGTATTCGCATGAATAGATTTGACTTTTCCACCCCGGATCAAATAGGTGGGCGGTGCGGCAATTTTTACAAACTCTGCCGCTCCCGTGTTTAAGTTAATTACCGACATATCCAAGGTAGCAAAAGACTCTTCGCTGCTTTTTAACGCAAGCACCGCATTGACTGACTTCACCGCAGCCTCGAGATCAAGGCCTGCTTCTATCATTCTCCGCATAACCCGGATAACCGAAATGCTCTGTTTTGAAGCATCTGCCCCTGTTCCCATCCCGTCACTTAATATGGCTGCAAACCTGCCCTCCCTAAGCTGTATAAAATCACAATTATCACCGGAAATCCCACCGTCTTTAGCCGCACCTGCAAACCCTACATCAATCCGGTAATGTGGGCACTGGTACAATAAAAATTTGCACGTCCCTTCCGGAACCGCCCCTTCACATACACAACCTGCGGCGGAAAAAACCTGCCCAAG